>CAYJNU010000467.1:0-6177 GCA_964371005.1 uncultured Verrucomicrobiota bacterium | reverse complement strand
CTCGAGGGGTCGCCGCCGAAGTAACGCGTTTCTTCGGCCTGTTTGCCCATGTCCAACCAGTTCCAGCACCATTACACCCGCGACGAAGCCCGCGCCTTGCTGCCGCAATTGCGCCAGTGGCTCGTCCGGTTGCGGGACTTGCGGCGGGAGTTGGAAAAGCGTGATCGGCGGCTCAGTCAACTCATGGATCGCGGGCACGATGTTGGGGGGCCGCTCGTCAACGAGTGGGTCCGGATCATGGCGGACATCCGCGACGTGTTTGGCGAATTCGAGCGCCGCGAGATTCAGGTGAAGGACCTGGAGCGCGGCCTTGTGGATTTCCCCGCGCTGATTGGCGGACGCGAGGTCTTTCTATGTTGGGAGCAGGATGAGGAGGACCTCGAATTCTGGCACGAGTTGGATGGTGGCTTTGCGGGACGCGAGAAGCTTTAGCCCCGCGTGTCCAGGAATTCGCGATGCTCCGGCTTTTAGAAAAAAACCCCACGGCCGCGGGGGCGGTGGAGTCTGAAAGGGAACTGGATTTGCCTACTTGTTTTTCTTCCTCTTGCCTTCTTTCTTCTTGGGGCCGAGGCCAGCCTTCTCCAACTTCTCCTTGTCTTCGGCGCTGATCTTGGCGCGCTCTTCCTTGTCGAGTTTGCCGTCCTTGTTGGTGTCGTACTTGGCCTTGATGTCCTTCATCAGGCTCTTTTGCTCGGCGGTTGGCTTCTTCTTCTCTTCTTTCTTGGTATCTTGCGCCTGGACGGTCACGGCGAGGGCGAGCAGGCAGCAAACGGCAACGATGATTCTCTTCATATCTTGATGATGGTGTCGGTCTTCACTTCGACAGCATTTCGCTGTCTTCGCCCCAGACGGATGCTGCTGGAAGTTGGTTACAGGCCGTCCAGAAACGCGCACGGGTGATCCGTCATGTTGCGGAAATTCCATTCGCGAGCCAGGGGGTTTTGCGTATGCTCCGGGGGTGCAAACGCTCGCGGAGAGACTGGAAGCGCAGCCGGCCCTGAACCAGGTGGTCGTCCCGGATCTCTGGCAGCAGCAGGCCGTGACCGCACTCCGCGAAGGGGAGGATGTCGTCGTGCAAGCGCCGACCGGCGCGGGCAAGACGTTGATCTTCGAGCTGTGGTCCAACCAGGGGAAATGTCGCGGCCAGGCCATTTACACTGTCCCGACCCGCGCCCTGGCCAACGACAAGCTTGCCGAGTGGCGTGCCCGCGGCTGGAACGTGGGGATCGCCACTGGCGACCTGGCCGACAACCTCCACGCCCCGGTTCTGGTCGCCACGCTCGAAACGCAGAAGCAACGCCTCATCCGGGGCGACGGTCCGACGCTGCTGGTGGTGGACGAATACCAGATGCTCAGCGATCCGGATCGCGGCCTGAATTACGAGTTGGCGATGGCCCTCGCACCGCCCCAGACCCAACTGCTGCTCCTGAGCGGCAGCGTGGAGAACCCGCATCACGTTGTGAGATGGCTCAACCGGCTGGGGCGACGAGCCGTCTTGATCCGGTATGAGCAGCGGCCCGTGCCGCTCGATGAAGTGCATGCGAACAACCTCAGCTACCATCTGCCCTCGGAGATTCAGGGCTATTGGCCCCGGCTTATTGCCAAGGCGCTCGCCGAAGACCTCGGCCCGATCTTGATCTTTGCTCCGCGACGGCAATCCGCCGAGCATATGGCGGCCGAACTCGCGCGCCAGTTGCCGAACCCAAATCCGTTGGCTTTGAGCGCCGCGCAGAAACAGGTCGTCGGCGAGCACTTGGCGAAGCTGCTGAAATGCCGGGTCGCCTACCATCACAGCGGGCTGAGCTACGCCAGCCGCGCCGGAGTGCTCGAACCCCTCGCCAAGGCCGGGCAGTTGCGCGTGGTGGTCGCCACGATGGGCCTGGCCGCCGGCATCAACTTCTCGCTGCGCAGCGTCGCGCTCGCCGCGGATTCCTACCGCCGAGACCAGGTGGAGGAACTGCTGCGCCCCGACGAATTGCTCCAGATGTTCGGGCGTGCCGGCCGCCGCGGCTTGGACGAAACCGGCTTTGTCCTCATCACGGCGAACCAGCTTCGCTTGCTGGATGCGCGTCCCGGCCATCTCTCCCGCAGCGCGGCGGTGGATTGGAGCACGTTGCTGGGCTTGATGAGCGCGGCGACGGATTTGGGCCACGACGCGTTCTCCGAGGCGGTGCGGGTGCAGGCGCGGCTGTTCACGACCAAACCCATCTTCCTCGGCGTCGAAGCCTCGCTCCAACATCCCGAGACGCCCTGCGGCCTCAAGACGGACGCCGAGCGCGCTCGCCATGTGCGCCGGTTCGTGCGCGAGATGCTGAACAGTCGTGGGGAATGGGAAACCATGCGGGCGTTGAGGGAGACGCCGCTCGCGAACATCCGCATTTATGATTTCCGGGAGGCGAATGACGGCTCGGCGTCCCCATCGCAGACAGAACGCGCGAGTCTCAAGCTGCCAGTTCCAAATCGTTCCATTCTCTCCGAACCGGCCGCGCTTGAGAAGGTGGGCCAGGGCACGCTGGTCCTCCTGGCCAAAGACGAACACGGCCAGACCTATGGTCGCGCGGTCACGATTGCCGAACGCTTGCGCGACGACCGGGTGATCATCGCCAAATGGGTTCGCCGGCTGACCAACTGGAACGGACGCCAGGCCACGCTGGAGGCTTGGCAGGAGAAGATATTGCCGTTGCTGCAAGCGCGGCTGGCGGCCCAGCGCACACCGGTGGTTCAGGTGGTGCCGCAAGCTCAGAAGTTCGTGGCGCACCTCAGCCTTGCCCACTTGACCTTGCGCGTGCCCGTGGACCGTTACGGCATCGCTCTGTGGCGGCCAACCGAGCGCGAGGTGCTGCCGTACGACTGTGCCCAATGTCACCTCGTTGAAACCTGCAAACGATTGCCCACCGCGACCGGCACGGCGCTCCTGTGGCGGCGGCTCGGGCTGGTGGACGCCGCCGGCAAGCCCACGTTGCGCGGTCGCATGGTGAGTTTCTTCTCGCAAGGTTACGGCCTGGCCGTCGCCGCGGCGCTGGAGGACGAAACCTATCCGCTCGACGAGTTGGTCTATGATCTGGCGAACCTCGACGCGGGTTTTCGTTTCTGCGGCGAGGACAATCGCTGGGCCGGCCGGCTCGCGATGGTTTGCCACGCGCTTTATGGATTGCAGAGCATCCCGGGCTATTTGGAGAACGGCGTGCCGCCGAAATACGGCGCCGGCGCCGAGCAGGTGGTGGCATCGGTTCACAAGAACCCGCTCAACAAGCACGGCTGGGTGACGGATTTGCTCGGCGCGGGCGACATTGACCGGGTGATCATCGAATGGCGGAGCATGTTGCGGCAGGTGGCCCATGCGCCCGAACTGGAATGGCCGCGCTGGCTCGCCTTGCAGGCCATGGCCCGCGGCATTCTGAATGAAACGCATTCTCCTACGCTCACGGAGTTGCCGCCGCTGGAGTTCCATCAAACCAAGCGGGTGGATCACCGGCTCATCCTGCGACGCCACTGAGTGCGGGTATCGGAGTTGGGCAACGTACCTCCAACTTCATGGTGCGGCGATGACTGTGTGGTCGTCTCTGTAGAAACGTTGCCGGAACGGCAGCGGGCCGCCCACGCTTTGTTCCCTGGGCTTATCCGAACCAACAGCCGAACTGCAATCTTCAACTGGCTCGCGAATCTCGTTGGCGGCGAAAGCCGACAACGCGCGTCGGCCATTTCCAACTGGGTATTGTCGCCGGTGCGCCAGCGTTGGATGAGCTGATCGAAGTGGCGCGCGTGGATGCGACCAGAAATGCCTGTACGGCGTGCCTGCGACAGATTTCTTCAAAGCCATGATTCGCGCCGTTATAATCCGCAGAATTTCAGCCCGGGACAGGCGGGTGAGTTTGCCGCCTTGAAGGATTTGCAGTTGAAGGTGGCGCGGGCGTGGGCGGCCAAGGAGCTGTTCTCGAAGTTCTGGGCGTATCAGGAGGCGGGCTGGGCCCGCCGGTTTTTCAAGGATTGGTTTGGGTGGGTGAGCCGCAGCAGCCTGAAGCCGATGATCGAAGTGGCCCGCATGCTCAAGCGTCACTTGGATCATCTGCTGACGTATTTGAAACACCACATCACCAACGCCGTGACCGAAGGATTGAACTCAAAGATCCAGAGCCTCAAATCCGCCGCCCGCGGCTTTCGCAGCTTTCGCAATTACAGGATTCGCATCCTGTTCTTCTGCGGAAAGCTCAATCTCTATCCACTGTGATCCCCGAAGAGACGATTTTATTGGCGCATCCGGCAGGACTCGAACCTGCAACCTTCTGATCCGAAGTTGCGCCAGCCGTGTTGCAGAGTGTGCGTGTGCGTTTCAGCAAGTCAACGCAGAACGCTCGTTCGCAAAAGCTTCCGCGAAATCTGCAACGTCGCGCAACGGCGCGGCACATCGCGCAAAAAAGAGAATCACCATACTACTATTCATACTACTCCACCGTCGCGCGTTATTGAGCGCAATCGTTGATGGCCTGCTTGAATGCTAAATCGAAGGGACGCCGCGCCGCCGCTAATACTCGTCCGGGAAAACGTCTCTCAATTTGATTCTCAGCCGGCCCATGATCGTCTCGAGCTTGTTGAGTGTGATGTGGTGTTCCCCGCGCTCGATCCGGTGAAGCGTTGTGTGTGAAACTCCGACCTTTTTCGCGAACTCGGCATACGAAAGGCCCGCACGGGCCTTCCGCATGAAGCGAGCAAACTCGCGGTCCAGATTTCGTTTCACCGGCCCAAAGTGGCAAAATTGTCATAACGTATGCGTGATGATGTGGTGTTTACAGGACGTGCCGCGTTCAGTTCTACTTGCCCGTTTTGTCCCTTGTGTCGTGATGAATTCAAAACCAAAACGACGCAAATGCCGCCATTGTGGCAAACTGTTCACTCCTGATTATCGAAACTATTGTCGCCAGCGCTACTGCTCCAATTCGGAGTGCCAGCGTGCCAGCAAAGCTGCCAGTCGGCGCAGGTGGCTGCGGAAGCTGGAGAACCTTACCTACTTCCGTGGCGAGTTGGCGAAAGAGAACACGCGGAAATGGCGCAAGGAACATCCGGGGTATTGGAGGAAGAAGCCACCCTCACAAGCCGGGGACCAAACCCCTGAACCGCAAACCGTTAAGCCTGAGCAGGAATCTCATAACGTACTTGCTGAACGATTGGGTACGATACAGGAACTCTGCCCGCTGAAATCTCCTTTATTCATCGGACTTCTGTCGGTGATTACCGGTAGTACGTTACAAGAGGACATTGTTGCCACGATTGATGATCTGATAATCCGTGGAAGCAAAATCCTTGGACTAGGGCTTCCAGGGAACGGCGCTCTGCAAGTCGCGCCAAATCATGACGAACGAATCATTAACGACGCTCAATCCGCAATGGGAAATCCGGGACAACCGTAGCTGCTCACCATGTTGTCTCCGGCCGCGTTTGCGCGAATGCTGGTTGGCAGGCATGCCGCACGGACGTCGGAATTTCAAAACCACGTCAAAGGGGGTGGGCGGACAACTCGAAATTCAGACAAACACCACGCGTCACGAATTTGCGGATCGCTCTCGCGCGCATTCAGAAACGCCGGAGAGGGTGATCCTCTGATTCGACCTTGAAAGCGCATGTTCAGAGCCGATACAGAACCATCAATCGTGCCGGCGGCCGTGTACGTGCGGATGTCCACGGAGCATCAGCAGTACTCGACCAGCAACCAAATGGACGCGATTCGGGACTACGCGAAACGCCGCGGAATGCAGATCGTCAAAGAGTATTCGGACGAGGGAAAGAGCGGTTTGAGCATTCAAGGACGGGATTCCCTGTCGCAAATGATTCAGGACGTCCAGAATGAAGAGGCGAGGTTCTCCGCCATCCTGGTTTACGACGTCAGCCGGTGGGGGCGCTTTCAAGATGCTGATGAAAGCGCATATTACGAATACATCTGCCGGCGGGCGGGCGTCTCGGTCCACTACTGCGCGGAACAATTCGAGAATGACGGCAGCCCGGTGTCCACCATTGTAAAAGGCGTGAAGCGGGCAATGGCCGGGGAATACAGCCGCGAATTGTCCTCGAAGGTGTTTCAAGGCGCGTGCCGACTGGTGCAACTCGGCTACCGGCAAGGCGGGACGGCCGGGTTCGGTCTGCGCCGGGTGTTGCTGGACCAGAGCGGCGCGAAAAAAGGCGAGC
>CAYJNU010000466.1:0-6206 GCA_964371005.1 uncultured Verrucomicrobiota bacterium | reverse complement strand
ATCCAGTTGTTCCGCCGCAAAGCGGGCCTGCGTCCAATTGACCGCCTGATGCGCACACAAATAGCCGCCGAAATTCCATTCGAGGTCTTCAAGGAAGTGGTGATCCCGTGGCTTGTACTGGCTGAGTTCCATGATCGTCGGCGGGGCAGCGGCCATCTTCAGTTTGCGATGGATGTCCGGCAGGCTCGGAGTCAACTTCAAATCCAAACGCGTTGAGAGCGCGTGCAAGCGCTCCAGGATCGTTCCGGCGGCCGATTCCGAGTCGTCGCGCGTTTCCAGGAACGACACGAACTCCCGCCGGATCAGCCAATCCAAAGCGAATCCACCGTTGATCACGTTGCGCGAAGTGAGCATCGGCACCGCCACAGCTTCAGCCAACTCGCAGAGCGGCGAGGCCAGACCGCGCCAGGCCAGCAGATTGGCGAGCGCGTGGCATTGGTCGGGCTGGCTGTCGGGGTATTGCTTGAAATAGCTCAGGAAGGGCGAAATCTCCTCCGTCTGGCCGGTGAGGATTTGTTCGATGATTACGTCATAATCAAAGTAGCCGAAGCTGAAGGCATAGGCCGTGGGTTGCTCGCGCCGCAACCGCTGGAGCAGTCGGGCGTACACCGGCCACTGCTGCCGGCGGCCCAATTCGGCGCCGAGCTCAAAAAGGAATTCCTCGTTGAGCCACAAATGCGGGAACAACGCCGGATGCGCTTCCAGAAACCCCTCCACCCGGCTTAACATCTCATCCGCATCAAGCTCCTTGTAGGAGGGCAGAGCATCCTTCCACCATTGATCCACGAGCGCTTGATCTTCCGGCGAAAGCTCCGGCAACGTCTGATCCACTTGGGGATACTCCCGCACCGGGGGTGGCGGCTCCTGGTTTGGATCAAGCGCCGAATCTTCGTCCGCATCGGGTTCGGCGTAGTCCTCCGTGTCGGGCAACGCTTCCGGCTCAGGCAAATCCCATGAGGGTTCGGTGGAGGCCGCGTCTTTGGCAATTTGCCGGTGGAACTGCGTTTGCCGGGCTTCGTCCGTGGCCAGACAACATTTCTTGTACTTCTTGCCGCTGCCGCAGGGGCAGGGATCATTCCGTCCGATTTTCATGACAGCAGGCTGCAACTCCCCTCCAGCGGACGAGCCAACATCTCCCGCCAATCGTTGCAGCATCGAAGCAGGGAGGATGGGCTGCGATTTCGGCGAGCCCAGCAGGCAAGATCCTCATGGGCGAGTTGTAGCGATTCCGGTTGTTGCCACCGTCGCGCGGCTATGCGACGACCCAATGCAAGGCTGATTTCGTCCGCCAGCTCGTGACTCACGCCGCCAACTTAGCCGGTCAGTTTGGCGAGGTCAACGCCACCTCTGAGCGGTGTTCTGCAACGGCTCGCAGCCGTTGCAAGTCGGTTTGATCGTTCACTCAAGAAATAGTAACCACCGCCACGAAAACGGGACCGGGTAAGGATGAGAGGCGCATCCGCGGCCGCTCCGTGGCACTTCGATCCAAGAGGAGGTCGCCGCAAGTTCGGATTTGTCGTAGCGCGCCACCGCCTTGCCGCGCCTGCATCTCTGGAGTATCGTCGGCTTGTGAAGTCTGATGCGTACGCAGTCGCCGGGCGAGGGTTGGGGGTTGTCATTCTGCTCTCCGTGATTTTGGGCAACGCCGAGGCCAAACCCATCCGTCTCCGCAACGAAGTCATCACGCCGCCGGCGAACGTTCAACGGTCCAAAGCCCTCACGTCGCCTACGACGACCCAAGCGGCCTCCGGTCTGTTCCTGATCCAGTTCCGGGAAGCTCCACAACCGGAGTGGCGGCAGCAGCTTGAAACTCTCGGCGTTCAGCTTCTTCGCTATGTGCCGGATGATGCGTTTGTGGCGGACTTGCAGAGTGTATCTCCGACCCAGGTAAGACAATTGCCCTATGTCACCTGGCTGGGTGAGTATCGTCCCGAACACAAGCTGCACCGCAGTCTGCCGACGGCGGCAGGCCAGGCTGCGGCTCGGCTGTCAGCCCAAGCCAGCGTGGTCGAACCACTGCAGTTGAGCATTCTGCTCTCCGCACGGGCCGCGTCCAATGATGTTGCCGGCGTGCGAGGGCTGCTACAGGAGATTCAGCAGGAATCCAAACTCGTCTCCGGCACGGTCCTGCGCGGCCAGATCAACCCAGCGCAACTCAACGCCCTGGCCCAATCCCGCGCGGTGTTGTGGATCGAACCGTCGCCCAGAATGAAGCTGTTCGACGAAGTGTCCTCGAAGATCGTCGCGGGCGATGGCGGCCCGAACACGCTTTACGCACAATCGCTCGGCTACGACGGGAGCGGCGTCAAAGTGGCCGTGGCCGACAGCGGTCTGGACAGCGGCGACACGAACCAGATGCATCCTGACATTCAAGGCCGGGTCAGCGCGTTGTTCTATTATGGCTCCCCAGGCCAATTGGCGGACGCGGCGGATGAGCACAGTCACGGCACGCACTGCGCCGGCATCATTGCGGGCAACGGGACGGTGGGCGAAACGGACGAAAACGGTTTTCTCTACGGCTTGGGCGTGGCGCCAGGCGCGAGTTTGATCGCGCAGCGGATCTTCGACGGCGCAGGTGGTTACGCGGCGCCGCCGAGTTTCGAGACGTTGACGCGAGATGCCAAGCGTGCCGGGGCGGACGTGGGTTCGAACAGTTGGGGCGACGACACTCAGGGGCGCTACGACATCAGTGCGATGGAATTTGACGAGTTGGTGCGCGATGCCGATGCGCTGGCGCTCGGTGATCAAGGATACATCCTCGAATTCTCGGCGGGCAACGCCGGCCCTTCCTATCAGACGGTGGGCAGTCCGGCCGTGGCCAAGAACGTCATTGCCACCGGCGCCGCGAATAGTGATCGGCGAAATCTGCCCATTGAGGAATTCACGATCTACGATCAGGGCCCGGATTCCATGGCCGACTTTTCCAGTCGCGGGCCTTGCGAAGATGGGCGCATCAAACCGGACGTCGTGGCGCCGGGCAGTTGGATCGCTTCGCTGCGGTCCGTATATGCCAACGACGACAACGCCTGGTGGCCGATCTCGGACAACTACCTGTATCAGGGCGGCACCAGCCAGGCCGGTCCGCACGTCTCCGGTGCGGCGGCGGTGTTCGTGCAGTTCTATCGCGCCACGCATACCGGGGCGACCCCCTCCCCTGCCCTCGCTAAGGCCGCGCTGATCAATTCTGCCACGGACATGGATGACTTCGTCGAAACCGGCCCCGTGCCGAACATGGATGAAGGTTGGGGCCGCGTGAACCTGCCGGCGTTGCTCGACGGCGCCCGAGACTACGAGTTCCTGGATCAAAGTGTCCTGCTCACCAACCAAGCCCTGTATGAGAAGCGCGTCCTGATCGGCAGCGCTGCCGAACCGCTGAGAATCACGCTGGCCTACACCGACGTGCCGGGCAATCCGGCGGCCGTCATCGCGCTGGTTAACGATCTGGATCTGGAAGTGGTCGCGCCCGATGGTCACGTCTATGCCGGCAACCAGTTTGCCGACGGCGAATCCGTGCCCGATTTGGCTGTGCCTGATTCCATCAACAACGTCGAAGCGGTTCACCTCTACGCGCCGGTACCAGGCGAATATCTCATCCGAGTTCACGCGGCGCGGGTCGTGGAAGACGCGCGAGATGACACCCCCAGCCTCGTGGACCAGGACTTCACACTGGTCGTGTCGGCCGTCTTCGCGGCCCCGGGAGTGGGCCTCGTGGCGTTCGATCGTCCGGTGTATCGAGCGCCGGATCAGATTCGACTGACGTTGGTGGACTACGATCTGGCCGGTCAGGCGAGCGCCAGTATTCTCCTCCGCAGCGCTGCCGATCCCGGGGGCGAACCCATTGCCTTGCATGCGAATGGTGGCAGCGGGTTGTTCACGGGCATCGTCGCCACCGCCACTGGTCCCGCGCTCGCCGATGGCAAGCTCCAGATCAGTCACGGCAACAGCATTGAGGCCGTCTACACGGACGCCTCGCCGTCCAGCAACCGCGTGTTCAGCGCCAGCGCCGATCTGCTCCCGCCGGTGATCTCGAACGTGCAGGCCGCGAACCGTTTTGGACAGATCGTGGTTTCGTGGGACACCGATGAAGACGCGACGGCCATCGTGTATTACGGCACGAACACGCTGAACTTCAGCGCGACCAACCGCGTCCTGGACGTCACGCGCGAGTTCACGTTGCCGAACGTGCCTCCCAACGCGCTCGTCAAGTTCATGGCTGTTGCGCAGGACGCGGCGGGCAACCGTTCCACGAACAACAACGGTGGCGCCTACTTCACCATCATCAGCACACAGCCCCCGAGTACGCTGCTGATTGATTCCTATACGGACAGCTTCGGCTTGGTCGCAGCGCCGCCGCTGAGCGGCTATACCGACGCCCTAAATGCGCTTGCGGTGACCTACGACATGTTCGACAACACGACCGGCGACGAGCCAACTGCCGCTCAGTTGCAGGCCTATCGCTGCGTGATTTGGCGGATGGACGAGATTTCTGCCCCGGCGGCAACGCTCCCCCAGAAGCTTGCGAGCTACGTCAACAGCGGAGGCTCGCTTTTCGTCGCTTCCATGGAGGGCCTCACTCGCCTTACGGAAGCGGGCGTGTCCGGGTTGAATTCGAGCCTGCTCCAGGTGCAGTCCTACACTGAAGACCAGCCCGTCGGTGGCATTGCCGGGACCGGCGATCCCGTCGGTGCCGGCATCAACATCGCGCTTGATTATTCGCCTTATGATGAACTTCTCACGCTGCTGGAGTTGCTCGGCACGATTGATCCTTCCGATTGGATCGTTCCCACCACCAACGCCAGCCCCATCCTGACCAGCGACGGTGCAATCGTCGGCATTCGCTCACCCAAGACCGGCGTGGATCTGCCGGGGCGTGTGGTCTATTTGTCGTTTCCGCTCGACGCCGTCCCGCTGGGCAGCGGCGTTGGCAACAATCGGATCGGGCTGCTGAACGACGCCCTCAACTTTCTCGCGCCGCGCCAGGGTGGCAGCACGCTGACGCTGGACAGCGGGGTGTATTCTGTACCCGGCCGGGCGCTGGCTGAAGTCGAGGACCTGGACCTCCAAGGTCAGGGCCAGACCTCCATCACTGTCCACAGCGCACAGGTTCTGGATCCCGTCAATGTCACCCTGACCGAAACCACCCGCCGAGGTCTGTTCCGCGGCAGTTTCGTGTTTGTCCCCACGAATACGGGCACGCCTGGCACGCTGCTCGTGCAGTCCAGCGACACCATCCGGGCGGATTACCTCGACGCCTCTTCCGGACAGACCGTCAGCGCTGCCGCCACCATTGAGACGAATGCCCCGGCGATCAGTAACGTGTTCATTGACCCCGGCTACCTCGAAGCCTTCGTGACTTGGGACACTTCCAAGGACGCCGATGCACTCGTCCAATACAGCGAATCACCCGACAGCTTCCCGAACAACTTCACCGCTTACGATCCCACGCTCGCGACCGTTCACGAGGTGTTCCTCAGCGGACTGAAGCCAAACCGAACCTATTACGTGCGCGTGGTGAGCCGCGACCGCGCGGGCAATGTCACCACCGACGACAACAACGGCCAGCTCTACACCTTCACCACGTTGCAGCCCAAGCTGCCGCCCTTCGTGGACGACCTGGAAACACCCAGCGTCGAGTGGTCCACCTATGCCGCCGAGGAATCAGAGACCGACTGGACTCGCGGCGTGCCCGGCGGCGGTGAGAGCGCGCATTCACCCAACAACTGCTGGGGCAGCAACCTCGGCGGCGGCCCGCTCAGCCAGTCTGAATGCTACCTCATCAGCCCGGGCATTCTGCTCAGCGGCGGCAACCGCGCCACGCTGCGCTTCTGGCATAATTACGATTTCACTCCCCGGTCGGACCTGGAATTTGAATTGGCGGCCGTGGAAATCATCACGGATATCACCGCCGCGCCCGAAATCCTGTGGCAGTTGCCCAACGAGTCGTCGTTCGGTTGGGAAGAAGTCGAGTTGGACCTGACACCTTACACCGGCAAGGTGGTTTACGTCGCGTGGCACTACTTCCTGTTCTCCTTTGAAGCTCCAGCGCGGCCCGGCTGGTTGGTGGACGATGTCTCCATCACTGTGAACACAGTGATCCCCGGCACCGTGCAAATCACCAACAACGTCTGGCAAGCAGTGTTCGCCTTGTCCGGGCCGACCGGCACCACCGCGCGGAAGACGATCGCTGCCAGGCAACCGGCGCCGAG
>CAYJNU010000465.1:0-6224 GCA_964371005.1 uncultured Verrucomicrobiota bacterium | reverse complement strand
GCCCCATCCTTCGCATTGCCACTCGGAATTCTCGCATGGGTGAATAGACAGGGGGTTCACGCCGAAGACGAAAGGAGGCAACCGTTCGATGATGGCCTTGGTTCGGTGGCGAGCTGACGTCGAACCAACCGCCCGTGATGGCGGGAAACAAGCAATGCAGGCCTCCCGGGTGGCAGAGCGCGAATTCGGCGTTTTGCTCGCGCAGGGGCGACGGATGCGATAGTCTCCCGGATTCCTCACACGGGCGGATCGCTCCAAGTCCGTTTCTTTGCGCTTGAAAGTCTCGACTCTTCGGGAGGCAGGCTTGGTCAGCCTCTCTTGCCGACAGGGGCGGGTTCGGCAGGAGGGAACTCGTGTTCGCGCACGCGAACGACCAGCATGGGACAGGGGGCGCGCTGCGCTATGGGGTGTAACCCTACCGTGCGTTCTCCGGATGACTCGGCGAAGACGGGTCTGGCTGGAACCTCAGTTTGCAGGACCCCTCGGCGAACCGAGCACTTTCAGCGGCTCTTCTTCCGGCGCCATCGGTTCGGACAGTGAACGCGCAGGTGGCGGCGGTCTTAGCGTGCCGCTGGCCGGCGCAAATACTCGGAACCGGTGGTGACTCCCGCCCAGCTTGACGGTTTGTGTTTCCCAAAGCTGTACTGCCAAACCAGGTTGAAAGAACGCGAGTGACCGAACTCCTCGCGTAGCGCGCCAAGGTCCGGCGCATAGCCGAACACGAAGCGCCAGCGCTGGTCACGCGCGGTGAAGCCCAGCACCCCGGCCCCGCCAATTCGCCAGCCGTGCGGGGAAGCGGTGAGAGCCGGGTTCGCAAGGTAGGCACGGCTGGCAAGGCTTGGCTGGTTTAACTCAGTCACTCCCCTTTCCTGGCTGGCAGACATCGAATTGCCGGGCCCGGAATCTGGATCGCTCCGGGCCTCGCGTCCGTGGATGCTCATCGCGTTGAATCCTTCGGTGAACGGAGCCCTGATGTCGGTTTTGTTGCCGGCTCCTGGCTCGTCGGCAACGGCCGCAAGGGCGGCGGGTTCGTGTGGTTCACATATTTGCGCAAGAGCCAGTGCCGTTGCATGGCCTCAATCAACCGCTCCAGTTCCGTCATCGAGGCTTTGGTTTGCAGGACGAGGCCGGGCAGGTCTTTCGCTTCGTTGGCGACGGCGTCGGTGATTTCCGGCAGGCGCGCCGTGCCGTCCTGGACATGCTTCACCGCGACATTCAGGTTCGTCACCACACCCTGCAATTCGCTCATCGCTTCGTTCGCCCGCGCCAGAAGCTTCTGGGCCGCGTCGGCCAACGCGGGGTCGGTGATCAACTTGCCGGCGGTGCCCTTGCCTTGCTGGAGGGCGGCGGCAAGGCCGTCCACGCGGACAATGAGTTGATCCAGTCGGTCCCGCGAGGTGATGAGGTTCGTGCCGAGCGTGGTCCACGTGTCCAGACCCGCCCCGAATTTCTTCAGCACGAGCAAAGCTTGAAGACGGATTTCCTCGACCGCCGCTTCCAGCACGCTTTGAAACTGCTCGTTGCAGACGATGGACGCATTCTTCTCCGGCAACGGCTGGCCCTCGCCGCGCGTGATCTCAAAGAATGAATCGCCCGCCACGCCAAACTTTTTCTTGACGACCGCTGACGAGTCCGCGCGCACAAACCGGAAGAAGTCGCGGCGGATGTTCGCCTGCGCCTCCATGCGGCCATTCTCATCCACCAGAACATCGGAGACGGTGCCCACGAGGGTGCCCAGAAAGTAAACCTCCGATCCCTGCCGGATGCCCGCCGCGCCGTCTTCGGGCAGAACGATCCGCACCGTGACGTTGCTTCTGAACCAGCGCTGGCTGCGGCCCGTCCACACCACGGCGGCGATCACCACGGCGATGACGACGAGCACGAACGTCCCGGTGATTTCGTTGACGCGCCGGAGTTTGAAGCGATCTGCCAGCCGTCGGCTTCGGTCGTCACGGCGTGAAGGATCAGGGGTGTTGGCCGTTTCGTTCATGGTCACAGGTAAGTCAGGAGCGAGACCGCGGCGGAGATGACAAACAACCCGGCGACGGAGCGGGTGAGCGCCCGTTGCGTGGCCGGCGGGATGTCCGCGACCGATCCGCCAACTCCCAACCCGCCGATGCAGCACGACGCGCTGGCAAACAGGGCGGGCAGGATGCTCTTGGCAAGAATGTTGAACACGTCCTTGGGCTGGACGGCGCGGGAGACGGTGTCTGCAAATAGCAGCAAATCACGACTGCCCTTTCCCGTCCAGGCCGCGAACAAGAAACCGCTTGCAAAGGCGACGAGGACAAAAACGATCGTCAGGCAAAACGTGGCCACGGCCATGCCCAGCACGCGCGGCAAAACGAGATGCGAGAACGGATCGCATCCCTGTGCTTCGAGGGCGCTGACTTCCCCGTTGATCTTGAGGACTCCCAGTTCGGTCGTCATCGCGCTGCCGCTGCGGACGATGACGATCAGGTTGATCAGCAGTGGGCCCAACTCGCGGGCCACGACGGCGACCAGCAGCGGTCCGAGCAGTTGCGACTGCCCCGCCTCGCCAATCCAGAAGGTGAGTTGCACCACCACCGAAATGCCGACGAACAGGGCCAACGCGCCGACGAACCAGAGCGGCTCGACGCCGATGGCCAGGACCTGCCGGGTAAACGCCTTTCCCACCATGCGCCCCCAGCACCGCGGTTGAACACAAACGCAGAGCACCGTTCCGATCACGGCCGCCGCGTGGCGCAACTCACTCCACTGCGACCATACTCCCGCGCCCAACCGGCCGATCCAGCGCACAGGGACAGTCCGAAACACCCCCGCCGCTCTGGTGGCTTCCGTGGGCACGGCGCACAGGGATTACTTCGTGCCGTCCTGAATTCCTTCGCCGGCCTTTTCCATGTCCTTGCCGAAGCCGTGGGCTGTGTTGCAGCCCGTGCCAACGACGGCCAGAAAGGCGGTGATGCAGAGTAGAGCGACGATACGTTTCAATAATGTGGTCATAATATATGTTTGGTTCACGTTTGGTTTGCTAACTGTGATTTGTTGAATCGGGTCATACTACGCCTCGGCGACACGTTTCACTATGGGGTATAACCCTACCCAGCGTTTGCTCGGGAGAACTTCCTCGGATCATGGTCGGTTCGCCAGTTCAGCCGTTCAGCGGTCGTAGGCTCACGCTGCCAAACTGCAACCAAGGATTTTCCCAGCGGCGGCAAGGAACGCCCTAGTCGCTGTCGGAACTTATGAGACGTAACGGTACTCATGCGCACAATGTCTGAACAAGCAGTGGGCCGCGCCAACCCGACATTGGACCGGCCTTCACGAACCATGGGACTGACAAGAGTCCTGGCGGGAATGCTGTTTCTCGCGCTGCTCCACAACCCCAGCCCGGCGTTTGGTGCCACACTTCCCGTCCCGTGCAATGTGACCTTGGAGTGGGACCCCAGTCCGGATGCGTGGGTCGCCGGTTATGCGCTGCATTACGGAACGGCGAGCAGCAACTACACGGTCCGCTTGGATGTCGGCAGCAGCACCTCCGTTACCGTCTCGAACCTGACGCCCGGGGGGACCTATTACTTCGTGGCGACTGCGTACACTTCGGACGGGCAAGAGAGCCTGCCCTCGAATGAAGTCGGTTACACGGTTCCATTATCTGACAATCTTCCCGCCATCGCGCTGATCTCGCCTGTCTCCGGCGAGAGCTACGCGTCGCCCGCGACCATCAATCTCGCTGCCAGTGTCGCCGCCAACGGCCATACGGTCACCAAGGTCCAGTTCTATAACGGCGCGATGCTGCTGGGCGAAGACACCTCGGCGCCGTACGCCTTCACTTGGAGTAGCGTGAGCGCCGGCACCTACAACCCGACCGCAAACGCGATTTATGACGCCGGCAGCACGGTCACTTCTTCGCCCGCCAGCGTGACCGTGACGAACCCGCCACCCACCGCTCCAGGACTTCCCACCATCGGACTCCGGATTGCAGCCACCGGGCAGGTTGTTCTGACAGTGACAGGCCAGATCAGTCGCACGTATGACATCGAAGCGACGGAGGATTTCGCGGCTTGGACAGTCATCGGCACGGTGACACTTGGAGCCAGCGGTTTGGCTGACTTTGTTGACGCGAGCGCTGCGAGCCACGCGGCCCGCTATTATCACACACGAGAAAAACCCTGAAATGGAAAGGGGCATTCTGAAACGCAACGTGCAATGTGGCGAGGAAAGTCGCTTCGCCGTGCCGGTCCGGCGAGCAATCCGCTCCCGGGCACAGTTGCGGCAAGACATCCGGCTTTCGCGGTGCGCGTTGGCCCAGGCCGAACGTTCGAAGCCGACTGCCCGCCGATTCGACTAGATGGAGACGGTCGGCGCGTGCCCTCGCGGGCACTCTAGCCCCGTGGTCAGTTCTCCTGCGGAATCAAACCCACGCGCAAAGCGAACCGCACCAAGCCTGGAGCGTCATGCACGTTCAGGCTATTCATCAACTTCATGCGATGGTATTCGACGGTCTTGGGGCTGACCTTTAGAACTTCGGCGATGCCTTTGGTGTTTTGGCCTTCGGCTATCAGTTGGAGAATCTCCCGCTGCCGGCCCGTCAACTGATCGAGGGGGCTTTTCCGGTCGGCGATTCCATCCAAAGCGAAGTTCTTGGGCAGCCGGTCGGAGATTTCCTGGCTGAGATAGGTTTCCCCGAGCGCCACGCGTTGCAGGGCGGTGGCCAGTTCGGCCGTCGCGGCCTTCTTCAGCAGGTATCCAGCCGCGCCCGCCTTGAGCGCCTTCCAGACATATTCCTCGTTGTGGTGCATGGAGAGGATGATGACCCGCACGTCCGCAAAATCCCTGGCCATGCGCGCCGCCGCCTCCAGGCCATTCAGACCGGGCATCGAAATATCCATCAAAACGACATCGGGCCGGTGCAGCTTGACCAGAGTCAGCACCTCGCGGCCATCGCCGGCTTCGCCCACGACTTCCACCCTCGGCAACTTCTCCAGGAGGGCGCGAATGCCCGCCCGCACGAGCGTGTGGTCGTCGGCCAGGATGACGCGAATCGGTTTGGCGGTGCTATTCATCGGGGTTCGGACCGACCGGTGGAGTCTGCCACTTCAACGGAAACCACGCGTGGACTTCGCTGCCCTGCTTGAGGATGGACGTGAATTCCAGTCCGCCACCGGCCAACGCCGCCCGCTCCTCCATGCTTAGCAGGCCCAGGCTCGCGCCGCGTAGGGCTTTTTCACGGACGGCGATCACCTCAAACCCAATCCCATCGTCGCGCACGCGCAAGTGGAGTTGCCGATCTTCCTCGCGCAACTCAACCGTCACTACTGTCGCCTGGGCGTGGCGCACCACGTTCGTCAATGCTTCCTGCGCCACGCGGAAACATTCGGTTTCAATCACCGGGTCCAAGCGTTGCTCCAGCGGGTTGGCGTGGAACTCGACCTTCAACCCGACGAGTGCCGCCTGCCGATCGGTGTACCAACGCAAGGCCGGGGCCAATCCCAGATCGTCGAGGATTGACGGGCGCAAGTTGAGCGAGATGTCATGCACTTGTTCCAGCACGCGCTCGACCACTGCGAGGCTTTCGTTCAAGCGCGGGGACAGGGCCTCGGTGCCCGGCAACTGCAACATCGCTTGCAGGTTCAATTGCATGACAGTGAGGGCCTGGCCGATTTCGTCGTGCAGCTCGCGCGCGATGTTCCGGCGTTCGGTTTCCTGCGCCTCCACCAGCCGGTGCGAAAGCACCTGAAGTTTGCGGCTGTATTCCTGACGTTTTGCCTCGGCCTGCTTGCGCTCAACGCGCTCTTTGACTTCCTGCATGGCGCGGTTGACGGCCGGGACGAGTCGGGAGAGACGATGCTTTAGAACATAGTCGGTCGCGCCGCGTTTGAGCGAATCAATGGCCAGTTCTTCGCCCAGGGTTCCGGAGACCAGAATAAAGGGAACATCGGGGCATCGGACGCGCGCAATTTCCAGCGCGGAAAACCCATCAAACGCAGGCACCGAGAAGTCTGAGAGAATGAGGCCCACGCCGTCGTGTTCGAGGGCCGCGACAAAACCATCGCGACTCTGCACGCAAGTGATTGCACAGGTGACGCCCCCGGTTTCCAAGGTGGCTTGAACAAGGGCGGCATCGTTTGGATCATCCTCCAAGTGCAAGATGTTAAGCGGGGATTGCATTCTGGACCTTTTCCTTTCCGGGAAAAGAGACTTTGCCACTTTGAACTCCACTGGTGTCCCTTACTGTAGGC
>CAYJNU010000464.1:0-6244 GCA_964371005.1 uncultured Verrucomicrobiota bacterium | reverse complement strand
CAGCAACGTTGAGGAAGGGACAGCGCACGAAAGTCCCCAGACTTTGGGTTGTGGAGAGTTTCTGCGGCCGAGGACGGCCGCACTCCGACCGCGAATTACCGTGCTGCGACCGAGGACAGCCGCGCTCCAAGCGCCCAACCGGCTTCGAAGGTCAGGTTGAATCGCCTTCCGCAACCTGAACGGGAAGTCAAACCGGAGGCCGAACTGGAACAGGCCATCACGATCAACGCGAGTCCTGGAACAGAGCGAGGTGACTGCTGTGGCGGCACGCGCCGTAGCGGCAGGCTTCCCAGCCTGCCGTAGCACCCGGCTGCCAGCCGGGTGTTTGGATTGCAAGTGCGAGGTCATGACGGGCGTTTCGTTGCGGGCCGGGCGGCAAAGATGCCGCCGGCTACGGCAGGCAGGATGCCTGTCGCTACGGACGCGGGGTTTCATAATTAGATTCGATGCCGGCGGGGACTCGGTCTTGCCCCGCTCTGTTGACGCTGGCCTGCAGACACTCGGCCACGCGCTGGCAGAGCGTTTCAGCGTTATGGGGCTTGGGCAGGAAGTGAGTTTCGGGGTGCGTCAGAAACTCCGTGTCCCCCGTGCCGGGATTGTAGCCGCTGGTGTACAGGACGGGTAGGTCCGGCTGCTGCTCGTGCAGGGCCCGCGCCAGGTCGCGTCCGGTCATGTCGCCGGGCATGAGCATGTCCGTGAGCAACAGATCAATCCGGCCCGCGGTCTTCGCCAACTCCAGCGCTTGGGGACCGGACTCGGCGGAGAGCACGCGGTAACCATGTCGCTGCAGAACGGCGCAATTCACTTCACGTAGGAACGGCTCATCCTCGACCGCCAAAATGGTCTTATTGTGTCCCTCGGCGGGAGTGGCCTTCGGTTGGTCAGGCGGGCTGGGAGCAACGGGTTTGTCCGTCTGAGGAAGAAACACCCGGAACGTGGTGCCCTGGCCGACGGCGGTGTCCACTTTGATCCAGCCCTGATGTTGTTTGACGATGCCATGGACGGTGGCCAGGCCGAGCCCGGTGCCTTTGCCCCCTTCCTTGGTGGTGAAGAACGGGTCGAAGATGTGCGGCAGCGCGTCCGGCAGGATTCCCAAGCCCGTATCGGTGACGCTCAGGCAGGCGTGGGGGCCGGGACGCGCTTCCGGCAACCGTGCCAGGTCGTCGTCAGTGGGCTCGACCAAACTGGTTTCCACCAGCAGATGGCCGCCCTTGGGCATGGCATCGCGGGCGTTGACGCAGAGATTGACCAACACCTGCTCCATCATGCCCATGTCCGCCAGCACGGTGGCGGGCGAGGCGGAGGAGACAAAGCGAGTCGCGATCCGCTCGCTCAGCAGGCGCTTGAGCATTTTGGCGAGGCCCTCGACCACTTCGTTCAGATTGACCACGGCCAATTGCGGGGTGTGCTGGCGGCTGAACAGGAGGAGTTGACGCGTCAGATCGGCGGCGCGCGCGGCAGCTTGTTGAATCTGGCGCAACGCTTCCGTGGTCGGGGATCCGACTGCGGCATCCATCAGCAGCAGACCTGTTTCGCCCTGGATGACGGCCAGAATGTTGTTGAAGTCATGGGCCACGCCCGCGGCCAACTGACCGATGGAGTCGAGCCGTTGCATTTGGCGGAGTTGGGCCTCCGTTTCCCGTTGCTGGGTCGTGTCCCGGATCACGGAAAGCAACATCGGAGGCTGGCCGGGCAGGCTGAGGAAGGTCTCCGCGATTTCCAGGATGGCCCGTTTCTCGTTCCAGAAGACGACTTCGGCGGTGCGCTGTTGGAGATGGTCATCCCGTTCGAACCGCCGGGCGTGATCGCTCAGAGCTTGCTCCTGACTGGCGGGGCTATAAACCACCGAGAGGGGCTGGCCTTCCAGTCGCTCGCGGGACAGGCTGACCAAATCACAGTACGCGCGGTTGACCATGACAATCGTCCCGGTGGCGTCGGTCAATCGCATGGGGACGAGCGCGGCATCCCAGACGGTCTGCAGCCGCAACTGGGTTTGGGCGACGAGCAACTCGGCGCGCTTTTGCGGCGTGATATCGCGGAGAATGCACAAGGCCTGGAGGTAGCGGCCAGCCGCGTCCGCCTGCGGGGTCACGGCGATAAGCAGAACCCGGGTTTGGCCGTTTGCGTGCGTGATGGACAACTCGTAGGTGACGGACTCGCCTCGTAGCCGTCGCTTGGTCTGGTGTCGGACAAACTCCCGCTGTTCGGGTGAGAGGAAATCACCGAGGGCGCGGTTTACCATGTCGCCGGGAGCCGCGCCGAAGAGCCGCTCGGCGGCCGGATTCACCGACAGCAGACGATCGGCCTCGTCCACCACACACAGTCCTTCGCTCTGGTTTCTGCTCAACAGTTGACAGCGGGCTTCGGTGACCTGGAGGGATTCCTGTGCCTGAATGCGGGCCAACGCCCCGGCGCCGAGATCGGCCAGCCGCTGCAGACCTTTCAGCGCCTCCTCGTCGTAGGCCAGCGGCGAGTAGCTCTGGATGGAAAGCACGCCAATGATGTCCGGCCCGAGGTGAACCCGCACCCACATCAGCGACGCCGAGAGACGGGTCGGGTCGCCGAAAGGCTGCGCCACCACGGGCATGACGTCTTCCGTGTCCCGCTGGATCAACTGATTCCCATGCTGGAGCACGTAGCGGAGCAGCGGAGAAGGTGGGCCTCCAGAGGCGCAGAGCGAAATGTCGGTCTTCTTCCCGTTGAGCGTGTCTTGGCTGACGACACAGCGAACCTGATCGCGTGCGGCATCGTAGAGATAGCACAGGCAGGCGTCCCAGCCGAACAGTTCCTCGGCCGCACCGACGAGCATCTGGCCGGCCTGGCCGGCTGTGGTCGTCACGTTGAGCTGTCCGGCCAGCCGGGTGAAGACGGAGGATCGGCGGTCGGCACACAGCGTGCCCGTGACATCCCGGGCCAACACGAGTTCGGCGCGGTGTCCGTTCCAATGCGCCGGGCGGGCGGTGAGTTCGACGTCGAGGCCCGTGTCATCTTTGCGGCGGTGGCGCCAGAGGGCCGGTCGGCGCGGTCCCTGGTCGGGGCGGGCGTGGCGAACCTCGTCGAGGCTATCCAACAGCCGGAGCACGTGCTCCGGCAGGCAAAGCTCTTTGATGGTCAACTCCAGGAATTCCTCGCGGCGGTAACCGTACTGGGCCACGGCGGCGGCGTTCACGGCGAGGAAGCGGAGGGTCTCCAGATCGTACACCCACATGGGTTGCGGATTGGAGTCGAACAACAACCGGTAACGCTCTTCGCCGGCTCCCGCCCATTCTGCCGCGGGCCGGTGCGTTTTGCCGTTGCGACTGATGCGCAGGGTCGCAACAGGTGCGAAGTCGCCGGACGCAGTGGAGTTATTTTCCAACCACGCGGCGCCGATGCGGTTGGGAGGCGGCAGCAAGGTGTTTGTTTTCATAGTGTCGTCTTCGTCTGGAGGATCACACCGGAGAAGTCTGCGCGCTAAGGATGGCCGCGAGCACCTCGGTGATGCGTTCGAATTCGTGGGACTTGTTGAAGAAGAAGTCCGCGCCCAGGCGGTTACAGCCCAGCCGAAACGAGCCGGACGCGTAATTGCTTAACATGATGACAACGCATGCCGGACGTTGCCGTTTGATCTGGGTGAGCAACTCAAAGCCGGAGGTGCCCGGCAGCTCGATGTCGAGCACCACGACATCGGGATGACGCTCCTGAAACAAGTGCATGGCCGTCGGGCCGTCGGCGGCCAGTCCCACGAGTTCCACCCGCGGCACTTCACTCACTTGCGTGGCCAAGCGCTCGCGCACGATGTCCGAGTCGTCAACGATCAGGACTTTCAGAGAGTCTGGCATGGGCGAGTGGCCGCTGATCGCGTAGCCACGAAGAGCAACCACCGTATCGGGCCGGATCCGGGCGCGAATGGGCCCGGGCTGCACAGCCTCCGCCTCCGCAGCGCCGCCTTTCGGGATGCCCGCCTCGACTCGCGTGCCTTCGCATTCTACCCTCATCATGTTGCCATCATCCCACCCACCACGGGCCTCGCATAGATGGGAAGAAGCGCGTCCTGAAGTCGGTGGCGGGGGAAGCGGGGCGTCAGGTGTTTACCTGACAGCAGCCAGGGATGGGGGATGGGAAATGGGAGATGGGATTTGGCTTTGTCCGGAGTGCGACCGTCCCCGGTCGCAGCAACGTGCGTTCGCCTGAACGCCTACGATTCCCCCCGGCGCCGCTTCGCATTTCGAGGTTTATCTGGGTGGGGGCGCGGGAAAATCGTTGGGCGGCTTGCAGTATTTGGGTTGCTGCGCCCGAGGACGGGCGCACTCCGATAAACCGGTACGACCATCTTCGGTCGCAGCAACGTGCGTCCGCATGAACGCCTACGAAGCAACCCGGCGACTCTTCGCATTCCGATGTCCATCCTGCTGGGCGCGTGGGATGATCGCTGGGCGGCTTGCGGTTTGCGGCTTGCTGCGCCCGAGGACGGGCGCACTCCGTCATTCCGCGGGCACGCACAACCTTTCATACGCATCCCGAAATCGGGCGCTGCTCCACGGCCAGTCCCTTGGTGCGGCCACCAGCTTTGCCTGCGTCGGATTGTGCTCGATGTACCGTCGCGCTTTCGCCTCGTGCTCGCCGTCACGCATGTAGGTGTCCCAATAGCCCTCCTGCCAGAACTGGCCTTTGCGTCCGAGCAGTTTGTTCGCCGCCTTGGCCGTGTAGCCTTTCCACGCGTCCACCAGTTGCCACATCGGCACGTCCCGCACCAGGAAGAGCAAATGCACATGGTTCGGCATGATCACCCAGGCGCGTAACTCGTATTGCACCTCGTGCCGAAAGAGCAGCGAACTTTCCACCATCGCCGCAATGGCCGCACGGCGCAGATGGCATTCGCCTCGTCCTTGGTCGAGATACGCCTCCAACTCGATACGCCGTTTGCGGTCGTCTTCGATTTTCAGCAACCCTTCCCACTCTGAACGCAACTCTGCGGGGAAGGCGTCCGCCAGCCGGAACGAGACAAACGGGATGAGGCCAGGTTCATCCCGATGTGGCAGATAACCGTTCTCATGCCAGCCGAGAAAACCGCGCTCAATTTCATCCCTCGGCAGCGGACGAGACCCGGCGCGCTTGCTCTGCACGAGATCGCGCACGCCCGGATTGTAGGGCGGGCTGGGCAGGCGTTTGGTTTTCATTGCCACAAAAGAAAGGGCAACGTGCGGAGCCTGACAAGCCCGGAGTGCAGGTCGGTGTGCAACTGCGGAGTGCGACCGTCCCCGGTCGCAGCGACGTGCATCCGCCTGAACGCCCACGATTCAACCCGGTGACGCACTGCATTCCGAGGTTTATCTGCCTGGGGGCGTGGGCGGATTACTGACCCGCTTGCAGTTTGCGGCTTGCTGCGCCCGGGGACGGGCGCACTCCGGCCCTGTTTCACGTTGCTCTGCCCGGGGACGGGCGCACTCCGGCCCTGTTTCATGTTGCTGCGCCCGGGGACGGGCGCACTCCGGAACGGATCGGTGAGATAGGTGACCGGAATCACTCCACCAAGCCGTGTTTGAGGGCGTAGCGGGCCAGGTCCACGTTGGTGGACAGGCGCATCTTCTCGGCAATGCGCAGCCGATACGTGCCGATGGTCTTGTCACTCAACGACAGCCCCGCCGCGATCTCCTTGATGGTGCGGCCCTGGGCAATCAGACGAAGCACCTGGAGTTCGCGATTGGACAACGCCTCGTGCGGGGCGATCGTATCCACCCCGCTGAGCCGGCCGGCCAGTTTCTCCGCGAAGGCACTGGAGACGTATTTCCCGCCCGCCAGCACCTTCCGAATCGCCGCGAGCAATTCATCGCCAGCGCTCGCCTTGTTGAGATAGGCGGCGGCGCCGAGCTTGAAGGCCCGCACGGCAAACTCCTCCTCCGGACACATGCTCAGCACGACCACCGGCGCCGTGGGACAAAGCCGCCGCGCCTCCGCCAACACCTCCAGCCCGCTGCGTCCCGGCATGTTGATGTCCAACAGCAGTAAGTCCCACGATTGTTGCATCAACAACTCGATGGCCGCCGGGGCGTCTTTGGCCTCGGCGATGCGGGCCTGGGGATACTCCTGGCTTAACAGCTCGCGCACGCCGCGCCGGACCACTTCATGATCGTCAGCGATGAGGATGTTCATGGGAAATGGTGGCTTCTGCTGGGGAGGTGGCGGAATAGGCGGCAAAGGCGGAGTGCGCCCGTCCTCGGGCGCAGCAACGTCCAATGGCCAAAGAGCGTGGAAAACCTAGCAG
>CAYJNU010000463.1:0-6302 GCA_964371005.1 uncultured Verrucomicrobiota bacterium | reverse complement strand
CCTCGCTCAAAACCACAGCCTGTGACCCCCACTGGAGACGGCAGCCCCGGCACATTTCCCGTCTCGGGCTGCCAGCCGATCCCGCCCGGCACAATCCACGCCAGCGCCATCGCGCACGCGAGACGCTTGGCGGCTGCTTCCCGCAAATTCGCAAAGTCCCCGCGCAACGATAATCAAAACCAAGGAGAATACTAACCATGTCTAAACCCAAACAGACCCCATCAACAATCGGATATTGGGCGCTGCTCGCCCCGGAGATGAAACAGTTCTGCTCGGCCTGGATCGGACAGCCAATCGCCTCGAAGTGGCTTCACCGGTTTGCGGACGATTGGAAGCAGGTCGCCACTTGGGGTGGCAAGATCATCCCATGCCGGGAGTCGCAAAACTCGCTGATCTTCGCGGTCTACTGCGCAGCCACATACAGATCACGTTCTGTCTTGGACAGCGCGACCAGGAAACGCGGCTTCGTCGGTCGCGTAAAAGACACCTTTGATGAAGATCACTGCGAGGCCGCCCAGATCGACTTGTCGGGGGCTTCGGAAGCCTTAGCACGGGCGGCATTTCGTGCAGGCCGGTTCCCCTGGGCGCAAACGCCAACAGGACTTCCCCTCGTCGTCTACGATTTTCTCGCCACCTACGCTCAATTCCCGGACTTCACCTCGGCCTGGCTGGCCTACGCGCGGCAATTGTTGAACAACCGGACGGACAAGGAACTGGTGACCCGAGTCTGGCTGCACACGCACAATCAAACTCCAGACCCGGTTTACCCTTCGAAGTTGTGGCGATGGACTGACGGTGGTTTTATGCACAAGGACATTGCACGCTGCATCCAGCGTGATACGGAGGTGGAGGTATCTGTGCGCACTGTGCGAGCTGTCATCTCGAAGATGTGTATGGAGGAATGGGATTGCCCTCCGATGCCTCGGGCGGCCAGTCGGCGATAAACTGACTCCTGAATCACGCTGCCTTCCGGAGCGAAGACTGTTCGTCGGTGTTGTGCCGTTGCGAAACGGTTGGCGCTACTATTGCGCCCCGCGACCGTGTCGGCGCATTGCTGTGCATTCTGGAGTCGTTGCATCTGTTCATCGCGACTTTTCCACACAGTTCTTCACAAGCTCATAACGGCAAAACTTTCATCGGTTTCTGCCGCTTGAGGGTGTCGCGCGGTTTCACCAGGTGACCGAAGATGCCACCGTGAATCGCGAAACCGCATTCAAGAACGAATCGCAATTGTTGCGCACGAGGCGTGTCGCGGCAGTTCTTAACTGGCACCCCGGCAGCGTTCGGCGCGCCATTCGGCAGGGCCGGATCAAGGCGGTGCGCGTCGGTCAGGAATGGCGTGTCTCCACTGAAGAGTTGGCTCGATTGCAACGCGAGGGGCTGCCCGGTGTAAATAAATAATCCATGCAGCTCCTCCGGCCAAAACACCGATCGAAAGACAAGCGCTTCACCCCATGAATTTCCGTCAGCCCCGGTGGGTTGGCGGTAAGAAAGCAGCAACAGAAAGACAAAACACAAGATGAAAACCTCCCTGTCAAATAGTTCAATTCGCGCGGGCGACCCTTTCGCGGTCGCCCACGTCGAAGACATCCTGCGGGCGACCGCCCGATGCAACGGTTCGCCGTTGCAGGATTCCATAACCTCCACAACGAAAGGTAACAACTGGTAAAATCAACACTCGAACCGCTCGAATTATCTAATGCCATGAAAATTTTCGCCTACAGCCGGTTTCACACGATCCCGCGGATTCCCGCGAATTGCCCAGGGCTTTACCCGGACACGTCAGCCAGCAGCAACGCTGGCTACTTGATCGACGCTCACTTGCCCGACGAATCGGGCGACCCTGAGCCGCTCCCCGCCGCCGGGAAATCGGTCATCGACTTCAGCACGATGACGGCTCGCCAACGCCACGCCTATCTCGCGTGGATCTACCGTAAATGGAATGCCGTTCCGCCCGACCCTGGTTTCTTCGACCAGGCCATTCACGCCCTCGAAGCCGACATCCTGCTGAATGACAATCCAGACTACGAGTCCGTCCCGCTTCTGGTTTACTTGATCGAGCATCACAGCGCTGCCCTTGAGCGGCGGAAGCAGATTGAACGGGTCTTGTCGGTGCTGCAGTGGACCGCGCTCGGCAATAATCCCGGGGCCTCGCTCAAGTTCGCGAACGCCGGTCCCTGGCGGACGCCAGAGCAGATCAATGCCGCGCTGTCGGCATTGCGCAAACACGGTGTTCCCCTGGAACCGCAGTTGGCGCACCGCCTGTGCTCCACGCTGCTTGACCGCGTCGGAGGCGACATGTCCTCAGTTGACTCCGATCTGCTGTCGGTCGGTTTCGAACACACCTTCCGTGCGAAATGGCCCAACGGCATCAAGTTGGAGCAACCACATCTCCACGTAAGTATCACGCACCAGGCTGGGCATCCAGACACCGCTCGCGTGCTAGGGAAAGACCCCGACAAGTTCGCACGCGCTGCGTGGGACTTCATCGCCGACCCGCTCCAGTTCGAGGAACTGTTCGGCGTCTGGCTGAAATCGCGGACACAGGCCGGTCACTCGAACGGCACGTTGGACCGCGTTAATGGTAACAATCGCCCGCTCCTGGGTTTGCTCAAAAAACTCCCTGACAGCTTGTTGGAGCACACCTTGGTTTATCGAATCCGCGCAGCGCTTCCTCGCTTCTTGGCCAACCCGGCGCTGGCCAATCTCATCGCCGAGGCGCAAGACGTTGACTTCGAGGAAATCAGCGTCGATCTCACCAGCCTCAACCTTCGCGAGAAGGCACCGCGGCTGCCCTTCACATTCGAGATATCTGCCCTGCCGAACGACATCGCGGGCGATGTCTTTTGGATCAACGGCGAGGCGGTTGCGGTTCTTGGCGCCGGAGGGAGTCTCACGTTCGAGTCGGTCTCCGCACACCTGGAATCAGACAACTCTGATGCGGATTAAATCCTCCACGTCGATGCGTTAACTGGCTGGCTGGCGGCAACCGAAAAAGTGAAAACACCTTTGTATCCCGAGGTATTCGCAGGCGGCGAGCCGCCCACTCGCATCACGGAAAACACGGTGATCACGCCAGCGTCCGGTCTGGGCGTTCTGCACTTGGGCGGGCGCGGGACAATTCCTGCGCCCGTCTTTTTCGTCGCGGCGGGCGTGACCCAGGACGAAGTCGAAACCAACACTGGCTGTCCACCCGGGATTTTGCGGGGAAGCAGCGGCAACCTGTTTCTCCGGTGCCTGTCGCGCACGAGGTTTGCCGACGTGGATTGGCGTTTCACGGCGATCGTCAAATACCTGCCAGACGGCAAACCGAAGGCGACAGACTATCGCTGGGCTACGCCGGCGTTCTTGGACGAGGTGGAGCGGATGAAGCCCGAACTGCGCATCATCGTTTGTTTGGGCAAGCCGGTCCTCGACTTCATGATTGGACTCAATCCAGATCCGAAGGAACGCCGGGTCAAATACCGATTGCGCGACGTGCAAGGGAGTTTCATCGTGGCGCCATGGATCGGTCCCAACGTGAGGATATTTCCTATGGACGCCACGAGCGTTCCGGTCATGCGCCCGGAGCTCTACGAGCGATTCATGCTCGACCTTGCTGCGGTCAAAGCGGAGCTGCATGTAATTCGTGGCCACACTGTCATCCAGGTGCCGCAGCAGTATGTCACCCTGAGCAAAGCCACTGAACTGGCTGGAATGGTGGCCCGACTGAAGGCCAAAGGCGTGACCGAACTGGCGGTGGATTGCGAGTGGCACGGGCAGACGGCGTGGGGTGGACGCCTGCGCTCCTTCCAGTTCTGCTGGGCGCCCGGGCAGGCAGCCTATCTACGGCTGATGGATGACAAGTTCAACTACGCGTTCGATCACCCGATCGAGGCTGTGCGCGGTTTGTTGAGCCCCGTGTTTAACGACAAGTCGGTCAAGTTCGTTGGGCACAATGCCAGCGCCGACATCCCCTGGATGCACCATCACTTGGGCATCGATGTCTATCAGCGCTTCGCGTTCGACACGATGTATGCCCAGCACACGGTCAACGAATACGCCGACTTGAAGCTGGAGCGGTTGTCGGTGCGATACACAGATCTGGGGCGTTACGACTTCGACCTTCAGCGATGGAAGAAGACTCACGGCTTCGATGACAAGACCGAGGAGGGTTATGGACGTGTGCCCGACGCCATCTTGATTCCCTACGCTTGTAAGGACGTCGACACGACTTTGCGCTGCCGCGCACCGCTCCAGCGTGAGTTGGAGAGGCAGAAGCTGGCTGATTACTACAACTCGTTCGTGCTGCCATTCGTGACCGACGGATTCTATGAGCTAGCGAACACCGGCCTGCCGATCATCACAGAGTTCCTCACGGACATGCGGCGCGTGTTCCGCCGGAACCGCCGCATTCTGTTTGACCAGTTCCGCCGCACGTTGACCATCGAGGCCGAGAAGCAACTCATGCTGTTGTTCGCGCGGCGCAATCGCACTGAGGGCGTCAGCGTGTTCTTGGAAATTCAGAAACTCCTTCGTGAGGGGCTTGATGATCGGGGCTGCTTCGACCGTAAACACCCGGCCGTGGAGCAAGCCCGGAAGCTGGCCAAGCGCCTGTTCGATGCGCGCAGTTGGGCTGAGTTCCTAGAGCTGTTTGAACACCGCCTGGACGCGCCGTTGTTCAACTTGAATTCCGTCATTCAGCGCAAGCGCTGGTTGTTCCAGGTGCGGAAACTCAAGCCGATCAAGAGCACCAAGCGGGCGGGGATTCAAATCCCGTGGAGCAAAGTGACGGAGTTGCCGAAGTCCCAACAGGGCGACTACGAGCCGGCCACGGACAAGGACTCCGTCCGTGTCTATGCCAACGCCGATCCGCTCGTGGCGCAATTCCAAGAACTGCGGGGGGTTGACACGATCTTGAAGAGTTACTTGGGTGGAACAGAGGAGGAACTGGCCGATGCCGTTCCCAACCCGGACAACCCGGGCACAGCGCCCGAGGGCGGCGAGGAAGCAAAAGGCCAACAAGGGTTGCACGCTTGGATTCAGCAGGACAGTCGCATCCATGCGAACTTCGCCCTGACCGAGACGGCCCGCCCCCGTGCCTGGAAGCCCAATATCCTGAATTGGCCCAAGTCCGTGACCAAACCCATTGAGGCAGCGTTTTCGCGGGTTCAGGCGGCACACCCCGAGCACCAGGACAAACCCACCTCGTTGCGGGCCTGTGTGCAAGCACCGCCCGGCTGGGTGATCATCGACATGGATTTGAAGACCGCCGAGATCGTCGCCCTGGCCCGCTACGCCAACGACGAGAACATGATTCGCGTGCTGACCGAGCCCGACGTTCAGTTTGCGCGAATCGACAAGGAGAATCCCAAGAAGGTAGTGCGGTTGTGTTACAACGACAACGAGGGCATACCGGAATCGGAGTGGGATCCGGCGCTGTTGGTCAGTCCAGATGATCCGCGCATCCTCCGCAACCCCGACGGCTCCATCCTTCATCCCAAGCGTGACCTCCACTGGGAGATGGGCACGGCGGTCATGGGCAAGCCACGTGAAAAATGCGACGAGCGCATGGTCCGCGACGGTTGCGGCAAATGCGGAAATTTCTCAATCCCCTATGGTGCATCCCCAAGCTTGTTGGAGCGGCTCATCGAAGCGAACACCGGCGTCAAAGCGCCCTCGGGCACGGGACGCGCGATGATTGACACCTGGAACAAGCGCTATCCGGACTGCAAACGGTTTCTCGAAGAGATGGAGAAGGTCGTGGAGTTGCCTGGTCGCTGGCGCAGCCTGTCAGGTCGCATCCGCCATTTCAACCTGGGCGACGCCGAATTGCGCGTGGACTCCTTGAACGATGGCGTCCCCCATCTGCTGCGGCAGGCGCGGAACTTCCCGGAGCAAGAACTTGTGGCCGCCACCACCGGCCGCGCCTTGCTGCGGTTTATCGAGGAACGTCGCCGCCTGGGACTCCATGCCCGGATTGGCGTGTTGCTCTACGACGCCATGACCGCGTTTGCTCCGCTGGAGGAGGCACGTCAGACCGCGGAGTTGCTCCGGAACTGCCTCACGCTCTGGAACTTTTGGGATGCGCCGGGTGGGCGATTTCATTTCGAGGTGGATACCAACTTCTATTTCCGGTGGGGAGTCAAGATGACGGACGAGGAACGCGCCCTGTTGGATCGCCACCTGGGTAAAACGTGATCTGCTGTGAAACTGCACTTTGAACCAATACCGATCGACACGACTGATAACGATCATGGACACAAATACGATTCTCAATAACGCCATCCTGGCCCTGCACGACGAGCTGCAGGCGCTCAGTC
>CAYJNU010000462.1:0-6307 GCA_964371005.1 uncultured Verrucomicrobiota bacterium | reverse complement strand
GCTCTGGGCCGTGCCGACACCGCAGTCGTTCTCGATTGCGATCGGCAGTTCGGTGAGCAACGGGATTCCGGCGGCGGGGGCGGGCAACATCGAGTCGCCCGGCGCCGAGGATCGCTACACCTTCAACGGCACCGCGGGACAACAGGTGTTCTTTAGAGATCAAGGTGGGATTTACTACGGCAACTTGACGTTGCTCGACCCGGACGGCTTGCGCGTGTTTCGGGATGAGTATCTCGACGGCAGCAGCGTGGGCAACGTCCTGCTCGCGAAGACGGGCAATTACACCCTCGTCGTCCGCGGTCACGGGCAGGAATGGCAGAGAGGTGCCTATCAGTTCGCGTTAGAAGACGCCGGCACTGCCGCACCGCCGGCCAACCTGACGCAGAAGTTCAATATCACCATTGGCGACACCGTCGCGCAGGACATCCCGGCGAGCGGCGCGGGAAACCTGGAAGTCGCCGGCTCCCAGGACGTTTACACCATCACCGCATCCCCGGGACAACTCGCATACTTCAAGGTGCTGAGTGCGGCGGCGAGTCCTTACTGGCAACTGATTGACGAAGCGGGCAACCTCGTCTTCAACAATTACATGCCAAGTGACGATGTCGGCCGACGCTCGCTGACGCGCGGCGGCACGTACCGGCTGCTGGTGTATCCGAACGGAAACAACACCGGCGCCTACAGCTTCAAGGTTTGGAGCGTGACCGACCAGCGGTTCCCCATTGCCATCGGCAGCACGGTCAGCAACGGCATCCCGGCGGCAGGCGCGGGCAATCTGGAAGGCCCGGGGACGTATGACATCTACACCTTCACCAGCACCTCGAACCAGGTGATCTACGTCGAGGAATTCGGCGCGGAGCGCAATTACCTCTACTGCTCGCTCTATGACCAGTTGGGCAATCGCCTCTTCGAAGACCACCTGAACGGCGGCGACGTGGGTCGCGTGGGCGTCGGCGCGGGCGTTTACACCTTCTACGTGTATCCAGGCTGGAATGACGTGAATTTCTATGGGAGCTACAGCTTCGCGCTGCGGGCGGTTCAGGATAACTCGTTCCCGATCGCCATCGGCGACACCGTGACCAACGGCATCCCGGCGGTGGGCGCGGGGAGCATCGAAGTGCCGGGCGGTTACGACACCTACACCTTCAACAGCACGTCGAACCAGGTGGTCTATTTCGATGACTTGGGTGGCGTTTACGCCATTGACTGGGAAGTGTATGACCCGTGGGGCAACCGGATCATCAGCGACCGCTTGGATGGCGGCGATCCCGGACGCTTCGGATTGGGTGTGGGGACGTACACGATCTACGCGCATCCCGCCGGCGCCGACCCGAACTGGATTGGGAACTACTCCTTCCGCGTGCTGCGCGTAAGCGATCAGCGCTTCGCGATCGCCATCAACGATCTCGTGACGAACGGCGTCCCGGCGGTCGGTGCCGGCAACATCGCATCGCCCGGCCAGTACGACACCTACACCTTTACCAGCGCGTCGAATCAGGTCGTTTATTTCGAGGACCTGGGCGGCGCCAACTACACGGTTTGGGAAATCTACGATCCATCGGGCAACCGCATCCTCAGTGACGGTTTGGATGGCAGCGACCCGGGTCGTTACGGTTTGGGAGTCGGTACCTATACCATTTATGTTCACTCGGGTGGTGCGGACGCCAACTGGGTGGGCGATTACTCCTTCCGCGTGCGCAGCGTGACGGACGACTACTTCACGATTGCGATTGACCAACTGGTATCCAACGGTCAGCCCGCGGGAGGCGCCGGCAACATCGAATCTCCCGGCGCGTACGACATCTACACCTTCACCAGCACCACGAACCAGGTCGTCTATTTCGAAGACCTGGGCGGTGCCTACGCGATCAACTGGGACATCTACGACTCACGGGCCAACCGCATCGTGAACGACCGCCTCGATGGCGGGGATCCCGGACGGTACGGCTTGGTCCCCGGCACCTATACGATCTACGCCTATCCAGCGGGTGCGAGTCCGGACTATGTGGGCGCGTATTCCTTCCGCGTGCGTAGCGTGCGGGACGACCGCTTCAACATCGCCATCGGCACACTGGTCAGCAATGGCGTGCCCGCCCTCGGCGCAGGCAACATCGAGTCGCCGGGCGCGTACGACATCTACACTTTCACCAGCACTTCGAACCAAGTGGTCCAGTTCGACGACCTGGGCGGGGCCAACTCAACCCACTGGGAGGTTTATGACCCATGGGGCAACCAAGTCTTCTACGATGGGATGGACAGCAGCAGCCCCGGTCGCCGCTCGCTGGGCATCGGCACCTATACGATCTACGTCCATCCGGGCGGAGCGGACGCGAACTGGTTTGGCCCTTACTCCTTCATGGTCCGGCCGGTGCGCGACGACCGTTTCAACATCGCCATCGGCGACACCGTTCGCGACGGCTCGCCGACCACCGGCGCGGGCCGCATCGAGTCGCCCGGCAACTACGACATCTACACCTTCACTGCCGCGCAAGACCAGATCGTCTATTTCGAAGACCGCGGCGCGCCTTACGCCATCGATTGGTACCTCTACGACGACAGCGGCAACCAGCTCTTTGGCGACCGCTTGGATGGCGGCAGCCCTGGGGCCCGCACGCTCAGCCGCGGCGGTGTTTACACCCTGTATGTCACCCCCGCCGGCTGGAACGGCCCGTGGACCGGCGCCTACAGCTTCCGTCTCTGGGGCACGCTGCCCTACATCATGGAACAACCGTTGAGCCAGCGCGGCTTGGTGGGACTGCCCCAGGAATTCGCTGTCCGCGCCGAGACCGCCTTCCCAACGCTCACCTACCAGTGGCGACACGCCGGCACGAACTTGGCCGGCGCCACCAGCCCGCGGCTCGTCTTGACGAGCACCGCCATGGCGGACGCCGGCAACTACCAGGTGGTGGTTTCCAATCCTCACGGCTCCGTTACGAGCGTCGTCGCCACGCTCACGCTCGATACGAGCGAGCTTTACGTTGCGTCCTTCCAGCCCAGCGGACTGGTAACCACGAACGTGGCCAAGCTGCGCGTGCAGTTCAACGACCCGATCATCGCCAGCACGTTCACCACCGCGGACCTCACCATCACCGGCCCTGCCGGCCCGATCACCAGCGGCATCAGCATCGCCACCGTGGACACACGGACATTCGACGTAACGATCCCGGCGCAGAGCCTCGCGGGCGACTACACCGTGACCATTGGCCCTGCCATCACGAACACCAGTGGCGCGCCGATGACCGGCAACCTCTTCGTCCCGGTCTATGCTACCGACTTCGAGTCCGGCGCTGGCGGCGAATGGAGCCTCGGCGGCACCGAATCCGGCGTGCCCGCCTCGCGCTTCCTTGGCCGCTACGGTAACAACACCGCCACGCTGTTGCTCGCCGGCCTCGCGCCGCACTCCACTTTGCGGCTCGCGTGGGACCTGCTTGTCATTGACACCTGGGACGGGGACTGCGGTCCTGATTGGTTCGGCTTCGATGTGGCTGGCCGGGTTTCGCCGGCTTGGGAATACACCTTCCAAAACTACGGTTGCACTTACTCCTACCCTGGAGTCCCGCAATACAGCGGCTCGAACTTCCTCGGCAACGCCTCCTACAGCGATTCCATCTTCCAGAACGTGAAATGGGAGTTTGTCCACACGAACGACTCACTGGAAATCGGCTTCCGGGGACGCAACCTGCAAAGCTATTGGGACGAGAGCTGGGGCATTGACAACGTCCGCCTCTACACCCTCACGCCCGCGAACGGCGTCTATACCGGCCGCTTCGTCATCGACAAGGCCGGCCCGCTCGTCACAAACGTCACGCTCACCGGCACGAGTACCGTCCCCGTCAGCACCTGCGACGTGAGTTTCAATGAACCCATCCAGCCGCTGACCTTCACGAATGGCAACGTCCTGTTGCTCGGCCCCGCCGGCGCCATTGCCGTCAACGCGCCGGAACGGTTGAGCGCCTCCAGCTATCGCCTGACGTGGGCCTCGCAACGCGTCAACGGCCTCTACAAGCTCGTCCTCGGCCCGAACGTGGCGGACCTCGCGGGCAACCTCATGGCGCAGGCCAGCACCAACACCTTCAGCGTGTTCACGCCACCGGTCATCACCGCCAATCCCGCCTCGCAGACCGTCGTGCGCAACAACGAAGTCACGTTCAACGTTTCAGCGAATGCCACCGAACCCGTGCGTTACCAGTGGACGTTCAATGGCGCACCCATCCCCGACGCTACCAACGCGACGCTGGTGCTAAACGCCGTCCAGACCAACCAATCGGGCCTCTACCGGGCGACGGTCACGGACGACGGCGGTTCGGCGACGAGCGAGGCCGCCACGCTGACCGTGCTGTATGCCTATGGCACGTTCATCGCGCAGAGCCAGGCGGAGCGTCCGTCGTTGCCCAACGTTCCCGGCAACGGCGTGTCCATCGAGCTGTTCAACGGCATCGGTGGCGGGCCGGCCCCGACTCCTGCGGACTTGGCCAGCCTCACGCCGAGCGGCACCACGCTCAGCCCGACGATTGACTTCCCGCACCCAGGTTCGAGCATCGGCGTAGGCAGTAGTTTCAACACGTTCTTCCAGGACACGACCACCCCGCCGGACGCGGTGCTCGGGTTGAACGCGCTCAACTTCATCCTGCGCCACCAGTTCTACCTCCGAGTATCACGCGACCTGGATCGCCATCCCGAAACACCGGAGATTGATATTCAGCTCGGCGTGGCCAGCGACGACGGCTTCTATCTCCTCGTCGGCACGAACTACCTCGGCTCGGTCGGCGACCGCAGCTTCGGTTACTCCTGGATGGAAACATCCTTCGAAGACGAGGGCCTCTACCCAGTCACGTTGCTCTACGCCGCCAACGCTGCCGGCGAGAGCGGGCTGGAGTTTGCCTGGTACATCAAACCCTCCAACATCACCGAGATTGTCCCGCAGACGGCGATGTACATCTCGCCCGACCTCGGCGACCGGATCATCACCTTCGAGGAATTGCCTGCGGGCACCGTGCTGAGCAACCAATTCGCCGGCACCGGCGTGGTCTTCCGCACGGTCAGTGGGAACCTGCAAATCACGACCAACTTCCCGGCCAAATTTGTGCCGGTTTCGCCGGCGCGCGTCTTCGGCTGTCCGGACAGCAACCCGGCGCAACTGGGTGAAGTCGAATTGACCTTCGTCACGCCCGACGCCGGCACGCCGGCCACATCGGACTTCGTGAGCTTCTTCGTCATTGACGCCGAAACCACCGGTGCAACGGTGGCGGCCTTCGACACCGGCGGTTCGTTGATCTACACGAACTTCTTCCATGGCGGTGGCGCAGCGCAGGAACTCGTCAGCATCAGCCGGCGCGGTATCGCGCGCATCCGCGTGACGCTGGGCCAGGGCAACGACACGGCGGCGATTGACAACCTCGCGTTCCTCACGCCGGTGGTCCTGCCCGATCTTGTGGTGGACCGCATCGCGGCGCCCGCCACGGCTTCCGCGGGTCAGGCGGCACAGATTTCCTGGCGCGTGACCAACCAGGGCACACACGCCGCCCAAGGCCCGTGGACCGATACTTTGTATCTTTCCGCCGACAACGCGTTCGGCGGTGACCAGGTACTCGGCACGCTCACGTACAGCAATCTCCTCGGCGTCGGCCAGTCCCTCGTGCTGACTCAGACCGTGACCGTGCCGACCGGCTTGGTGGGCGACCGCTGGTTCATCGTCTCCACCGATACCGGCAGTCAGGTCCAGGAAAGCGGCAGCGTGACGAACAACACGATGGTGGCCACGAACGCGACCACGATGTTGACGCCGGACCTCAGCGTCACGCGGGTCACCGTTCAGCCCAGCGCCCAGTTCGGGCAGGCGGTCTCGGTGAGTTGGGTCGTGCAGAATGTCGGCACCGCGCCGGTCAACGGCATCTGGGACGACCGCCTCTACTTCGTTTCTGCGAGCAACAATCTCTCCGACGCCTCGGTGCTGCTCACGCGCGCCGCGGTGTCCGGCCTGTTGCCGGGCGCGAGTTACACGAACACGCAGACGATCACCATGCCGTCGAGCGCGAGCTATGCGGCGGGCGCTTACTTTGTCGCGCTCGCTGCGGATTACTCCGGCGTGCTGTTTGAAACCACGGAGGCGAACAACCTCCGCAGCGCACCGATCTCGCTCACGTTGCCGCCGCTGCCTGATCTCACGGTCGGAGCCATCACCGCGCCGGTCAACGCGGTCGCCGGCATGCCGGTGAAGTTGACCTGGGCCATCACCAACGCGGGCAACGCTCCGATCAGCGGCTTCTGGAATGACTCCGTCTATCTCTCCGCCGACGCTGTCCTGGGC
>CAYJNU010000461.1:0-6378 GCA_964371005.1 uncultured Verrucomicrobiota bacterium | reverse complement strand
GTTCCATGACGCGCGGCACGTCGAGCTTCAGCAGCGTGGCGTAACTGCGCGTGAAGCCCTTGATGTAAACCGGGGCGGTGAACACGTCGAAATTGCCCTCCTCCAGGGCGCGGAGATGGTCCGTGCGAATCTTCGTCACCTCAGCCACTTGATGGATCGTGAGGCTTTTCGCCTCGCGAGTGGCGCGGAGTTGTTCAGCAACCGTCGGCATGCGCCTTCATTTAGCGACGGCGCGGGGCGTTTGGCAATGCCCGAAGTGGCCGGAAGCGACCTGGGTTGGCAGTTTCTTTGAGTTTCTTTGCGATAGCATGGCTTTCTGCTTGCATCGGACTGCGCAACTGGCCTTTACTGCTGTAGTGTCTCAAACAACACAGCACTCACAGTGTTGCATTTTCTGCCTTTGCCTCGGTGATGGAAGCGTCGGCGGGCGCAAGGGTGGGATTCCCACAAACCTCAAACTCAACCAACCAACCAACCAACCAACCAACAAGCAATAAGGAAATCACGTATGTGTAGAACTCTGTATAGCGGTATCCTCGCGGGTCTGTTGTGCGCCGGCTCGGCGCAGGCGGGATCGTTCTTTTTCGACTTCAACGACGATCCCGTGGCCAGCGGGGAAATGACCATCACCGGCTCGGGCTATTGGAGCGCAACCGATGGGGTCGGTTACGCAACCAACACCAGTGACGGTTACTTGAATATCTCTTACGCCACCGGCCAGTCCACCCGGATCATCTTCGCGGACTTCGACACGGGTTCGGTGGTGCAGGCCTTTACGTTCGAGGCCGACCTCCGGATCGGCAACGGCTCACAGAGCCCGGCCGACGGCTTCAGCGTGAACTATTGCCGGGCGAATGACCCGGTGCTGACCGGCGGCGCGTTCGCCACCGGGCAGAACTGCGAGGCCAACCTGCCGGAGGAAGGCACACAGACGGGCATCGGAATTGGCTTTGACGCTTGGAACAGCGGCGGCACCGCGGGCGCGTTGTGTAACGTCGTTGACCAGAGCATCGGCACGGATGTGCCGGCGGTTACGGTGCGTGTGGATGGCATTCTGGTCAAGCAGTATGCCACGCCGACCGCCAACGGAGGCTGTGCCGATGCGAGTTCCATTCAAACCGGGCCCTATACCGGAGATGGCTCAACCGCTGGGTTGTGCTGGGCGCACTTGAAAGTGCAGCTTGCCGCAGACGGCAAGTTGAACGTCTGGTGGAAGGGCACGCAGATTCTGACCGACTATCAGACCACGTATTTCCCGAGTGCCGGCCGACTGGTGTTTGCCGGGCGCACGGGCGGTTCCTGGCAGAATCAGCACGTGGATAACATTTCCATCTCGACGGTCGCCGCCACGGTGGCCCAGGTGGGCAGCGCGACCGGCCTCCCCGATGGGTTCTCCCTCGGTGTGACTGATTCCGGCAATAGCGTGGTGGATCCGGCCACGGCCGAGGCCACGGCCACTGTGGACGGGACCAGTGTCGCACCGCTGACGGCCTCGAAGAACGGGGCGGACACGACGTTCGCCTACCACGGTTTTCCGATCCTTCTGACCCCCGGTTCGACGCATGAAGTCGTTTTCACCTGCAAAGATGGGAACGGCAACACGGTCGAAGCGACCCGCACCTTCACAGTGCCGACCTTTGGGACCGTCGTGGAGGCCGACGCGGTGACCGGTGTGGACGACACCAAACCCGGCTATCGTTTGCTCCCCTGGCAATCTCCCGGCCAGCCGAACCGCATCTATTGGACTGAAGAGCAGTTGCTCGGTCTACACGGCGCGAACGACGCGGTTTTGACCGGCCAGACCAACGGCGGCTACATGAATTTCACGGACGTGATTAATTTCAATATCACCCCGGCCAGCAATGGTGGCGGTGACGCGGGCAGCTTCCAGACGGGCGCTGGCTATCCGGACAGTCTGTTCCCGGGCCTGCCGAGTCTCACTGGGCTGAACGGCAGTTCGGCGATCGAGCTGCTCACCTTCATGAAGTTCCCCGCTGCGGGCCTCTACACCATGGTCGTGAACAGCGACGACGGGTTCCTCGTGACCGAAGGTAAGAACCCGAAGGACCGGTTCGCTGTGCAACTCGGGATTGATGATCGGGGTAAGGGTTCCAGCGACACCGTGTTCACCTTCGCGGTGATGGCCCCGGGTATCTACCCGGTGCGGTTGATCTGGGAAAACGGCAACGGCGAGTCGGGCAACGGCGCCAATTTGGAATGGTTCACCATCAAAGACGGGGTCAAGTATCTGGTCAACGACCCGGATGCCACGAATACGACGGGCATCGCCGCCTACTACATGGGGCCGCAACTGCCCGCGTATGTTTCCCACCTGTACCCGCGCGCGACCGCAACCGGTTGCCGGGCGGACAAGCTCGTCGCCCAGATCACCGACGGCGCCAGCGCCCTGGACGCCACGAGCGTCCGATTGCTGGTGGATGGCGCTTCTGTTAACCCGGTGTTGGCCAAAGTGGGCACGGTGACCACTGTCACTGCCACTTTCACCACCGCGAGCATGATGTCGCCCGGCCTGCGCACGGCTACCTTGATCTGGAGCGACGTCGCCGGTGCCGCGCACTCGAACAACTGGACCTTCACCGTGGCCGATTGGGTGACACTCAATCCGAGCCTCAGCGTGCCGCTTTCGGCCGCGGATGCCACCAAGCCCGGGTTCATGCTTCAGTTGGCGCAGTTGGATCCCGACATCGCCCGTCCGGGTGCCGGTGATGGGATGGCCAACCAGGTGGACTCGGCGAACGCTCTTTTGGGCGGGCTCTACTTCCCGTACTACGCCTCCAACACGGTTGATGTGGTCAGCGGTGGCGCCAGTGGCGTTCCCGCCGCCTATAGCAATGTTTGGTACTGGAACGACGTGATGGACTTCAACGGGGTCACCAGCCCCGGCGACTTTACCTACGATAAAATCCCGCCAGGCCTTCCGGGAGTGACGGGCAGTCCCAACAACTTCGCTGCCTGGATTGACGGCTACCTGCCGCTGAATGCCGGTTATTACCGGATGAGCATCAGCAGCGATGACGGTTTCCGCGTCACTGAAGGCTTGGGCATCACCCGCCAGGTCCTGCATGTTACCGGGACAGGCGTGGATCGCGATGTCGCTGCGGTTGTCAATTGGACAGGGAATCCCGCTGGCTTCGGTGCGAAACCTCCAATCGTGCCCATCACTGCCCCGGTGGCGTATTTATCGGCGGCTAATCCTTGTCCGATCCCTGCCACCGATCTCACGGGCAAGATCGCAGCCATCAATAACACCACTTGCTATGACCGGGAGTATGTTGCCTGGGCGCAGGACAACGGCGCCATCGCCGCCATCATCATCAACGATGCCCAATGGGGTTTGCCCTACGTCCTGGGTGGAAGCACACCCGCGACGCCCATCACCATTCCGGTGCTCACCGTCAACGGCTTCGGTGGTGAAGAGCAGATGTGGGCCACCAGCGGTTTAGTGGCCACCATCGGTGCCGACGCGAACCTGCAAATCGGCATTGATGACCGGGGTAGGGGCTGGACCGACTTCAGCTTCGTCGTGCCCCAGGCCGGGCTCTACCCGATTCACGTCCTCTACGAACAGGGCGGTGGTGGTGCCGGCTTCGAATGGACCACGGTCACCTCCCCGTCGCTCGCGGCTGACGACGTCAAGCGCGTGCTGATCAACGACGCCAGCGAACCCACCTCGATCAAGGCCTACCGCGCCGTGACGGCGTTGCCGGCTCCGACCCTGCAAGTGGTCAAGGACGGCGGCGTGTGGAAGATTAGCTACACGGGAGTCCTCCGTGCCTCCAGCACGGTGAACGGCACATACGACATCGTGGCGGGCGCCTCCAGCCCCTACACGATCCCGACGGGCGCCGCGGGCGCCATGTTCTATCGCGCCAGCAACTAAAGCAGGTCGCGAACTGAATTGACAAGAGACCGGACGCAAGTCCGGTCTCTTTTTGTGTACCGCCCTCCTCCGGAAGACGCCCACCCGGAGGCCTGCGAACTACGTGGGAATGCGGCGCGCGGCTGTCGCAGAGCCGCAACGGCTTCGCGAACAAAGCTCAGAACCCACTCCAATGACCTTTGCTGCCGTGCTGCGCGGGGATCAGACACCGGCACACGCCACCTTGCCTGCTCGCCACTTCAGGCCACACAGCAAGTGACCTGTGTTGACGGCTTCCTTGCTGGCGTGTCGTGTCGTCTTCGGCATTTTTTTCTGCTTGCATCGGATCGCACACCCGGTCACTAATAGGCCTGTGGCCCAAACACCACAACATTCACAGTGTTGCATTCTCTGCCTTTGCCTCGCTGATGGAAGCGTCGCCGGGCGCAAGGGTAGAAGTCCCCAAAACCTCAAGCTCAACCAACCAACAAGCAGGAAGGAAATCACGTATGTGTAGAACTCTGTATAGCAGTATCCTGGCGGGTCTGTTGTGCGCCGGCTCGGCGCAGGCAGGATCGTTCTTCTTCGACTTCAACGAGGACCCCGTGGCCAGCGGGGACATGACCATCACCGGCTCGGGCTATTGGAATGCAGTTGATGGAGTCGGTTACGCCACCAACGCCAGTGACGGGTACTTGAATCTCAGTTACGCCACCGGCCAGTCCACCCGGATCATCTTCTCGGATTTCGACACGGGTTCGGTGGTGCAGGCCTTTACGTTCGAGGCCGACCTCCGGATTGGCAACGGCTCGGAAGCGCCGGCCGACGGCTTCAGCGTGAACTATTGCCGGGCGAATGACCCGGTGCTGACCGGCGGCGCGTTCGCCACCGGGCAGAACTGCGAGGCCAACCTGCCGGAGGAAGGCACACAGACGGGCATCGGAATTGGCTTTGACGCTTGGAACAGCGGCGGCACCGCGGGCGCGTTGTGTAACGTCGTTGACCAGAGCATCGGCACGGATGTGCCGGCGGTTACGGTGCGTGTGGATGGCATTCTGGTCAAGCAGTATGCCACGCCGACCGCCAACGGAGGCTGTGCCGATGCGAGTTCCATTCAAACCGGGCCCTATACCGGAGATGGCTCAACCGCTGGGTTGTGCTGGGCGCACTTGAAAGTGCAGCTTGCCGCAGACGGCAAGTTGAACGTCTGGTGGAAGGGCACGCAGATTCTGACCGACTATCAGACCACGTATTTCCCGAGTGCCGGCCGACTGGTGTTTGCCGGGCGCACGGGCGGTTCCTGGCAGAATCAGCACGTGGATAACATTTCCATCTCGACGGTCGCCGCCACGGTGGCGCAGGTGGGCAGCGCGACCGGTCTGCCGGACGGGTTTTCCATCGGCATGACTGATTCTGGCTCGAGCGTCGTGACCCCGGCCACGGCCGAGGCCACAGCCACGCTGGACGGTACGAGCGTGGCGCCACTGACTGGCTCGAAGAACGGGGCGGACACGACTTTCACCTACCGCGGGTTCCCCATGCTGCTGACACCGGGCTCCACTCATGAAGTGGTCTTCGCCTGCAAAGATGGCAATGGCAATCCGGTCACCGCCACGCGTTCGTTCACTGTCCCGAACTACCCCACCATCCCGGCGGCGGATGCCGTGACCGGTGTGGATACTTCCAAGGTCGGTTTCAAGGTGATGCCTTGGCAGTCCGGAGAACAAAACAACACAACCATTTACACGTTGGAACAGTTGCTCGGTTATCACGGCGCGAACGAAGCGGATCTCACCTCCGCCACCAACGGTGGCTACATCAACATCACGGATCCGCTGAACTACAACATCAACCCGGTCAGCAACGGCGGCGGCGATGCCGGCAACTTCCAGACGGGCAACGGTTATCCGGACAGCTTGTTCCCGGGCATCCCCGGCGCCAACACGCTGAACGGCAGCACGGCGCTGAAGGTCCTGACCTACCTGGAATTCACGACCGCGGGTGTCTATGAAATGATCGTCAACAGCGACGACGGTTTCCTCGTGACGGAAGGCAAGAACGCCGACGACTGGTTTGCCTTGAAACTCGGCGAGTACAACGGGGGCAAAGGTTCGAGTGATGTCTCCTTCTACGTCGCCGTGCCGACGGCCGGCATTTACCCGGTGCGCCTGCTTTGGGAAAATGGCAACGGTGAGTTGCCGGGCAACGGAGCCAACCTGGAATGGCTCACCGTCAAAGACGGCGTGAAATACCTCGTCAACGATGCCGCAGCGACGAACGTTTCAGGCGTCAAGGCCTATTACGCCGGGCCCGCGCCCGCGTACGTGCAGATCGTCCAGCCGTATGCCGGCGCCACCGGTCTCTGGCCCACCAACTGCGGCGGCATTTTGATGGACGGCAGTACGACCGTGGATGGCAGCTCGATCAAGCTCTATCTCAACGGTGTGGAAGCGCCCTCTCCGGCCATCTTCAAATCTGGCCTCGCCACGACCGTCATG
>CAYJNU010000460.1:0-6391 GCA_964371005.1 uncultured Verrucomicrobiota bacterium | reverse complement strand
GCGAAGGGTCGCGCAGGAAGGGCAGCAGCTTCATTCGCAATGGCTCCGGCAGTCGTCGGGGTTTCTCGCTGAGGCTGGTGCAGACATGGCAGGTTTCCGCTTCGAGGATGAGCGTCTGGGTTTGGTTCAAGATGCGATACGCGAAGTTGAGCCGGACCCGCTCGGCCAACGTAGGCCAGACTTCAATGCTCAGGAGATCATCGAAGTGCGCCGGGGATTTGTAGCGCACATGACATTCGACGACCGGAAAGAGCGTGTCCTGATTCTGCCAGTCGAGGAATGGCTGACCGAGATGGCGGACGAATTCATTGCGCGCTGCTTCGAGCAGCGGCAGGTACCGGGCGTAATAGACATGATTGCCCGCGGTGCAATCCGCGTAGGTGACGCGATGAGGATGGCGAAAGACCGCCGTTTCCATGTTGCGAGCTTAGCCGTGGAGCACGGGCAGAGTCGAACGTGAATTCGAGCCGGTCACCAGGGCGGTTGGACACGCAGCCAGATCGTGGCGGGAACCGGTTTTGGGTCTGTTCGCGCACGCGCGGCGCCAGTTTTACCGGTGTTGGAGCAAGAACTCCGTGCAAATCAGTTGTTGCGGGCGGGGCGATTCGCGTTATGTTTCGGCCATGGATTGGCAGCAGGCGGCATCACTAATGATCGTAGCCGGGGCGGCTGCGTGGTTGGGGTGGAGCCGCTTTCGCCAGCGCGGGCCTGGCTTGACGGGCAACACGCACTGCGGATGTGGCGGCACCGGTTCAGGTGCCACGCGGGATTCCATCGTGTATCACGCACGAAAAGGCGAGCGACCTCAGATCATCGTGAAGTGGCGTTAAGCCCGCCCGGTGCGGGCCCGGGCCCGGAGGATCCTCGGTCATCTTTTTAACATGGGAAAAGTCAGTTCGTCCGTTCATTTCGTTACCCGATCTTCGATGGTCGGCAGCCGGGATATTCCGGGCAAGGCGCATTGGGAACCGAACACGGATCTCTACACCACGGACGATGGCCTGGTGATCAAGGTCGAGCTCGCCGGCATGCGGAGCGACAATCTCGAAATCACCGTCGAGGGCAGCCACTTGCGGATCAGCGGACATCGGCCGGACAGTTGCCGCTCAGCCCACTGCAGCTTCTTGGTGATGGAAATCACCTACGGCCCATTTGAGAAGATCCTCGAACTGCCGCCTTGTTATGATTTGAGTCGGGCCAAGGCGGCCTATTTGAACGGGTTCCTGCGGATTGACGTGCCCCTGGCGCACGCGCATCCCAAGGGGCACAAGCTGGAAATCTCGGAAGGCAGTTGACGCTGAAGCTTTTGCCAGCCGCAGCGTCTAATTCCGCACTACTCACGACGATGGAATCGCCGGATACGGAGTTTGTCAGCATCTTGGGAGTCTCGGGTGGCCCGGAAACCGCGCCGCGCGTTTCGTCGCGCTCGCTGCCGGAGTCACTACCCATTCTCGGGCTTTCCGACATTGTGATCTTCCCCAGCATGGTCGCCCCCCTGTTGGTCGAAACGCCGGCGAGCATCAAGCTGATTGACGATGTCGTGGCTGGAGATCGCCTGCTGGGCGTCGTGCTCCAGCGCAAGCCCGAGGTGGACAATCCCATGCCGGAGGATCTGTACGAGGTGGGTTGCGCCGCGCGCTTGCTCAAGATGCTCAAATTTCCAGACAATACCATCCGCGTGCTTGTCGAGGGGCTGTGGCGCATTCAGATCAAGGACTATCCGAAGAAAGAGCCGTATCTCAGCGCCCAGTACGAACTCCTGCGCGACGTGAAGGAGGACACGGTCGAAACCACGGCTCTGCTGCGCAACGCCCAAAGCCAGTTTCAGGAGATCATCAAGCTTTCGCCCGCGCTCTCCGATCAGGTCAAGGTCGCCGCGCTGAACACCGAAGACCCCGGCCACTTCAGCGACTTGGTGGCGATCAACCTCAACCTGGAACTGGGCGATCGGCAGAAGTTGCTGGAGACTGGGTCTGTCAAGGAACGCCTCAACATCCTGCTGCCGCTGCTTAACCGCGAACACGAGGTCCTGTCGCTCAGCTCGAAAATCCAGACTGAAGTCGCCACCTCTATTTCAAAAACGCAGCGGGATTACTTCTTGCGCGAGCAATTACGCGCCATCCAGCGCGAACTCGGCGAAGGCGAAGGCGGCAGCAGCGAGATCAAGGCCCTGCGTGAGCAGATTGACAAGACGCCCCTCCCCGCCGAAGCGAAGAAGGTGGCCGACCAGGAATTGGACCGGCTGCAGCAGATGACGCCGGCGGCGGCGGAATACGGCGTCACACGCCATTACCTCGATTGGATTCTCGCACTGCCCTGGGAGCAGGTTACCGAGGACAAGATTGATCTCAAAGAAGCCGAGCGGATTTTGAACGAGCAGCATTACGGCCTGGAAAAGGTCAAGGAACGCCTGCTGGAGTTCATCGCCGTCATCAAGCACCGCAAGCAACTTAAAGGGCCCATCCTCTGCCTCGTCGGACCGCCCGGCGTGGGCAAAACCTCGCTCGGCAAGAGCGTGGCCGACGCTCTCGGGCGCAAATTCGCCCGCATTGCGCTGGGTGGCATGCGCGACGAGGCGGAGATTCGCGGCCACCGCCGTACTTACGTCGGCGCGTTGCCGGGCCGGATCCTCCAGACCTTGCGCCGCGTCGAGAGCCGCAACCCGGTGGTCCTGCTGGACGAACTGGACAAGGTCGGCGCCGATTTCCGCGGCGACCCGGCGTCCGCCCTGCTCGAAGTCCTGGACCCCGCGCAGAATTATACTTTCACCGATCACTACCTGGATCTACCGTTCGACCTCTCACGCGTGTTGTTCATCACCACGGCGAACTGGTTGGAGCCGGTGCATGCCGCGCTGCGCGACCGCCTGGAAGTTCTCGAACTCCCGAGCTACACCGAATCCGAGAAGCTGCAGATCGCCCGACGCTATCTCGTCCCGCGCCAACTCGAGGAGCATGGCCTGTCGCGGAAAGACGTGAAGATTCCCGACGCTACGTTGAGGCAGGTGATCCATGGCTACACCCGCGAGGCCGGCGTGCGGCAGTTGGAGCGCGACATCGCGGCGCTGACACGCAAGGCGACCCGAAAGATTGTCGGCAACAGCCGCGTGCCACGACCCATCCTTATCAAGCCCGAAGCGCTCAAGGATTACCTCGGCGCGGTGCGATTCATGTCGGAAACCGCCGAGAGCATTCGCGAGCTGGGCATCGCCACGGGCCTGGCTTGGACGCCGGTGGGGGGCGAAGTGCTGTTCATCGAGGCCACGCGTATGCCCGGCAAAGGCAACCTGCTTCTCACCGGTTCGCTGGGCGATGTGATGAAGGAGAGTGCGCAAACGGCGCTGAGTTACCTGCGCAGCCAGTCCCGGACGCTGGGGATTGACCTGGCCGACTACGCGAAGCACGACATCCATATTCACGTCCCCGCGGGCGCGACGCCCAAGGACGGTCCGAGCGCCGGCGTCACTCTGCTCGTAGCTCTCGCCTCGCTGCTGCTGCGCCGCAAGGTGCGTGCGGACGTGGCGATGACCGGCGAGATCAGTCTGCGCGGGCGCGTCCTCCGCATCGGCGGCGTGAAAGAGAAGGTTATGGCCGCGGTGCGTTTCGGCATCAAACACATCATCCTGCCGGAGCATAACCGCGCGGATTGGAGCGAAGTCCCAGCGGAAGTGCGGGCCAAAGTCACGGTGCATTTCGTCCGGCATATCTCCGAACTGCTCCCCCTTGCCTTGCGCGCGAAATGACGCTCCGCCTCACGCTGCTCTTGCTGCCGCTGCTGGGCCTGGGCGCGGCCAGCTTCGCAGAACCGGTCAAACTCAACCCGAACGCAGAGGCGGACGGGCAGGCGCTCGTCACCGGACTCCTGGCGCAAACGCCCGCGCAGGATTTCACCAATCACGGCGTGCTCTTCATTCGTCCGGCAAAAGGCAGCGGCCCGCGCCGCTCGGTGCCGGTGCATTTCAAAATCTTCGCCACCGGCGACGACTGGACGAGCGTTTACGAGACCGCGCCGACGAACGGCGAGCCCTGCGTCCGGCTCAGCGTGATTCGTAACGCGCTTGGCGGGATCGAATACCGCCTGGCGCAAGCCCCGAACAGCGCTGGTTTGGATTCCGCAGCCAAAGCCCTGGCCGGGGCCGAGGCGATGACCCCGTTTGCCGGCTCGGATTTCTGGGCGGCGGATCTGGGCCTGGAATTCCTGCGCTGGCCCACGCAGCGGCTGTTGAAGAAGGAAATGAAGCGAGGACAGTCCTGTGATGTGCTGGAGAGTCTCGCCCCGGCGGGCCAGACCAACGGCTATGTGCGGGTGGTGTCGTGGCTGGACATTGACACTGGCGGGGTGATTTACGCCGAGGCTTTTGACGCCCACGCCAAGCTGGTGAAGGAATTCGCTCCCAAGGGAATCACGAAGGTCCAGGGGCGTTGGGAGCTGGAGGAAATGGAAATCATCAACCGCCAGACCGGTTCTCGGACCCGAATCCGCTTCAGTTTCGAGGACCACTGAGCGCGGTTGCTGTTCGAGTTCAAGCTAGCGGCTGCGGACCTTGTTGCGAAACCTCAGGGGGGCCAGTCCGCATTCTGCCCGAAGCGCGTAAGCCAGATACTCGGGCGATCCGAACCCAGCGGCTTCAGCGACGTCAGGAATGGGCAGGTCGGTTTCCGCCAACAGGTTCTTGGCGCGTTCCAGGCGCACCCGGCGAATCTCCACGGCGGGCGCTCGGCCGAGCATCTCCACGAACTGTCGTTCCAAGACCCGGCGAGAGACCCCCGCTTGCCGCGCCACGTCGTTCACATGGATCGCCTGCGACGGATTGCGACGGATGAAGTTGAGCGCCTTGACGAGCGCAGGATTTCGGATGGCCAGCGTGTCGGTGGATTGGCGGGTTACGATGCCAGCCGGGGCGATGAGTTCCGGGCGGGCGGGCGGGCGCTGGCCGCGCATGAGACGGTCCAACAGACTCGCCGCCTGGTGGCCAATCTGTTCCGCCGCGACGAGAATCCCGGACACGGGCACTGGGAGCAGTTCACAAAGCAAACTGTCGTCGGTCCCGCTGAGCACCGCCACTTCCTCGGGCACGAGCAAACCGGCCACCTGGGCCGCGTAGATCACCTCGCGGGCGCTGCTGGGATTCCACGTCAGCAACGCGATGGGTCGGGGCAGGTCCTTGAGCCACTCGCCCACAGTGGCCAGGTCCAGATTCCAGTCCGGTTCGGCTCCGGTCACGGGCTTGGTGGCGAACGAGGCAAAATCACCGCCGCCCGCCGTGATCGCCTCGGCGAACGCCTGTTGATGCGTGGCCACGTAGCCGAGGCCGAGCAAGCTGAAGTAGGCGAAATGGCGAAAACCGCGTTCCAAGAAATGCCGCGCCGCGAGGTTCGCGGAGGCTCGAAGATCGGTGTTGACGCGGGGAAAATCCGTCCCCGGCAAACGAATGCCCGAGACATTCACCACCGGGATGCCCAGCGCCCGGAGTTCACGGGCCATCTCGGCGTTCCCAACGCGGGCGATCACGCCGTCGCACTTCCAGCCAGGCGGCACGCGAAGACGCTCTTCCATTCCGCGCGCTTCCACGAAGAGCTGCCAGCCACCGTGTTTGCGGTCGTAGTTGTGAATGCCCTTGTGGAGGCGGCGACCCCAACTGGTGGCCGTGTCCACGAGCACCGCCACCCGCGGAGTGGCTGAGGCCCGCGAACGGGAGCGCAGGCGATTGCCGGGTTTCTGCTTCGGCTGGCGCATTTTCTAAGAACATAGACGCATGAACCGCTAGCCCATGTCCAGTGTGAACCTGTAGACTCCGATCTTGGATAGCGAAGCAAGATCGTCGGCCCGACGGCGCTACGGGGCGGCGGCTCGCTGCGCGTGGAAATGAAGTTGCGGGCCCTCAGATACTGGATTGTCACGCTGCTGTTCTTGGCGGCCGTGCTGAACTACGTGGACCGCCAGACCCTGTCGGCGCTGGCACCTACCATTCAAAAGGACCTCGGCATGGACGATCGCGCCTATGCGGACGTGGTCAACCTCTTCCTTGTTGCCTATACCCTGTCGTATCTGGTGGCCGGGAAGTTGGCCGACAAGCTGGGTACCCGCGTGGGGATGTTCATCTTCGTGGCTTTCTGGTCCATGTCCAACATGCTTACGGCCGCAGCGTGTGGCGTGCGGTCGCTGGGCGCTTATCGATTCCTGCTCGGCTTGGGTGAAGCGGGCGTCTGGCCGGCGGCATCCAAGGCGGTTGCCGAGTGGTTTCCCGCGCGCGAACGGGCGCTGGCGATCGGTCTTTACACGATGGGCGCGACCCTCGGCGCCACCGTCGCACCCTATATCGTCATTCCGCTGGCGACGTTTCCGTACTGCGAACGGCTGCCCTTCCTGCATAACGCGCTGGGGCCGGGGG
>CAYJNU010000459.1:0-6415 GCA_964371005.1 uncultured Verrucomicrobiota bacterium | reverse complement strand
CCGACTGGGCCAACCTGAACTTCCCACTCGGCATTCCGGAGGGCGAAGTGCTCAAAGCTGCCGACTCCGGCACCGAGAAGCCGGTGGAGGGCTCGGTCTTTGACGGCCTCAGCCCCGCGCAATTTGCCGTCAGCACTTTCATCTCCGAGGCTGTCCGGAAGGCTTACGATCTGAAGATCAGCTTTGAAAACGCCGACCACCTCAAGACGGTTGAGCGTTACACGATCCTGACCGCGATTGACAAGTTGTGGCAGGAGCATCTCTACGAGATGGACAGCCTTCGTTACAGCATTGGGCTGCGCGGTTACGGTCAACGCGACCCGTTAATCGAGTACAAGGCGGAGGCCTTCAAGATCTTCGAGGAGTTGATGGTCAACATCAAAACCGAGATTTGTCACAACATCTTCCGCAGCGCCACGAGTCTGATGGCGTTCGAGAACTTCTTGCGCAATGTCCCCCAACAGACCCTGCATCAATCCACCAGCGCCTTCGGGGCGAGCAGCAGCGCTCAGGCCGCCGACAAGTCCAAGGCGAGCGACGTTGTGAGCGAAGCCGTCGCCGCAGCGGAAAAGGCCAAGCCCGTCCGCACCGGTCCGAAGGTTGGTCGCAATGACCCGTGCCCCTGCGGGAGCGGCAAGAAATACAAACAATGCTGCGGGCGGTGATTCGCGGGCGGCGGGAGTCGCCACCTTGCGATGGCATCTGGCCGACGATGCCGCGGCAGCAGCGAAGTGTATCGGAATCAGAAACGTAACATACGACCACCACGCTCTTGGAACACCCCATATGAAGATGCGCCCCGTCTTTTGCCTAACGGCCTCGATCGTCCAGATGTCCTCGTTGGCTTTGCTGGGCGAACCTGGAATCGTTTCGGAGCACCACGACAACACCCGTACGTGGGCGGGATTCAAGTTTGAAAAAGTGCCCGCGCCGTCGCGCACCGACGCTGCCACCACCGCGATCTTCTCGATCGTGGACGGAAGGGCAGATCGCAATGGAGGCGGCCTGGACAAGCTGCACGATGGCAAAGTCCCCACCGATGAGGATCAACCCGATGCGAGTTTTTTTTTCGAGGCTGGCAGCGCCGGCGGCAGATTGCAGGTGGACTTGGGCAAGTTGATTGAGATCAAGCAGATCAACACTTATTCGTGGCACGCGAGCGATCGCGGCCCGCAAGTCTACACGCTGTACGCCAGCGACGGCGAAGGCGTGGCGTTCGACGCCGGTCCCAAAGCCGGAACGGATCCGGGAAAGTGCGGCTGGAAGCAGATCGCCACCGTGGACACTCGACCCAACAGTGGTGATCGCGGCGGCCAGTACGGCGTCAGCCTCGCGGAGGGGGATCGCGGTCTCGGCAAGTATCGCTATCTCCTGTTCGACTGTTCGCGCACCGAGGCCGACGACGCATTCGGCAACACGTTTTACAGCGAAATCGACGTCGTCGATTTGAACGCCCCGCCGGTGACAGAATCATCCGTCGCGCAGTCAATCGAACCTGTCCTCAAGACGATCGAAACGGAAGGCGGTCAATTTCAGATCACGATTGACACGACGGCGGCGCCGGACTTGACCGATTGGGTGGAGAAGGAGTTATCGCCGGTCGTGCGGGTCTGGTATCCCAAGCTCGTCAAGCTGCTGCCGAGCGAAGGCTATACCGCCCCGGCTCGGATCGCCATTACGTTCAAGGATGGCATGGGTGGAACGCCCGCGGCGGCTGGCGGCGGACGGATCAGTTGCAACAGCGCCTGGTTCCGGCGCAATTTGAAGGGCGAGGCGACGGGGTCGGTGGTGCATGAAATGGTGCATGTCGTGCAGCAGTATGGCCGCGTGCGCCGCGATGATCCCAACGCCACCCGCCCCCCGGGATGGTTGGTGGAGGGCATCGCCGACTACATCCGGTGGTTCCTATTCGAGCCGCAAACCAAAGGCGCTGAAATCACCGAGCGAAGCTTCCCTCGCGCCCGCTACGACGCGAGCTACCGGGTGACAGGGAACTTTCTGAACTGGGCCACCGAAAAGTACGACCGCGAACTGGTCGTCAAGCTGAACGCAGCCGCACGCCAAGGACGATACCGGGAAGACATCTGGAAATCTTGCACGGGCAAGACTCTGGCGGAACTCGGCGACGAATGGCGCGAGAGCCACCGAGTCCGACTCGGCATTGCCGGGGCGAACGAAGGCGCGGGCCCGGCCACCGGCGCGTCGGGTACGGTCACGAACCGCTAGACGGCAGTCGCCGCGGTCGCCTGCCGCGTGCCGAGTGAGATTTGGTCAGGCAGCAACTGCGTGCTTGCCTTGACGCTTGAGCAAACGGAGATTCCACCGTGCTATGAAGCCGATTACTCTCCACTGGCTTGCAGCTTCGTGCTGTCTGGTTGCCACCCTGAACGTCGCCTCGGGGCAACGCGAACCCTTCCTTGGCGACGCGCCCACCGCGCCAGCGGATGTGTCGCATCTGCCCCGGCGATCGGCGAAATCCGCGGTCACGGGTGGCTTCAGCGTGAATCTCGCCTCGCGCGAACAGGCGCGCTCATTCTACAACGCGGTTTACCTGTCGTCCGACCGCGTTCCGATGCGTTCCTCGGCCGACGTGAGCACCTGCACGCCGGGAACCAATGATACCGGTTTCAACGAGGCAGTGCTCCGGCGCATCAACGCGCTACGCGCCATGGCGGGGTTGCCGGCCGATGTGACCTTCCTCGGGGTCAATAACGTTCGCAACCAGCAGGCCGCAGTGATGATGTCCGCGAACAACATGCTCAGCCATACGCCCACGAACACGTGGCATTGCTATACGGCAGACGGTGCCTTGGCGGCGGAGAATTCAAACATCGCCCTGGGCTTTTCTGGGCCGAACGCGATTACCGGTTACATCTGGGACGCTGGCAACAACAACGTCATGGTCGGCCACCGTCGCTGGATTCTCTATCCGCAGACCCAGATTATGGGCACCGGCGACGTGCCAAGCCAGGGCGGGTTCTCGGCCGCGAACGCCACCTGGGTGTTCGACGGCCACTACAATGACCCGCGCCCGGCGACTCGCGAACCCTACGTCGCCTGGCCTCCGCCGGGTTACGTGCCGTACCCCGTTGTATTTCCCCGCTGGTCGTTTGCTTGCTCAAATGCCGCGTTCACCTACGCCAACTTCACCAACGCCACGGTCACCATGCGCAGCAATGGCGTTCCTATCGCGGTGAACAAATCGCCAGTCCTGCCGGGAGCGGGGGAAAATACATTGGTGTGGGTGCCACTGGGGCTGAACGCGGACAGCTACAACACGACCTTTCCCTTTAACGGCGCCGACACCGTCTATACGGTGGCAATCAGCAACATTCTCGGCGCGCCCCAGACCTGGTACACCTATAGCGTCACCGTGTTTGACCCCGCGGTGACAGGCCCCGACTATTCTCCGCCAGTCATCAGTGGTCCCGCCCAGCCGGCGATCGGTGAAAACAACCTTTACACCTTCAGCGCTGTGACCAATGCCACGAGCTACGAATGGCGCGTTTCGCTCCGCGTGCCGTATTCGCTATCCGACGGCGCGGAGTCGGGACTCGGCAACTTCACGGTCAGCGCTTCCGGGAGTTACGCCGCGCAGGATTCCAGCGTGAAGGCGTCCGGCAATTATTCCTTCCGTCTGGCGCATCCCAACGGCGATCCCTTTGCGCCGCAGATGCTCACCTTGAATCAAGCGATCATCCCGTTGAACAACGGCTCCGTGAGCCTCAAGAGCCGGCTGGGCTATGCGGCGGAAGGGGAAACGGCGCGAATTCAAGTGTCCACGAACGCGGGAGCGAACTGGCAGGATCTGTTCAGCCAACCCGGCGTCGGCGAGGGCACGACCGCCCCCGTCGAGAATTCATTCGTGGCCCGGTCCTTTTCGCTGGCTCCGTTTGCAGGTCGTCCGGTTCAGCTCCGGTTCAGTTACACCTACACGAGCGGTCTATACTACCTCTATCCGCAAGGCGAATTCCCGATTGGCTGGTATCTTGACGATCTCGTCCTGACGAACGCCGAGCTCTGGACCGTTCTCGGCACCAACGCCACGGCCTCCACCAATTTCACCTTTGCTCCGTCGCAGGCCGGCGACTACGACCTGGCGGCCCGCGGGTTGATCTACACCGAGTTCCCGCTCGACTGGGGACCAGCGAAGCAAGTCACCGCCGTCGTCGGCCCACCGTCCTTCCTCCTCAGCCGCCCGGTGCTGACAAACAATCAGGTGTGGATCAACTTCACGCTGCAATCCGGCACGGCCCGGACGTTCAGACTGCTTCAGGCCGATCAGTCCACCGGTCCATGGATTACGAATGCGGCCGCCGTGCTCAGCACGAATGTGCCCGGCCTCTCCTACCGCTTCACGGCGACACCGGGCGGCGTGGCCCGGTTCTACCGAGTCCAGACGCCCTGACCCCGTGGCCCTGGCGAGCGAGGCGGACGCCGGTTTTGCGTCACGAGCTGAGGACAATCTCGCGTCTCCATGCTCGCTGGCAGCCAACCTCGCTGGTTTTGAATTGAATTGTGGCTGCCGAACCCGACAACTGTTCTCGTCATGAAGATTCTTTTCATCGGTGGCACGGGGAACATCTCCGCCGAATGCGCCGCCCTGCTACACGATCGCGGTAACGAGATCCTGGTGCTGAGCCGCGGGCGAACCGCCGTTCCGTCCGCCTACCGCGCCCTCCAGGCCGACCGGAAGGACCCGGCGGCCATGCGGATCGCTCTGCACGACGTGCGGCCCGACGTGGTCATCAACTTCCTCGGTTTTGATCTGCCTGACGTGCAGACCGACTATGAGTTGTTCCAGCGCGCTGTAGGTCAGTACATCTTTATCAGTTCAGCCACGGTGTACGCCAAACCGCCGGTCAAGCTGCCCATCACCGAGGATGCGCCGCTGGGCAATCCCGCTTGGGAATACGCGCAGAAGAAACTCCAGTGCGAACGATGGCTCATGCAACGCCGCCTCGAGAGCGGCTTTCCTGTGACCATCGTCCGGCCTTCCCACACCTACTCGAAACGGTGGATTCCGAATGTGATCTCCAGTTCCGGCTATGCTTTTGCCGCGCGGCTGGAGCGGGGCCAACCGGTATTCGTGCCCGATGCCGGCGAGAATCCTTGGACGCTCACCGCGGCGTGCGATTTCGCCGCGGGCTTCTGCGGTCTGGTGGGCAATGCCGGGGCCATCGGTCAAGCGGTTCACATCACCAGCGGCGAGGTGCTGACGTGGAACCAGATTTACGCGGAGATTGCGGCGGCGGTGGGAGTGGAATTGCCGGAGATCGTGAAGGTGCCCACCGATTTCATCTGCGGAGTCGCGCCCCAAATCGCCGGCACGCTCAAGGGTGACAAGGCGCATCCGGGCGTGTTCGACAACACGAAGATCAAGCGGTTGGTGCCGGGATTCGAGTGCCGCACCCCATTCCGCGCGGGCATTCGCGAGTCGGTGGCCTGGTTGCGCGAGCACCCGGATCAGCAAAACCTGAATCCGCAAGTGGATGCCCTAACGGATCAGATCATCGCTGCGTGGCGGAAAAGACCTTGCGGCTAAAGAACTCCCCGCTGAGCGGAGTTGGCGCGTCAATCCGCCATGCCCCATCGCGCCGCCATCAACCTCAACCGAATCACACGATCCGCTGTTCAATCGCAGCCGCCCCATCTCGACATCCATCTGTGCTGCGAAAGCTGTCATCGCTCAGAGCAGTCCCCGTCCCGTTTTGCCTGTAAGACGGACTTGGAGAGAACCGAGTCTTTCGACGCAAGCGTGGCATTGACAAGTGGCGTTGGCAGTGGTCAACTCGATTCACCAAAGCGAAAGTCGCCCGCGCAGACGGCTTTTGGCGTAGTCCTAGAAACGAGCCATGACATCATCACGAACTGCTTTTCTCGGCTGGCGGAGCTCCGCTGACCGCAATCTCGTTCCCCGCTCCGCGTTCACCCTCATCGAACTGCTCGTGGTCATCGCCATTATCGCGATTCTGGCTGGCATGCTGTTGCCGGCGCTGTCCAAGGCGAAGGACAAAGCCAAACGCATCCAGTGCCTCGCGAACCTGAAACAACTTGGCTTGGGCAATTTCATGTATGCGCAGGACAACCGAGGAATCCTGAGTGGCCCCTCGCAGAGCTACTACGACGACAACCTCAACTGGATGTATCAGAACTACGCCAAGAACCTCGGCGTGTTTATCTGCCCAAATACCCGCAACCGCATCCGGACGAACATGTCCATGACGGGCGAGATCATAGACCTGCAGCGCTTCGCCTCGAGCAAGGAAGCCACCGGCTACAGCTACGAGAACTTCTCCTGGTGGCGGAAGCGGACCTCAGCGGAAGGCGCCGCCGAGCAACGAGACGGCTCGACCGGTGTTCAATTCCCCAAGACCGAAGCGCGGGTGGCGAGCCGGCCCCACGTGAACACGGC
>CAYJNU010000458.1:0-6470 GCA_964371005.1 uncultured Verrucomicrobiota bacterium | reverse complement strand
GGCCACGACTGAGCCGCGATTGTGCAACTCGATGAACTCGTCGTCGGTGTTTGGCAGGCCGCCGGCGTTGGGCGGCTGGAACATGATTTCGTTGATGACGATCGCAGGAACACGCGGCGCGGCGTTCGCTTTCCCCGTTCCCTGGCGGAATTCGACCACGGTATCCGGATCGTCCGCACCGAAGGTCGGCTCACTGAGCGGCACGAAGTCAACACCCGCGCTTGTGACGTGTCTGCCAACCGAGACGCCGTTCTTGAGCGGACCGAACCGGACGATTGTCTGCGCGCCGGTAAGATTGCCTGCCGCATCGGCTGCCGAGAGGAAGACGGCATCGCCTTCGGCTGAGCTGAGAGCGAAGCCATCCGTCCCAGCTCCGAACTGAGCGTGGTAAAGCACCGTGAAACCCTGTGCGGGGATGATGGTGCCCGCCGGAATGCGGAACTTGCGAGGTTTCGAGCCGGAATCACTCAGCCACCAATGGCTGATGTCTGCGGGCGCGGAAGTCAGGTTGCACAGCTCAATGGCGTCCTCGAAAGGCGGGTCGCTGTGCGAGAGGACTTCAGAGACTACGACATCGGTCAGTTCGCGGAAGTTGCTTGCGCTCGGGGTCGCGCTGCTGCCGGGAAGAAACGCGAAGTTGTCGCTGCCATCCGGCGCGCGGCCCTGTGAAACATCCTGGGTTTGCGAACCAAACACCACGCGGTCCAAGACTGTCGCGCGATTCGCGGCGTAGATCGTCAGCGTTTCACCATCCGTGGAGAGCTTGAAATCAAGATGATCGGGGCTGTCTTCCTCAAGGTCGGAAGCAAAGAACTGCACGAAACCGCGGGCGGCGATGAAGGAATGGGCGGGGTTTGCCCGGTTGGCCGGCATGCCGGTCGGTTGATCCGTAATCACGAGCCCGGCCAACGACACCGCTTGGTCATCAGCGTTGAAGACCTCCAGCCAATCCTCGCCCACACTGGCCTTGGCCAGCCACTCGTTGAGGCGAAGTTGCCCGATGTCCCCGGTCGGAACGGTCGTGTTCGGTAGACCGGCAGATGGCTGATTCAGCACCCACGTTCCCGAACCGTCGGGCACGCGGCCCAGAGACAAGTCGCCGACCTGGAGGCCAAAGCGGAGCTCATCGCGCACCGTCACGCCGTCGGCAGCATAGAGCTGCACATGATCGCCTTTTGCTCCCAGGCCGAAGCCGGTGTGCAGACCGGGCGCACTGAGATTCAGGTCTGCCCAGACCACAAGGAAGCCATTTGCCGGGACCGACACGCCAGCGCTGAAGAGGAACTTCCGAGGCAGCAACGGATCGTCCGTCAGGCTCCAACCGCTGATGTTTACTGGAGCTGCAGTCGGATTGTGAAGCTCAATGTAGTCTGGATGGTCGCTGCCATTGGAAACGGCTAAACGGTTGTCCGCCAGAATCTCGTTCAGGATCACCTGGGCGCGGCAATCGTACCCTGAGAAAGCGACCGCCAAGAGGGCCGCGATCAAGACGGCGGAGAAGCACTTGGAATCACGGAACTCCATGAATCAGAATTCTATCGTTGTCGCCCGAAACGACTTCAGGTTCGGGTCTTTCAGTCTCTTGCATTGCTTGCGCTCGATCCTGCGCGAGCCGTCATCGCTCACAACGAGCAAACGCTGAACGTCTCCTTCGGTTAGGAGCTCGATTGCCTCCGGATTGAAGCCAGACAGTCCACCCTGAGGAAGCGGACGGGGGCTGTCTGCACCTCCATGCCATTCAAAAATCAGCGACGGTCCTTCGCCATCGTAGCTGCCCGCGATGATAAGATAACGATGGCCCGCCCGTGTCAGGCTGCGAATGCCCAGTCCGCCCAAGTCCAAGAGGTATGGGTCGCCAAGGCGCGCCGGAGTTGCCTCGATCACTTCGGCCGGATTCAGTAGCGGCACGAGCAGCGCCTTGCCGCCGGGGATGGGATTACGGAAACCGATGAGCAGATGGCCTTCGGGCGTCGAGCACAGACCTTCAATGTTCAGGGCGTTCCTTGTCTTTGGCGCACGCTGGGCCGCAGCCGCAAGATCGAATTCTCTCAGCGGCGCGTGATTGAGCTGGTCCGTGAGGAGGTTGGAGTATGGCTGGCCAACGGGCCGTATGACAACCGCTCCGCCCAAAACCTGGAAGGTCGTCGCAAAGAGACGATGCCGGCTCAAGGCTTCCTTGCCGTTCCGGTTCTGGGCGTGGGATGAAATCCAATACACCCGGTCCTCCCATGGCGCGGCGCCCTCAATGTCCACTTCCGGTGATTTTGGATCCACACGCAAGAAGGGCGAAAGATCGAACGTGTGTAATGGCAAGCCCCCCGCCCTCCGCGAATACACGCGCAGGATGTTTTCCTCGTCATCTCCAACCACAAACCGATCCCCATCCAGGATCGCCACGGCCGAGGCATCACACATCCCGCGGCAAAAGCTGACCGGCGCGAAGGCATCGCCGGCCTGCGCCAGGGTGGCAGTTACCATGAACCAGCCAGGGAGGATGTGGGCAACGAGGCGGCTGTTCATTTCAAAGGCGCGTTTGGCCAGGGCCCGCCGGCGACGACGATTCACTTTGGTTGGTAGCAGTGTTGAACAAGGACCAACGCGTGCGCACCCACAAGTCCACCACCTCCCCCGGGCGAATTTGGATGTGCTCCGGCACATGCACGACAAACGGCAGTCCGGCATCCACGATTTGTCCCTGAAAGCGGAAACCTAGTGAGTTCGTGATGGATTCGATCTGCGCCCCCACTTGGACGATGTGACTCCAGAATGAACTAGCCTTTGCCGTTTTCGTCGTGACCCGGACGGGCAGGCCTGGCTCGGGATCCACGGGATAGGGCTGCCGCAGATAGCCGATGACGCGGTCAGAACGGAGCGCGTTGACCGCGAGCAGGGATTCACCCGCCTGGACAAATTCACCCGCCTGCCGCTGCGGAGCGCTCACCATCCCATCAATCGGGGCCACCAACGCAATCGGTTCCAAGCTTCGTGCCGCGGTCGCTTGGGCTTGCTCCAAACGCAGCAGCGATTCTTCAAGTTGGATGTCCTGGCGTGCGTCTCCTGGTTCGCCAATGGGCCGCAAGGCTTCGAGCCTGCGCTCGATCTCGGTAACGGCGCGGTCTTTCTCCTCCACCTCGGCCTTCAACGCGTCCCGCGTGTTCACGCTCAATTCGTAGATGTCTTCCGCCACGAGCTTTTCGCGATACAGCGGGGTGTTGCGCTTCACGTCTCGTTCTGCGAGTTCGAGCTTCACCCGGGCGATGGCCAGTTCGGACTTGGTCCGCAAGAGTTCCACGCGAATCCGCTCGAAGTTCATCGCGTTATCCTCCGCGAGGGAAGGTTCCGTGCGGATGCGGGCCATTTCAAAAAGCGAGCGAAGCAGATCGAAATTAGCCCGCGGGTCCAAGGGGGCGACCACGACCAGCGGCGTGCCAGCCTTCACGACGCTGTAGGGCTCGACCAACCACTCCTGAATTTGCCCGGTCTGTGGCGCAGCGACGAGAGACCGGATGCCCTCTCCGATTCCTTGGGTAGTGCCCCGTGCGCCGGTGTTCCACCACATCAGGCCGATGACCGCGATCAACAGCGCAAAGGCAATAAACGGGAGATAGATCACCCGAAACTCGCGCCAGCGGATCGCCAAGGGGATGGGAATCGGGGGGCGCGAGTTCATGAACGGGCAACCGCGTACAGAGAAATCGCGGGCTTTGTGCCATCCAAACCCTTAGGATGGTCACCCAGATGTGTTTCAACTGAAACCATGGTTTACGTCGTCTGCTCAGTAGCCGCTGCCATGCCAGTGGGGTGGGCACTGGGTGAAACTGCGGAAATGCCAAGGTTTCGCGCCGTGCGGATGTGAAAACGATGAAATGAGCGGAACAACTTTTTCCAACGTTGGTGCGATTCGTTCCAGGCGTCAGCTTCCCAGGGCTTGGACGCGGTGGCTGGGCTTTGGCCTGGCCGCGCTGGCCAGCCTGACGCTAGCGGTGGGGATCGAGCGCAATACGTGGCAGCAGGCGGGCGCGCTGGAAGCGGAGCTGGCGGCGATCCGCGCCGAGAGTTTCTACCTCGGCGTTCAGCTTCGCGCCGGCATCTGGCGATTGGATGGCCGGCTGTTGCGGTTTCAACTCTCGGATGACGAGGAAGAACGCGCGGGTTTCCAAGGCGAGTCGCGCGAGTTGAGCGCACAAATCGAGCAGATGAAGCCGCACCTGGCCACAGCCCGCGAGATGCAGTTGCTTAATCAGACTGACGCCGCCTTCAGGACCTACCTGGCCGATGCCGCCCCGCTGCTGGACCAAGGCATCCGCGGCATCCGGCGGGACACAACCGAACGGCTGGCACGCGAAATCTCGGCAAAGTCCGCTGAAGTGCTTCGCCTCTGTGACGAACTGGTGGCGGCCCAGCATGCCGCTTGGGAAGCCGTGCTGGCCAAATCACAGCGCTCGACCACCAGTCTGATTCGCACGATGCAGTTGTCCGCAGCGCTCGTGCTGGTGTTGAGCGCGGGCCTCCTGCTCCTGGCCTACCGCACCTTCATTGCGCCGCTGCGGAGCCGGCTCGATGCCAGCGCGGCGCTGTTGGAGCGACACGAGAAGCTGGCCTCGCTGGGCACATTGGCGGCCGGTGTGGCACACGAAATCCGGAATCCGCTTGCGGCCATTAAGTTCCGGCTATTCAGCCTGAAAGACTCAATCGCATCCGGTGCCCCCGACAGTGAGGATCTCCAGGTCATCAGCGACGAAATCAACCGCCTGGAGCGCATCGTCCAGGACTTCCTCCGATTCGCGCGGCCTTCCGAACCCAAGTTCGCGCGTGTCTCGGCTCAACAGCTTCTCCAAGAAGTGCTAGCTTTGCTGCGTCCTCAATACGAGCAGCAAGCCGTTCGGTTGACTGTGGAAGCGAGTGACAACCTCTGGCTCCGCGCAGATGAAGAACAAATCAAGCAGGTGCTGATCAACCTGGCCCAGAACGCTGCAGAGAGCGCTGGACGCGACGGTTCCGTCACCCTGCACGCCCGACCGGGCGGCGCACGCGTGGCCGCCGGGGCTCAACCGGTTGCCGTGCTGGAGGTCGCCGACACCGGACCGGGCATTCCGCCGGAAGTTGAGAGCCGGCTGTTCGATCCGTTCTTCTCCACCAAAGAGGGTGGCAGCGGACTGGGTCTACCCATCGCCGCACGGATCGTTGAAAACCACGGCGGACAAATCCATTATCAGACGCAACGCAACTGCGGCACGACCTTCAGCGTCGTGCTGCCCCGATGGACCGATGACGTCACCACGCATACTCCTGATCGAAGATGACCTCAGCGCCCGCGCTGCCTTTGAGAAAGTGCTCCGCAAGGCAGGATACGACGTGCGGGCTGTGCGCCGCGGCGAGGATGGGCTTGCTGAAATCGCACGCCAGGCTTTCGATTTGGTCCTGACTGATTTCAAGCTACCGGGGTTGAGTGGCCTTGACCTAATCTCGAGGCTCCGGGCGTCGCACCCCACGCTCCCCGTTATCATGATGACCGCCCATGGCACGACGGAGACCGCCATCGAGGCGACGAAGTTGGGCGCGTATGAGTATCTCGTAAAACCCTTTGAGCCCGATGAGCTCTTGGACCTCGTCGCATCCGTGGTGCAGCAGGCGCGCTTGACCAGCGAGAAAGTCGCACTCGGCGAGCTGGGAGCAACCGCGCGCAGCCTTGTTGGTAACAGCCGGGTGATGCAGAACATCTACAAGCAGATCGGGCGCATTGCTGCGACGCCCGTGGCCGTGTTGATCCGGGGCGAAACTGGTACCGGCAAGGAACTCGTGGCACGGGCGATCTACCAACACAGCGACCGCGCCGACAAGCCGTTCATCGCGATCAACTGCGCCGCCATCCCGGAGACATTGCTCGAAAGCGAGTTGTTCGGTCATGAGCGCGGCGCATTCACGGGCGCGCAATCCCGTCGCATTGGACGATTCGAGCAAGCCAGCGGCGGGACCATCTTCCTCGACGAGATCGGAGATCTGCATCCGAGCACGCAGTCCAAACTCCTGCGCGTCCTGCAGGAACGCTGCATCCAGCGGTTGGGCGGCGACGAGTTGATTCTCGTTGACGTGCGCGTGCTGGCGGCAACGCACAGCGACCTCGAGACCGCCATCCGGGAAAGTGATTTCCGTGAAGACCTGTTTTACCGGCTCAACGGCGTGACCCTCTCCTTGCCGCCCTTGCGCGAGCGACGGGAGGACATTCCCGATCTCGTAAAGTACTTCATCCAGCGTGACGCCCGCGATCTGGGTCTCGAGACACCCTCGATTCAGGCTGAAGCCATCGCGCTATTGCAGGCGCAGCCTTGGCCGGGCAACGTCCGCGAGCTGGAGAACGTGATTCGGCAGGCCCTCCTGCTCGCGCGCCCGTTCGCCATAAGCGCAGACCATCTCAAAACGGTGATCGCTCAAGGCCAGAAGTCAGCGGCGATCCTCGGCCAGGGTTATGC
>CAYJNU010000457.1:0-6489 GCA_964371005.1 uncultured Verrucomicrobiota bacterium | reverse complement strand
CTGACGCGCGTCCCGAAGAGCGCGCAGCCATTCGTCGCCACCGTCGTGCGCAGCAACTTCGACCAGCCCTCCCCCGCGCACGTCCGGGCGCACCACGCGCGAGTCATGGAACAGCTCGCAGCCGTGTTGTCCCATACCGAGTAGTTCAGCGAGCCGCCCAACCTGAGCCCGCATACGGGCACGCGGCTGGACTTCCTGATGCTGCAGCTTTCAAAGATTGACTGGCAGAAGGCCGTGATCGTCTTGGGTGTGCTGCTGGCGGCAGGCGTCCTCATTGGCGGCCTGGTGGCGTGGCGGCATTACCAGAATCGCGATCCGCTGGCGGATTTGAAGCCGGGCATCTACCAGCCAGCCGGAAACACGACCACTGAGACCCTGCCGCTGCCGCCCGCGCCCAAGCGGTAGCCGCTCAAGACCCTTTCAGATAGAGTTCGCGGTTGCGCCAGAGGTATAGCCCGCCGCTGGTCACTGTGAGCAGCACGGTCAACCAGAGCACCAGCCAGGCGAACCACGCCGCCCAAGGTCGGAGCACCATCTGCAGGAATGAAGGCCACTCGACGTAGGCGTCCAGTACGAGCAGGGAAATGATCGCGGTCATCTGCGAGGTGGTCTTGTGCTTCCCGTAACGTTCGGCGGCGAGGACAATGTTCTGGGAGGCGGCAAGCAGCCGCAGCCCGGTGATGGCGAGTTCGCGCGTCACGATCACAATCGCCATCCACGCCGCTACCTTGACCTCCGTGTTCGGGTACATCTGCCCGCGCTCCACCAGGGCAATGAACGCCGCGCAGGTCAAGACCTTGTCCGCCAGCGGGTCCATCAGGATGCCGAAATTGGTGATCAACTTGCGCGCTCGCGCGATGCGCCCGTCGAAGAGGTCCGTCAGGCTGGCTGCAACGAATACCAGCAGCGCCAGCGTATCGTTCACCGGCGAGCGCGACATCATCACCACCACCAGCACGACCGTCAGGACCAGGCGCGAGACGGTCAGTTTGTTCGGCAGGTTCATTGCTGGAAACAGGTTGAAGGCTGAAGGTTGAAGGTTGCAAGTTTCAAAATACGCGAACCGGCAACTTTCACGGCTCAGCCGCCGCGGTCGCCAACCGGCCGGGCAACCAGATCGTAATCCGTGTGGCCGATGACCTGGACCTCCGCGAATTCGCCCACCGGCAGCGTGCCGCGCACAAACACGCGCCCGTCAATGTCCGGTGCGTCGGCCTCGCCCCGGGCGACCAGATAACCTCGGATTCCGGATTTCGGATCTTGGACCACCCCGGCTCGCAACAGGCCGTGCTCCCACGAACGGACGTTCGCGGTGTGCAATTGCTGGTCGCTCGCCTTGCCCTCGACGAGCACTTTGAGCGTCCGGCCGACGAAGGATTCGGAGACTTCCGATGCCACCTTCTGTTGCGCCGCCATCGCGAGGGCCCGTCGTTTCTGCTTCAGCTTCGCCGACAACTGTCCCACCATCGAGCCGGCCCGAGTGCCGTCTTCCTTGGAATAGGCAAACACTCCCAACCGCTCGAATCTCGCCGCGCGGATGAAATCGAGCAATTCGTTGAAGCAAGCCTCCGTCTCGCCCGGGAAACCCACGATGAACGTGGTGCGCAGGGCGATGCCTGGCACGCCGGCGCGGATGCGCCGTAACAGATTCACAATGAACCCTCGTGAGGTCTCGCGCCGCATCCGCTCCAGCATGTTCTCGTGGATGTGCTGGAGCGGAATGTCCACGTAGCGGGCGATCTTGCGGCACTCCGCGATCGTTCGGATGAGTTCGTCCGTCCAGTGCGCGGGGTGGGTGTAGAGGATGCGAATCCAAAAATCGCCAGGCAGCGCGTTGAGTTCGCGCAGCAGGGTGCAGAGCGTGGTGGCGCTGGCGGGCAGGGCTTGCGCGGCGGCGGAAAATTTCTCCGGCGAGGCGATCGCCCGGGAGGGATTCGGGCGCAGATCGAGCCCGTAGTAGGTCGAATCTTGCGAGATCAGGTTCAACTCCTTGACGCCGTCCGCCAGCAGCGCTTGGGCTTCCGCAACGACATCGCTCTGCGGCCGGCTGCGGTGCGAGCCCCGCATGCGCGGGATGATACAGAAGCTGCACGGATGGTTGCAGCCTTCGGCGATCTTCACGTAGGCGAAATGCCGCGGCGTGAGCCGGAAACGCGGGGTGGCGTAGTCGGGAATGAACGTGGGGCGCGCGTGGACGTCGAGGATCGGCGCAGATGGAGGATGGAGGATGGAGGATGGCTCTCCGGCGACGACCGTCTTGGTCTTCCCGAACTGGTCTGTGCTCCGAAGTCTTGGCGATGCAGCCTCCGCTGCGGCTGGCCGGAGCTTCTCCAACTTCGCCAAGTTCGCTGCGATCCGGACCTTCGGATTTCGGGCTTCGGATTTGTTTCGGACTTCGGATTTCGAACTTCGGACTTTCTCCGCGCGTCTCGCCATCGCCTCCCGCACGATCTCGGAAACGCGCGCCACCTGATCAATCCCCATGAACGCGTCCACCTCGGGAAACAACTTGGGCAGATCGTCGCGAAAACGCTGGGGCAGACAACCCGACACGATCAGCGCCTGGCCGTAATGCGTCGCCTCGCGCACAGCCGCGGATTCGAGGATCGTGTCCACGCTTTCCTCCTGCGCCGCGTCAATGAACGAGCAGGTGTTCACGATCACGGCATCGGCCTGTGCGGGATCGTTGATGATCTCAATGCCGTCCTTGAGCAACGCGCCCAGCATGATCTCGGCGTCCACCAGGTTCTTGGCACAGCCGAGCGAAATCAGGCCCACGCGCGTGGGGCGCGGTTTGGATTCGGGTTTCATGGCGGGGAATCGGCGCGTGGCTGTCTCGGCCGCCGCCGGCTCGCAGCAAACAGACGTTGCCAAACTCCCCGAGTCGGGTCGCACGGTGAGTGTGCTGCGGCTGAGACAGCCGCGCGCCGGGACTGAGGGATTGCGCTGCAGAAGTACTCGCTCAAGGGTTCTGAGAGGCTACGGCGTTGCCACGGGCGCATTCGTGGTCGAGACCGTCGTGGGCGCGGCGCTGGTGGAAAGCCCGACCGGTGACGCCGCTTCCGGAGGCATCCTCAGCTTCGTCCTCAGAACGTCGCGGTATTCCTTCGGCAAGCCTTCTTCGGGATCGAGGATGGCGTTCAAGACCTCTTTGTAGATGTCCTCAAACGCCGGCAACCCGATGGCCATCTCGCGGCCCTTGATCTTGCTCAGGTAGGTTTCCCGCACCCGTTGTGCGAGCACCACGAGTCCCGCGGCTTCTTCATCCTCGCCCAGCGCGAGGCTGCGGAACGAGGTGACGAGCATGCCTTCGATGGTTTGCTTGATGCGGTTGCGGTCTGTTTCCTCAATGTCCACCTGCACGCGGCCGACGCAGTATTCGTCGAGCGTCAGATTCCGCGGGAAGGAGTTAGTGTCGCCGTCGAGGATCGTCTTGTCGGGGTATTTCTGGCCGAGGTAGCGATACCACTGGGCGGCGTCGCGCATGCGGTTGTGCGTAAAAAGGAAATACACGGCGTCCTTCACGAAATTCCGGTGGCCGGTCTTGATATGCTCCCGGTTCTTGACGTCCTCCTCCATCGCCTGCTCGTACGCGGCATTCACTTTCGGGATGATGTCGAGGTTGGGCGCAAGATCGATTCCCTTCACGCCCACCAGCGGAACGACCTTCCCGCGCTGAAACGCCAGTTGCATGGACTGGTAGATGGCGCGGCGCAGTTTGATGAGTTCGTCCGGGTCAATCTTGACCTCGTTGAGCTTGGCCATTTCCAGCCCGCGCGCCGCCCAATAAACAGCGTGGGCCTCCGGCAGCCGCCATTCCAGTGGGCCATAGCGCTCATCCACTTCCTTCAGGAACACGGGATCCATCTTGTATTCGTTCGTCAACAAATTCAGCCGCCGGAGCGCGTCCTCGGTTTGCGGGTGAATGAACTCGTCGAAATTCGGGCGCGCGGCTTTGAAGACCTCCGACATCTCCACGTACCACTTCATCTTGTAGTAGTTGTGCGCGTCATCGAGGTTCGCGCCCATCTTGTGCTGGAAGAACCACGCCAGTTCACGGTAGAGGAGCGGTTCATAGGGATTGTAGCGCAGCCCCTCGTCACGCAGCAGCACAATGCCCGCCCGCACCCAGCGCCAGCGATCCGGATACTGGCCATACGTCGTTTCCTTGAACTTGACCGAGATGTTGTAGGCCATGTTCCAGGCTTGCACGAGCCAGACCTGGACGTAGTGGGGTTCGAGTTTCGTGATCCAGTCGGCGAGTTGCTGCATTTCGAAGAACTTGTCCTCGTCCTGCAGGTCGCTGGCGCGGATCCAAAGCATGTTGGAAATCAAGCCGCGGAAGCCGCCGAGCGCCACCGTGGTGAAGGCCAGCATGGGCGGGGCATTCTCCAGCGGTTCGACACGCGTCAGCCCCAGTCGCTCGCGATCCTGGTTCAACGACCGCTGCACCTGCGAAACGCCAACGAGCAGCACGGCGGCGAGCAGGAGCAGCAGGAGTTTCTTCAAGCGGGGGTTCATGACGAAGTGGCCAAATCCGAAATCCGAATTCCGAAATCCGAAGGACGCTCGAATCCCAAAGGCCGAAACTCAAACCCAGCCGCCAAGTCCGTCCTGCGGGCTGCGGGCTGCGGATTTGTTTCGGATTTCGGATTTCGGATTTCGGATTTCATCCCTGCGTTCCTTGCGCCGTCGCCAGTTCCCGCCGGCTGAAGGTGAAAATCCCAAACGTGGCGAGCAACCCGCCCAGCAGCAGCACGATCTGTCCAAAGGCCCGGCCCAGTTCCCCCCAAGAGACGCTGCGTCCGGTGCTCAGCGAATCAATGGGCGAAAAATCCTTCGCCAGATTCACCAGCCAGAGCAACACGCGGAAAACGCCCACCACCACCGGGTCCACCAAGGACTTGCCCACCATCCCGGTTTCCTCATTGGTGCTCATGATCGTGCCTTCCGTGACCACGTTGGCCAGCGTGCCGCTCGACACCGCAATGGTCAGCAGGGCCAGCGAGAAGAACGCCGCCACCGGGAACGACAGGAAGCTCGCCGAGGCCAGGCCCAGCGTGGCCAGCAGCGCCATCCAGCAGAAGATCACCCCCAACCCACGCGCGAAGTTCAACCCGAACCCGCCTTCCTGGAACAGGACCTCGATGCCTTCCTCCAAGGGGAACAAGAGCGTCGTGTCATTCGCGTTCATGAAGGCGATGTTGAGCACGCCGTTCTCATCCAGGAGACCGGCCGGAACTTCAAACTCGTGGAACGTGTCCGGAGCCAGGCTCATCGGCTCGCTGCGCCAGAGCCTCACCGTTTCCGGCACCCCCACCTGCCACAAACCGGTGAACGTGCCGGAGCTCGTGCCGGAGGCCGCGTTGAACTTGATCCGCAAATGCAGCGGCTTGCCTTGCAGGGAATGGCGTTGCCATCCCAGGTTCACCTGCCACGTCTTGACGTAGTTGGGCGGCACGATTTGATACTCGGCCTTCACCTGCTCGATGATCTGCTTCTGCACCTCCGCCAGGTCCGCGCTGGACACCGGGTCCTTTGCCAACCGCTCCTTGAACCGCCGGATCGCCTCCGCTTCGATCTCCGCCGCCGCCGAGGGTGGCTTGGCCGAACCCCGCGCGACGAGGACTTCCTTGTGCAACACCGCCTGCTGGTCGGCCGGCAGCCGCGTGGCGCGCCACAACAGCAAGCCATAAACGCTGCCGCCGGAGATCAGCAATAGCGCGAAGTTCAGCGACATGATGCCCAGCCATTTGCCCAGCCAGATTTGCCAGCGGGCGATGGGTTTCACCGCCACCACCTGCATCTGGCATTCCTCGATGTCGCGCGCCAACGTGCCGCACGCCAGCCAGAGCGTGCAGAGGCCAAGCAGCGCGGTGATGACGCTCAGCGTGTAAGTCAGCAGAATCTGCGTGAACCCGCGCGCCGTGCCGTCGTCCTTGATCAAAATCGGCAAACCGACCACCGCCGCGAGCAGCAGCACGGTCACTACCCAGAACAGCCGGAAACGAAAAGCGGCTTTCCAGGTCAGCAGGGCGATGGCGAGGAGGCGTTGCATTCGGACTCTAGCTCCGGATAGGCGGCTTTGCACCAGGCAATCCCAAGTTCCACATCATTGCAGAGTCCTTTCCGCAAAAATGCTCAACAAAGTGCCAGCAACCAAGAGCCCCACGAGGGTCCACCGCGACGAAGCACCGGTGAGAAACCGCCCCCACGGCCAGAAAGGGGGCAACCAACTCCACAAGCCGGAGTGCGCACCGTCGCCAAACGACATCCAGATCGGGAGAAGAACGCAGCCGAGCGCAGCCACCACGGTTGCTGCCGTCTGAGTAGTGCTGGCAGGAGCGTCGGAAGCCACCATCAGCCATGGCAGAACCACTGCGCCGATAATTGGTGCAACAACGAGCCAATCCATCGTCCGTAGCGGTCTGGATTCGTGTGGCTGCTGGCACATGGGTCGGTGATTGAGGTACATCTAAGGGTCTACTT
>CAYJNU010000456.1:0-6509 GCA_964371005.1 uncultured Verrucomicrobiota bacterium | reverse complement strand
CCCACCCCCCGCCCCCCCGGCCCCCGCGCCCGGGCGCGGCTCGCCTGCACCATCATGTGCAGATCGTAGCGGTCGGCAAAACGCCACATGATCTGGCGAATGTCGTCGCCCGGGAGCGTCTTCAGTGTTTGCCCGGCGGGCTCGTTCGTGCTGGTCGGCATATAAAAATCGTGCAATTCAGGTTGACGGACTTCGTTTCGAATCAGCCATCGGGCGACGCGGCTGGCGTCGCGCTGTCGGCTGGACAGTATTTGATTAACCGACTGGCGATCGGAAGACAAGCCTGAGGCTTGGCTGCAACCAACCCCAGCTTTGAAAGCGCGGGATTGACTTGACCCGTGCATGCCGCATTTTTAACGCCCATGAAGTTAAAATCGAAGGTCGACTCGAACGTGACACCAGTCGCCAAATCGGCTCTTTATGTCCTGGCTATCTCGGGAAGCCTCCTGATTCCGGCCTGCGCCAACGTGGAAACGCAGCCTCCTGGATTGCCAAAGTCGGCGGACCTTCGCCCGGCGTTCACCAACTGGGGACTGACTCAACGCCTCCAAGGCGGCCGGGGAACGTGCTCCGTGTTCACCATGACCGGGGCGATCGAATACGCTCTGGCCAGCCGGCAGCATCCCGGGTTGCCGCTGAGCGTGGAATTCCTCAACTGGGCGTCCAACGAAGCCACCCACGAGGCGGAGGACGGCAGCTTCTTTTCCGACTTATGGACCGGGTTCGGCACCCATGGCATCTGTCGGGAAATCGACATGCCGTACGCGCCCAAGTTCGACCCCGCCCGCCGTCCGAGCGAAACGGCGCTGAAACAGGCGCGTGAAGTCCTGCAAGCTGGGCTCCGCTTTCATTGGATCAAACCGTGGGACGTGAACACCGGCTTGACCGATGCCCATTTCGCTCAGATCAAAGAAACGATTGTAAAGGGATGGCCTGTTTGCGGCGGTTTCCGCTGGCCGAAGGTGGAGCGCTGGAACGACGGGGTGCTCGAAATGCGACCGCCAGATGGTGTCGTGGACGGACACAGCGTCCTGCTCGTTGGCTTCCGAGACAATCCGGGGCAACCTGGCGGGGGCGTGTTCCTGATTCGCAACTCCGGCAAGGGCGAACACGACGCGGCGATGAGCTACGAATACGTGCGCGCCTACATGAACGACGCGGCGTGGGTGGAGTCGCCGACCAAAGCGAAAGTCGGGACTCCGTAAGGTTCGCGCCGGCTCATCGCGCCGGAGGTCTTGCGGTGTGGCTTATCGGCCGAGCTTCGTGGCAGAGGCCGGCCGGTCTTCCAGCGCGCTCCCCCAACTGCGATTCGGCGTTGCTCCCATCGTCAACTCCAGCTTGCCGCCCGCGGTGATTTCCTGGTGTGAAATCCAGCTCCGGTTCAGCGGTTTGCCGTTCAGCTTCGCGGACTGGATGTAAACGTTCTGCGCAGAGTTGTTTTTGGCGACCATCGTGAAGGTGCGACCCTGGTAGAACTTGGAATCGAGTTTGAAGGTGATGCGATCTGCGATGGGACTGCCCAGCACGTAAACACCGCTGGCCGGGTCCACCGGGTAGATGCCGAGCGCTGAGAATACATACCACGCCGAAGTCTGGCCGCAGTCGTCGTTGCCACAGAGGCCACCCACGCTGTTGTTGTAGAGCGAGCTGGCGACATGCCGGATGCGCGCCTGGGTTTTCCAGGGTTGACCTGCGTAGGTGTAGAGATAGGCCACATGATGGCAGGGCTCGTTGCCGTGGGCGTACATTCCGATCAGGCCAGTGACGTCCGAGAGCTGGTTCGGAATCTTCTCCTGCGTATCGAACATCTCGTCGAGCTTGGCCACGAACTTCTCGTCTCCGCCGAGTTTGGCGATTAAGCCGTTCACATTCTGGGGCACGAAAAACGTGTACTGCCAAGCGTTGGCTTCGGTGTAATCGTCGAACTGAATACGCTTGGGATCGAACGGGGTCACCCAACTGCCATCCTGGTTCTTGCCGCGCATGAAGCCGGTGCTGGAATCGAAAACGTTCTGCCAGTTCTCCGATCGCCGTGCGTATTTCTCTGCGACCTCATTCTTCCCCAACGCGCGAGCGAATCGCGAAATGCACGAATCATCGTAAGCATACTCCAGCGTCTTGGAGACGCTCTGTACGTCCTTTCGAGTCGGGATGAACCCGAGATTGCGATAGCTGTCCTGTTCGGCGCGGTCCTTGTCGGTGCTGGCGATCATGTCCGCGAGCGCTTCGCCAGCGTTCCAGTCGCGAAAACCCTTCTGGTATGCCTCCGCGATGACCGGGATGGCATGGTTGCCGATCATGCACCAGTTCTCTTTGCCGCTCTCCGTCCAAACCGGCAGCGTGTTCTGTCCGAAGATCGTGAAGTGCGCCAGCATGGTCTTGATGAAGTCATTGACGCGTTGCGGCTGAGACAGCGTGAGCAGCGGATGCTCCGCCCGGAACGTGTCCCACAGCGAGAGTTCCGAGTAGTACTCGTAACCTTGAGCCTTGTGAACCTGCTTGTCCGGCCCGCGGAACTGGCCGTCCACGTCACTCAGAATTGTGGGCGCCAACATCGTGTGGTAGAGCGCGGTGTAGAACGTCTGCTCGAAGGCGTCATCGCGGCTGCTCGCTTGAACGGAGCTCAGGGCCTTGTTCCATTGCCCGCGGGCGGCTTTGGCGATGGCTCTGAAGTTCCAGTTGGGCATCTCCGCCTCCACGTTCTTGCGCGCACCCTCGACGCTGACGGTGGACAAGCCCACCCGCACCAGCACTTGTTCGCCGGCCTTCGTCTGGAAATCGAGATGAGCTTTGACGTTCTTGCCCTGGGCCTGTTTCCCTTGGACCGGCTGGCCGCTGAGGTAGATGCCTGAGCCGTCGAACGGGCGCGAGAATTCGAGGTAGAAGAAATAGACCTTGTCCCCACCCCAGCCCGCACTGCGCCGAAAACCGCTCACGGCACGATCACTTTCAATCGTGATCTTGGCGTCGGTCGGTTCGTTCCCTACGCCGTGCCACAAGTCGAGAATCACGTGGCCGGCGTCGGTCTTGGGAAACGTGTAGCGGTGCATGCCGGCGCGGGCGGTCGCCGTCAGCTCGACGTTGATTCCGTAATCCGGCAGCAACACTCGGTAGTAGCCGGGACGGGCTTCCTCCTGCTCGTGCGAAAACCGCGTGCGATAACCTTCGCCCGGTTTGTCGCCCGGCGTCATCTTCAGTTCTCCCACCGTGGGGATCAGCAGAATGTTTCCCAGGTCGGCGCAACCCGTACCCGTGAGGTGGTTGTGCGAAAAGCCTCGCAAATCGCCGTCGGAATAGTGGTAGCCGGAACAGCCGTCCCAAGTGGTATCGCGCGTGTCTGGTGACAACTGGACCATGCCGAACGGCACGGTTGCCCCCGGATAAACGTGGCCGTGCTCCGCCGTGCCGATCAGCGGGTTGACGTAGTCCACAGGTGACTTTGCAGTCGCCTGCCCTGCGAGGATCATTGATGCCGCGCCCAGAACTCCACCCATCACCTTTGAGAACGTCAGATGCATGTCCCCTTGATAGGTGGGGACGGACCAATAATCAAGCACATCGGCTGCAACGCACGCAAATCGGCTTTTGCCAAGTCCCGCGCGAGTGCTAATCATTTCAACGTGCTACGTGAAACCGAAGACCTTGCGGCCGCAGATGCCATCGTCATCCACGGTGCGCGGGAGCACAATCTCAAGAACCTGACGCTCGCGATCCCGCGCGGGCAGTTCGTGGTCATCACCGGCGTGAGCGGCTCGGGCAAGAGCACGCTGGCGTTCGATCTCCTGTTCGCCGAAGGACAACGGCGCTTTCTCGATTCGATGAGTGCCTACGCGCGGCAGTTCGTCGAGCAGATGTCCCGGCCGGACGTGGACCGCATCACCGGTTTGCCGCCCACCGTCAGCATCGAGCAACGGACCAGCCGCGGCGGCGGCAAGAGCACCGTGGCAACCGTCACGGAGATTCATCATTTTCTTCGCCTGCTGTTCGCGCGGCTCGGCACACAGTATTGCCCGAATTGCCAATTGCCGGTTGAGGCCCAGACGCGCGACGCGCTGGCAGGTGGCTTGCAGCGCGAACTGAAACGGTGCGGCCCTCTGCGCTTGCTTGCGCCCGTGGTTCGCAATCGCAAGGGTTTTCACAGTGATATCGCCGCATGGGCGGCGAAGCGTGGCTTCAAGGAAATCCGGGCCGACGGGAAGCTGTTTGACCCTGGTAAGCCCTTCCGCCTCGACCGGTTTCGCGAGCACGATGTGGAGATCGTGGTGGGCATCGTGGAGAAGCGCAGCCACAAGCCATCCACCCAACTCATCGAAACGGCACTTGATCTTGGCAAGGGCACGCTGTTCGCGCTCGACAACCATGGCGGGTTGACCGTGCATTCCACCGAGCGCGCGTGTCCGAGGTGTACCCGCTCGTTTCCATTACTCGACCCCAAGAATTTCAGTTACAACTCGGCGCAAGGTTGGTGTCCCAAGTGCCGTGGATTTGGCGAGCTGTTCTATCTGCCGGACGTGGACCGCGGCGCCAACGCGGACAGCGTCGAAGAAAGCTGGTGGAGCTGGGCCAGCGAGCGGGAGCTGTGCCCCGACTGCCACGGCGCGCGATTGAATGCCCTCGCCCGCGCGGTTCGCCTGCCGATCTCGAGTCTGAAATCCCGCCTCCCGGATACTCCGACGATCGTGGACTTCGGCAAACTTGCGGTCGAACCAGCCTTTGAGCTGTTCCGCCACCTGAAGTTTACCGGCCGGGCCGGTCTCATCGCTCGCGACATTCTGCCCGAGATTCGCGAACGGCTGAAATTCCTCCGCGAGGTCGGTCTTGGATATCTGCAGCTCGGCCGTGCTGTCCCTACCCTCTCCGGCGGGGAAGGCCAGCGCATCCGTCTCGCGTCACAGCTCGGCTCGAACCTCAGCGGCGTGCTGTACATCCTCGACGAGCCCACCATCGGGCTGCATCCGCGCGATAACGAGCAACTGCTCGCCGCGCTGGCGAAACTCCGAAGCCGGGGGAACTCGGTCGTGGTCGTCGAGCACGATGAACAAACGATGCGCCAAGCGGATTGGATCATTGACCTCGGCCCGGGAGCAGGCGTGCATGGCGGACAGGTCGTCGCGGCCGGGCCGTTGGCTGAACTGCGGCGGCATCCTGAGAGTGTCACCGGCCAATGCCTGCGGGCGAGGAAGCAGTTTCCGACACGCGGCGTGAGACGGCTGGTTAAGAAGCCGAAATCCCAAATCCCAAATCCGGAGGAAACCCGAACGCCGAAAACCGAAACGTCGCTCCGCGGCACACCCACTTCGGACTTCGCACTTCGGACTTCGGACGTTCCCTGGCTCACATTGCATCATGCCTCGGTCCACAATCTGAAAGACCTCACGATCCGCTTCCCGCTGAACCGTCTGGTGCTTGTCACAGGCGTGAGCGGCTCGGGCAAAAGCACGTTGATCCGCGAATGTCTCTTGCCCGCGCTCCAGGCCAATCTGAAATCCCAAATCTCGAATCTGAAATCGTCCTCCATCACCGGCCACGAATCCCTCAAAGCCGTCTATGAAGTGGACCAGTCGCCCATCGGCCGCACACCGCGCTCCGTGCCCGCAACCTACGTCGGCTTCTTCGACGACATCCGGCAGCTATTTGCCCAAACGCCAGAAGCGCGGATGCGTGGCTATTCAGCGAGCCGATTCTCGTTTAACAGCGCCCAGGGCCGTTGCCCCGAATGCGAAGGCGCCGGCCAGGTGAAGCTGGAGATGAATTTCCTTCCGCCAGCGTTCGTGCGTTGCGAAACCTGCGGCGGCACACGGTTTAACCGCGAAACGCTCGACATCGAGTATCGCGGCAAGACGGTGGCGCAAGTGCTGGATTTGTCGGTGGAGGAAGCCATCGCGTTCTTCGCGCCGATCACCAAGATCAAGCGTGCGCTTCAGGCGCTGCACGACACCGGGCTGGATTACCTGAAACTCGGCCAAACCAGCCCCACGTTGAGCGGCGGCGAGGCGCAACGGGTGAAGCTGGTTTCGCATCTGTTGAGTGGCCTGAAGCCAACGGACGACTCGCGCATCGCGCCTCAAGGATCTCGCGCCCGCAATCTCTTCATCCTCGAAGAACCCACCATCGGCCTGCACGCCGCGGACGTGCGACTGCTGGTGGACGTGCTGCAACGCCTCGTGGATGCCGGCCATTCAGTCATCGTGATTGAGCACAACCTCGACCTCATTGCGGAAGCCGACTGGATCATTGACCTCGGCCCGGAAGGCGGAGATGGCGGCGGCAGGATCGTTTGTGAAGGCACGCCGGAACAGGTGGCGGCCAACCCGAAATCGCACACCGGGCGTTTTCTTAAGCAGATGCTGTCCGTCCATTCATCCGCCCTTGACGCGGTTGCCCTCGGCGCGCAAAGTCGCCGCTGTGACAAGCGGCCACGAGGCCTGCAACTCTCAAGACCATGAGCACGACAAACGACCGGAAGCGGAGAGAGCGAAGCCCCACCGCAGTTTACACAGCACTGGCTG
>CAYJNU010000455.1:0-6540 GCA_964371005.1 uncultured Verrucomicrobiota bacterium | reverse complement strand
AAAAGCAAACTCCTGTTCCGACGACAACTTCGACCCACCTTGCGAAACCGCTGGCCGAACCGCAGTTCGCTGGCCGTGTTCGACCCTTCGTGCTACCGTGCGCCGCCGGCTTGGAGGATGGCTTGGTGACCGGCTGAGCGCCCGGCAGGCAACCCTGGCCCTGAAGGCAAAGAAACTCCCGCTGGTTTGGCCGGAGAAGGAACTGCCGTTGTCCGAATTGGAGATACTGGCGGACCTCGAACCCGCGCTCGTGTGCGGCACATTCCTGGAAGCAAGGACGGCGCTGGCTGAACGACTTACGGCAGCTATCCTGCCAGGGTTCCTGGCGCCGGACCAAGCGAAGGAATCATTCACTACCGTCCGCGTGCCGGCGCTGGAAAGCCGACGGTTCCAATGCTGTCTGGCTTGGAATCCGCGGTTGCTCCGGCTCAATCCACGCGCCGTGAGGCAGCGGGACGCGTTGCTGCAGACGTTGACCCGTCAACTCGCCGCTACGGAAACCTGAGTAGTGTCGAAGTAGCTGTCGAAGTGGCTTGTCGGAGCCGTCACACCTCGCTATCCTCCGCGCGTCAGCGAAAACCCAGCTAACCGACCTGCTTATGACAAACCAATTGCAGACACTCGAACACACGAAGGAGAAGCTCATCGATCTGAGCATTCAGTTCGGCCCGAAATTGATGGCCGCGCTCCTCATCTTGGTGGTTGGCGTCTTCATGGCCCGCTGGATCGGCGGCATTTTTCAGCGCTGGATCGGCAAGCTGGAATTGGAACCGCCTGTCCGGCTGCTCCTGGTCCGCGTGCTGCGCATCGTCATCATCGCGATGTTTGCGATCATGGCGGTGCAACAGCTCGGTTTTGAACTCATGCCCTTGATCGCCGGACTCGGCGTGGCCGGCGCGGGTGTCGCGTTTGCCATGCAGGGGGTGCTCGGCAACCTGTTTGCTGGCTTGACGATCATCTTCACCAAACCCTTCCGCGTGGGTGAATACGTGTCCATGATCGGCGTGGAAGGCCGCGTGGAAACGATCGACCTCTTCACCACCCAGTTGAGCCATGCGGATCTCTCCAAGGTGGTGGTGCCGAACCGCAAGATCGTGGGTGAAATCCTCCACAACTACGGCCAGATCCGGCAGCTCGACCTGGTGGTGGGCGTGGCCTACAACACGGACCTCAACGCCGCGTTGGCGGGCGTGAACGAGGTGTTGAACCAAAGCCCGTGCGTGCTCAAGGAGCCCGCGCCTGTGGTCCGGGTCTCCCTGCTGGCGGACTCCTCGATCAACATCGCCGTCAAGCCGTGGGTGCCGGTGGCCGAGTTCGGTGTCGCGGTGGGCGTGGTCAACAAGGCCGTCGTGGAGGAATTCCGGAAGCGCAACATCTCGATTCCATTCCCACAACGCGAGGTGCGGTTGTTGAACGCAGGAAACTGAGCCCGACATCCTTGCCCCGGATGCGCTTTACTCCGGCCAGCCATCAAGAAGGTCGTGGCTCACTTCAACTGCTGGTACTCAACGATCACCGATCCTGGACTCTCATTGATCTCGACGCTCAGCTTCTCCAGATCTGAGCCAGTCATCGTGATGGGCTTCTCGGCTGCGTACGTCGGATACCTCGTGACCTGATAGCTTGCCGATGGGGTGATCTCTCGGAGTTGGCAGTGGTAGCTGCCGTACGGCGACTTGTCGCGGCGGAACGCCATGACGATGCCGTCCCGCTCTTCAGGCAGATGATACTGCATGATGCACCATTCGCGCGGGCTCGCGATGACCTCCGAGATCGGGTAGAAATTGCCGTGGAAGTACTTCCGGATCCTTTTGCCTTCGGCAATGCCTTGCTTCAGCAAATCGCGGGGGTAGTTCTGCCCGCGGATGTCCTCGCTAAAGGCAATCCCGGCGTTGAAGCCGCTGCGGAAGAGATAGGGGGTCGCGCCCATCTGCCCGACCGTGCTAAAGGGGAGGTAACGATTCAGTCCTGCGCTCATCAACTGGTTCTTGAGTGCGGCGAACACGGCGGTGTTCGGATTGTGATCGAGCATGTCACACGTATTGTCGCTCCGCCAGAGCACTAGCGAGCGGGAAACCGCCTCCAGGTCCACTCTTCGGCCACCGCTCGCGCAGTTGTCAATGAAGAGCTTCGGGTTCGCCTTCAGGATATCGTCCCACATCCGATAGAGTCCTTCGACACACCGCATCTCGGCCATTCCGACCCGGTTCGGGTCCTTGGCGTCCAGGGATTGCCAGGCCGCCAACGGGTCAATGTTGTAGTCAAATCTCAGGCAGGTCAGTTTGTATTCCTTGATGACCGTGTTCAGGTAGTCGGTCATGAAGTTGCGCGCCTCGGGAATGCCGAGGTTGTACAGCCCGCCGTTCGTCCCCCCGATCACCCACTCCGGATGCTCCTTTGCGAGGTAGGTGCCGCGAGCCACCCGCTCCGGCTCGAACCACAACAGGAACTTCAGCCCCGCCTGCTCCACCGCCTCGCCGATGGCCTTCATGCCATGCGGGAAGCGGTCCTTGGGCTCCACCCGCTCAATCGGGAATCCGTAGTTCCCCATGCTGTTCGGGAATCCGTCCGGCCCCGTCCAATACGCGTCCAGCCAGAACATCTCGAACCCCAGGCCTTTGAGGGAATCCAGGTGCGAGAGCACGTTCTGCTCATTCGAGTTGTTCAACTCGTAGTACGACGTGCTCAGATGCACGACCGGTGGCTCCACGACCTTGCCGTCCAGCCGCGGCACGATATGAGCGAGCATGGTGCGGCGGAAAAGGTTGTAGGCGCGATATTGGTCGCCGCCTTGCCAGTAGAGCTGCAGGATCCGCGGGCTGCGGATGCTTTCCCCCGGATGCAGCACGGTATGCAGGTTTTGCATCCCGGCCTGGGTGCGAAGATGGCCGTCGCGAAGCTCGACGGAGGCCGTCCACTGGCCGGACCAGCCGATGGCCGTGATGACCCCGCCCGTCCCCCAGTCAATGTTGAACCAGGGGGAAACGTTCGACGACCTGCCGTTCGTGGCAGCGAACTCCACTTGCTGTCCCGCGGGAACCGCTTGGTCAAAGGGCATCCAGTCGTCAGTCGCGCACGGCGCACCTTTCAGTCGGTGAATCACCACGCTGGCCCCGGCCCCGATGCCAACGGTGGCATCAACCGCCCTGATCTGCTCGAGGACAGGGCTCTCCTTGCTTCCCAGGTTCGTGAAGTAAACCGTCCAATCGGTGCCGGCAGTGTCCAGATAAAGCATGCCGACCGCCTTAACCTCAAGTCCGGTTGTTGGGTCGGTCAGAATGAGGGTGTGGCGGTGGATTGTGTCGCTGACCTGCTCGGCCTTGACCTCGCGTTTCCATTCGTTGATCAACTCGGACGAATGTTTCCCGCCATAGACGAAAGAAAATGGCGGCCCCCCGACCGGCGTCGTCTGCCGCGCGATAACGTCCACCCATAGCTACGCACCGTCCTGCAGCACCACCTTCGCATCGGCCCAGTCGGCCTGGTCGTAACCACGATCATCGCCGCCGACATCCACGGTCAGTTCAAACGACTTCGCGCCACTTAGCGGCACCTCAATGGCCTGGGGCGCAGCGCCCGCCTTGATGACGTCGGTGGCGAATACGTCTTTGCCAGCGACGCCCACGTGAAACCTGACCGAAGCCGCCGTGTTGTCCACGTTTCTATCCAGCCCAATGACGGACGTGAAGCGCTTCGCCGGCTTCTCCAGGATCACGCGCATCACGCTCCGAGAGTTGACCCCGATGCCATGCTCGTAAACCTCATCCCCAAGCCTCATGGGCGGACCACCCGCCGCCGCGCACCGGCCCAGTTTGGTGTCGCCAGCCACGTCTTCGTGGACGATCACCAGGCGATTCGCCGGCTTGATCCCGGCGGGATTCTCCGAGAACACCTGCTCCGCCCACTGGTGGTTGAGCAAGACCTCGGCGTCAACGCCGACCGCAGCGCTACCGACGGACGGCAATGTTCCGGCAAAGACGGCAGTCATGATCCCACATACTCTGAATGTACTGATTCTCATGGATTCACTTTAACGGGGAATTGCTTTTCGCTCTCATGCATTGCGCCTCCTATCCTGCCAGACCTGGCGGAGGGCGTCAGGCCGTAGGTTTGGTTGACGAGGTCGCTGAGCATGTGTTCCAGCTTCAATGCTCGACCTCCTTTTGCAGCAGCTTGATTTCGTCTGCGGTGAGATCGAACAGGCGATAGACCCGGTCGTTCAATTCGGCTTCGGCGGCGGCGAGCTGGCGGGTGAGGCGGGCGTTCTCAGCCTGCTTCTCCCGCAAATATGGCTCCCATTCATCGGCGGCGCGTGGGTTCTTCATGGGGTTGGCGGGGAGCTTGAAGCTCTGCTTCAAGGCGTCGCCAAGCTGGTTCAGCGAAAGCTCCCACCACGCCTCGGCCTTTTGGTTCAACGGCCCGGACCCGCCTCCCGAGAAGGCTTGGAGCAGCCTGCGCTGAAAGCTGACCTGTCCTTGGTAGCGCTCCTGCCCAACAGAGCCGCATGTCTGCGCCAGATTGGCGATGGCTTGCCGCTCCGCGCCCGGAGCGTTTGGGACGGGCACCTGCTCCATGAACTGGGCGATCAAGCGGTACTGCCAGCGGTCCCCGCGCAGGCGAAGAGGCTGCGCCGTCTTGCTGAGGAAGAACCAGGTTGCCCACGAGGACAAGATGCCAAGCAGATAGTAATCGCCGCCGGGGATGACGTAGCCCGTGTTGCCGAGATACCGGTCCTCGGTGTCCATGCTGAAGCGCGGCAACTTGCTGATGTCAGGCCAGACGATCTTGGGCTTCTCAAAGGCTTCCCAGTAATCCACAGTATCCTGGATTTCATACCACGCGTAGGCGCCAGCCTTTCTGCCTGGCCACTTCTGCTTGTCATCCCAACCCGACGGCTTGGGCTCAAGCTGAACCCGAAACTGACTCAAGTAGTCGTGCATAGCGGGGTAGTCTGCGATGCGTATTCCGCGCCGGGCGAAGATCAGGAACTCCGGAGAATCCTCCACATACCACGGCCGCAGATGGGTTCCTTGGATGAACGGCTTGATGATCTCCGCGCTGCGGGCATCGGCCGCAATGAGTGCGTCGCGCTGTTGGCGGGTGATTACGAACACTTCGTTGAGACCGGTCTTGATGCCGTACAGGATTTGCCCTTCGGCAAACTTTTGGAGCGTTGGGCGTCCTGCGGAAAGCTTGGCTCGCAACTTCAGGACTTCGTCGGCTTCAAGTTCCCACGCGCTTTCGCCGAACCGCTCTGAACGAACCTTTGGCGAAACCGCAATCTCCTCCGAGAGCGTCTCCGGAGGTCGTCCGCTGGTAAGCCATTTGAATAGGCGCATTTCGCCGCCGGGCGAGTCTTTCGAGACGATTGTGATCGAAGGCCGGATCATTTCGGCATCTTCAAACGGCTGGAATTCACCGAAGTCCACCATGGATTCCATTCGCGCGTTCGCGGACAGGAACTTTCGTAGCGGCGCGCCGAAGTTTCCACGGACCCAACTACCGGAAGTGATGAACGCCAAGCGGCCTCCCGGTCGGAGCACTTCGATGCCCTGTTCAAAGAAATAGACGAAGATGTCCGCGACGCCGTGGTAGGTCTGAAAGCGCCGTTCCCAGTAAGGTTTGAACGGGGCCAGCCATTCCTGTCGGATGTAGGGCGGGTTGCCCACCACGACATCGAAGCCGCCCTGGGTGAACACTTCGGGAAACGCGGTCGGCCAGTCCAGGGCCTTGGGATGCGTCGCCGGGTCGCTGATGACGCTGTTGCCCTCGCGGATGGTGTGGTCGAGGCTGGTCAGCGCCTTGCCGCGCGCGGCGGTCTTGATCCACAGGCTGAGCTGGCAAATCTGGATGGCTTCCGCATTGAGGTCCACGCCGTAGAGGTTGTGCTGGAGAATCTGCCGGTCCAGATCGAAAAGCGTCCGCTGCCCGCGGAGCTCCTCCAGGCGCGCGTTGGAGATTTCATAGACCGCGTGGAGCTGATCGAAGGCTTCGATCAGAAACGCGCCGCTGCCGCAGGCCGGGTCGAGGATGCGCAGGCGCTTTAGTTCCTCCTGCCACGCTTCCCAGAACCGGATCAGGGCTTTGCGTTGCGGCTCGTTGAGCGTGGCCAGGTCGTAGGCGTTGGGATCGGCCAGCGCCTTGACCGCGGTGCCGCTGGCCTCCGTTTCGTGTTGTTGGCGCAGCGCTTCAAAGCGGACTTTCAGGACGCCGCCCAGCGCCTGTTCCACAATGTAACGGGTAATGAACGCCGGCGTGTAAAATGCGCCTTCCTGCTTGCGGCGGGATTTCGCGGGCGCCTCATCCTTGCGGCTCGTAGCGGCGGCTCGGGAGAGCGCTGCTGTCTCGGCCTCCGCAAGTTGGCGGCGCTTTACCGAGTCGCCGCTACGCACCAGCTCCTGCCGCAACCGTTCCAGGTCGGTGATGGATTGCTCGAAAATGTGGCCGAGGATGTCCACATCAATCACCGAGCGGACGGCGGTGCTCTCGTCTTCGTCGGCGACCTCGCGCGCGGGGCGGTAATCGTAATCGCCCAGTTCC
>CAYJNU010000454.1:0-6571 GCA_964371005.1 uncultured Verrucomicrobiota bacterium | reverse complement strand
GCAGGCGGGTGTCGCCCTTCTTCATGTGCAGCGTGAGGCGCGGGCCCTTCCCGACCGTCCCACCCGTCAGAGTGTCATGAACGAGGCCTCGGTGGCCGGTGTCGAGCGTGATCGGTCCGTCTTGGGCCGCATGGAGTGCGATGATCGGCCCATTCGCATAGACGTTGCAGTCCGTCTCCGTGTAGAGATGGATGCCTGCTTTGCGAGCAGCGATCCGAAGCAGGTCGGACGTCAACCCGGGCGCGCCCACGAAGAGCGACCATCCATCAGCCAGCTTGCGCAACGCGACGGCTGCTGTGCCGTCCGGGTAGGTCGCCAATGTCTCAGCAGCAGTTGCATCGGCCGCGGCGAAAAGGGGCGCGACAGGTCCATCAACCCCGAAGGAGGATTGCAGCCCGAGCTGCTTGCCATTTTCGGTCGGCGTGGCCCAGGTCTTCGCGGGCGACACTGGCACGAGTCGAAACCCCGTGAGTTCCCGCATCGCTTCCGGCGAGGTGCGTTCTCCGTCGTGCAGACCAGGCGCATAGCACCAGACGCGGCAAGCTCCGCGTGTATTTGCGCGTAGCTCCTTCCGCTGGGCGGCTGAAAGCTGCCAGGCATTGAGAAAGACGTAGAGCTTGGAGTGGACCCGACCGCGCACCACATCATCCAGCAGGTATTGTCCGTACGGAGCGCCCATGCGGGCCAAAGGTCGGCGCACTTGGTAGATGCCCGGCTCAGTAACCGTCCAAGCGCTGGCGGAGGTCTCAAGCATGGAACGCTCGTCAATGATCGCGGCGACCTCCGGCCGAAAGGGGATGCGCTTGTTGAGGAAGACGCGGTCCACGGGCTCAAGGCGGCGCATCTCGTCCCACATGCGTGCGTCGTTGAACCAACCCGTCATTCCCAGGTCCATCCACCAGGTGGCAAAGTGGCGCGTCGCTTCCTGTGCGACATTGCGGAGCAGCATGGTTTGGGTTTCGGCAAGATCCTTTGCCCCGTCGTACTTGCCCGGAAATTCCCCGCTCCCCAGGTAGGTCCGCGTATCGTCTTCGTAGAGCCACAGCTTACCGGCAAGCGCCACGCTCTCCGCCGCGGTCATGGCCGGCGCGCTCCCGCCGATGCCCCGGTCAAAAAAGGAGATGGGCGAGCACAGCACGTCAATGTCCGGGCAATCGAGCACGTGGCGCAGCGCGTAATGACCACACGTGGAAGGACCCAGCCGGATGGGGCCGAACTCGAAGACGTAGCCATAGAAGAAAATGACCAGTTTGCGCCCCTGAGAGGCCTGACGCACCGCATGCGCCAGTTCGCAAACCAAGTCCGCCATGGCCTGCTGCTGGAACTCGGCAAAATCAATGAGCGGCTTCTCGGTCGCCGGGTCGCGCAGGATGCCGGCGGGTGATGCACGACGCTGGGCTGGCGTCGGCACTGACGCGCTGTCCAGCGTTGCAGCCGCATCGTGCCATGCACTCCGCAACGCGGAGTCGGTCTGGTAACGCTCTCGCAACCACGCACGCCAGTCGATCGTGTCGGCAGGCGCGTAACCATTCAGGAGCGTTTCCCAGGTGTTCTGATAAAACCACTCGCCCGTGTTCTGCCCGCAAGGATGGTAGCCAGCCATGTGATCGCCGAACTTGGCCTCCAGGTGTTCCACCAAGGCCGCCACGCGTGCCGCAGCATCCCGCCGGTAGCGCGGCGAGGCGACGACCGCGTGGGACTGGTGCGAGCCATCCTCCCAGGTCATAACCTCGTCCGGATGGGCTTGGCGCCACCAATCCGGCGGGTCGGCCCCGAATCGTGGGAGGAGTAGGGCCTTCGGATTGGCGCGGAGCACCTGCTCGCAGGCACAGTCAACGGCGCTCCAGTCGGTTGGCTCTCCCGGGGCGGGCCAGGGCATCCCCAGTGGGAAGCTGACGAAGTCCACGCCAACCTGCGCCGCCATCTTGATCTGCGACTCGAACAACCCGGGCGGGCCGCCCAACGGAACGAACGGGTTGCCCGGCCGATAGAGCGCCACCGTCAAATGGCGTGCGGGTTCCGCCCGCACCCAGAACGTGACGCGGTAACGATGCCCACGGACGAGGGTCAGGTTCGGCAAATGGTAGATATGCCAGTCGGGCCACTGACCGTTGACGGGTTGACGTAGGTTCACGTGCAGGCCGGCCGTCCCGTTGGCGCCAGCGCCCGGCTCGACGGCCACGGTCCCGACGGTGTTCGCCGCTCCCGGAGGCCAGAAGGTCCAGGCGCGGGAGAACGAATCCGGGCCGCTCTCAAAATCGGAGAGCGGGCTGACGCCCTTGCCGGAGGCCACATCTTCAATCCGGATATTGTCAAGGAACACGTCGCCCGGCAACTGGCCGAAGCGAAAGTGAAGCGTGCCGGCGCCTTGCGAGTCGTTCTCGGCGGTGAACTCGAACTCGATGGATTTGCCGGCGGGTTCGATTCGGATCGGCGCGGTCCCCGGTCCGCCGAAGAACATGCGCCCGCGAACGGGGCGACCATTGACCACCAAACGTGGCGCCGCTGCGGATGCATCCACGCGGACCGTGAGTCCACCCCCCGTCTTGGATGCCGCCGGCGCAGGCTGCGCGGCCATCTTAGTTGCAAGCAGGAGGACAGCTGCGAAGAAAGCGATCCCCATTGCGAGACCTCGTTCAAACCGTCGCGATGACGTGCTTCTTCTGGAACGCGCAGACTGCCGGTCGGTGACTTGTTTCATGAAGGCAATGGGCGGCCAGGCCGTGGGACTGCGCGCGTTATTCGTTCGCCGCTTGAACCCGGAACGATGCTTCGTACTTCCCGACCAGCCTGAGGGTCAATCGCGCTGCAGCTTCGCCTTCGCGTTCCGCCTTCAGTTCCAGCGGCGCTCGCACTTCGCGCGTCGCGGGTTGGAGCGGCTCAACCAGCAACGGCTCCTTGCCTTTGCCAAACACCAACAACTCCAAGCGATCGCCCGCACTCTTCCGCACGCCGAGCACACAGAGTGACAGGGTGACTTGATTGCCCTCGTGCTCAATCGTCACCAGCTTGAGTTGTTCCTTCGCCACCGCCTGTCCGTCCGTGGTCAGAACCAAGCCGGCGAGCCACAACTGTCCCACCGGCAACGCTTGTTTGCCCGCTCCGCTGAGCGTCGCAGCGGACAGCTTGCCCTCCGGAACCACGAGCACCCCGCGCTTCTCAGCTGCTGCTCCGCGGGAACTCCATCCCCGTGGTCCAGATGGGGCCGGACTTCGTGCTGTTGGATGCCGCGGGCGCCCAACCGCCGGGCGAAGCCAGCCTCGTGCTGCGCGTGGACCAGAGCGAGCGAAGCTGGCGCGTGTGCTTGCCGGACGGCATCTCCGCCGACTCCAAGCGCGTCGCCATCGCGGCTGCCGCGTAAGCCGTCTTCTGCGTCCCGGCGTTCTGCCAGGCTGCCTTCAAACTCCTGCAAGCCTGTCGCACCGGCGCAGCCTACCGCGTCCCGTCTTCCAGGGAAAGGTTGGACCATAAACCAACGTCAAATGAACTTCGACGACTTCTTCAAAGCTGCGAGAAAGACGACCGACTCGCCCTTTCAGTATCAATGCCGACTCGCTGGTGGCGAGGCGGCTGATCCGACTGGACAATTTACACATGGCTCAACTTGCGCATCCAAGCTCATCAACATCCCCACCGGCTTGGGCAAGACCGCCGGCGTGGTGCTGGCTTGGCTTTGAAATCGTCTGCTTCCGTCCCTCACCTCTCAACCCTCAACCCTCAATTCGCCACGGTGGCCCCGCCGACTCGTTTACTGCCTGCCCATGCGGACGCTTGTGGAACAGACGGAAAAGAACACGCGGGAATGGCTGGCCAACTTGAAGTCAGCCGGTGCGCTGCCAGTGGACATCGGAGTCCATGTCTTGATGGGTGGCGAAGACGCCGGCGAGTGGGACGTCCACCCAGAAAAGCCCGCCATCTTGATCGGCACGCAAGAAATGCTGCTCTCCCGCGCGCTAAATCGCGGATACGGCATGAGCCGCTACCGCTGGCCGATGCACTTCGGCCTGCTGAACAACGACTGCCTCTGGGTCATGGATGAGACGCAGCTTATGGGGGTGGGCGTCGAGACGAGTGCGCAACTGGACGGCTTCCGCCAGGACGGCAGGATGCCAACCTCCGGCGCCTGCCCGACGTGGTGGATGAGCGCCACCCTCGATGACTCGCGCCTCACCCAGGTGGATCACCCAAGACCTGCCACTGGCTGGCCGGTGTTGGAACTGAGTCGGGAGGAGAAGGCCACCGGTAGGCCGAATGAACTGTTCACCGCTCCGAAAAAGCTGTCACGTGCCACAGTTGAACTCACAGCAGCAAGCAAGAAGGACTACGCCAAATCACTGGCCAGCCTCGTCAACGAGCGCCACCAATCAGGCACGCTCACGCTTGTCGTCCTAAACCGGGTGAGCCGGGCACGCGAGGTTTTCGAAGCTCTGGCCACCGGCAAGAAGCCGCTTTACCACCAGCCAGAGAACGCCGCCCTTATTCACTCGCGCTTTCGGCCCGTGGATCGCGAACGCCACGCGAAGTTGCTCTTCGCCACAGGCGACCGCATCGTCATAGCCACACAAGCGGTCGAAGCGGGCGTGGATGTCTCCACCGGCCTTCTCATCACTGAACTCGCACCGTGGTCCTCGTTGGTCCAACGCATCGGTCGCTGCAACCGTCGCGCAGAGATCCCAGACGCGGCAGTGCTGTGGGTGGACATCACGCCCAAAGATGACAAAGACGATCTGGTCCTGCCGTACACCAAGCCGGAGCTAGACAAGGCCAGAGCAGCACTGTCGCCGCTGGCCGATGTCAGCCCGCAGGCGTTGGGCAATGTGAATGTGACTGAAGAGACGATCATTCGCCCGGTGATCCGTCGCCGCGATTTGGTGGACCTCTTTGATACCACGCCAGACCTTTGCGGTCAGGACCTGGACATCTCCCGCTACATCCGCGACGGCGGATACAATGACGTGCAATTCTACTGGCACGACATTGCAGACGATGGACCGTCAGAAGATGAACCAGCACCCACCCGCACGGAGCTTTGCCGAATCTCCATCGGCGACGCGGCCAAGTTTCTCAGCAAGAAACCCCGCGCCTGGCGCTGGAATCCGCTCGCCGAGAATTGGGAGCCGACCACACACGCGCGACCCGGTGGCGTCTATCTCGCGGATGTTAAGGCGGGTGGCTACAGTGACGCGACTGGCTGGACTGGTGATCCAAAGGACAAACCCACGCCGCATCGGCCTACGGCTGAGGCATTGGAAGCTTACGGCGCAAACCGCCTCTCCTTGGCCCGTGAGTGGCAAATCATCGCGGACCATGCGGCGCAAGTCGTCGCTGAGACTTCGCGTCTGTCTGCGGCAATCGGTCTTGGCGAGACCGAGGCTGCGGCACTTCGCCTCGCCGCGCTCTGGCACGATGTCGGCAAGGCGCACCCAGAGTTTCAGAAAATGCTGCGAGACGGGCCACACCAGCCGGGAGACGCCGCGGCACTCTACGCTAAATCGAAGAACCCGCCTGCGCCCCCAGCCCGAGCGAGAGACTACCGCAGTCTGCGCCATGAACTCGCCTCCGCCCTCGCCTGGCTGCTCGTTGGCCCGCAGGAAGAATCCGAGCGCGACCTTGTCGCCTACCTCATAGCGGCGCATCACGGGAAGGTGCGCCTGTCCATCCGCTCGCTGCCCAATGAGCCCGCGCCGGAAGACGACCGCCTATTTGCCCGCGGCATCTGGGATGGCGACGCGTTGCCGTCTGTTCCGCTGGGCGAGATCACGACACCGCCCGTTGCCTTTGACCTCAGCTTCATGCAGATGGGCGAGAGCAAAGAGCGCGGCCCGTCATGGCTCGCCCGCACTGTCGAATTGCGCGATCGTCTCGGCCCGTTTCGTCTGGCCTACCTCGAAACCGTGCTCCGCGCGGCGGATGCGCGGGCATCTCGCGAAGCAACCACATGAACATGAGCCACTGCCATGCCTGAAATCATCCTCAACGGTTGCGCCCCGGTTCCACTCGCGCACTACCTGAAAGCTCTCGGCATCCTGCGCATCGTCGCGGAGTCGGGGCATGGCGACGCATCAGCCGCCTGCTACTGGAAAGAGGACAACTTCATGCTGAAATCGCGTTTCGATCAGGGAACGCTCGCGCAGTTCTTTCTCAACAGCTACCAGCCGACTCCGATTGTAGCGCCTTGGAATGGTGGCAGTGGATTTTACGAAGGCGATGAGCAATCGGCTGTTGATGCTATTCGGGAAACCTCGTCACATCGCCTCGGGGAAATTAAGCGGGCGATCCAGACAGTTCTCTCTTGGCCGCAGTTGGGGCCGACGAAACAACGTCTGATACGGATGCTGAGGACACTAAGGAAGGCGGCCAACGCAACTGAAGGTAAGGCGGCTCAAGAGATCGAGAACCTCATCAAAGACTTCACTCTGGCATTACACGCCATCGAGAAGAAACCCGGCAGAGGCCGACTGAGAATACTCGCAGCAGATGTTGAACGTCTTGAGTTGTTGGATATTGGCTCGGGTCAATCCGCCAAGAAAGGAAAGAGCGACTTGCTCAAAGCTGCAAAGAAGGTGAGAAC
>CAYJNU010000453.1:0-6594 GCA_964371005.1 uncultured Verrucomicrobiota bacterium | reverse complement strand
CTACTCTGCGGCGCGCCGTCAAGCTGAGGCAACGCCTCCGCTTCAGCGGAGGGGCGTGGGCGGTCGGCACCCACACGGGGCATGCTACGGCAAGGTGGGTTCGTTCGCGGGAGATGTGTTCCCCAGATTCCATTCCTGCCGACCGTACTTCATCTCCAATAAAACATTGATCGCCCCACCCAAGGCAGGAGCGGACGCCGGTTTAGCAGCCCAAGCGACGGTCAGGGCTTCTTTCACGGCGTCGGCCGAAAGCGGGAGGTTCCGGATGAATTCGCGATGGGGACGGTTCTGGCGGTAGTCAGGCTGTCGCGAGGGCATGGGCAAAAACTCCTCGACCAGATCTAAGTCCAAATTCAACAAAATCGTGCCGTGAAAGAGGAGACACCGGCGTTTCCGGCGTTGGGCGTTGCCGGAAAACTTCACGCCGTCCAACGTCAGATCAGTGTGACCGCGGACTCCGATGGCGGAGTGCGGAGTGCGGAGTGCGGAATCGAGTGCCGCCCGGTTGCGTTCCATGACGAACTGATTCGTCGCGGAAATGTTGCGCGTCGGACCGTCCTCGGCAATGCGAAGGACCACCGTGTAGTTGAGGCAACCCGGCCCTTGCAGCACGGTGCCGCCGCCCGTACAACGTCGCAAGATCGGCACGTTACGCGCCGCGCACGCCGCCACATTCACCTCGGAATGAAGGGCGTTGGCATAGCCCAAAACGACGAAATGCCGCGGCGACTCCCAAAACCGCAACGCCTCAGCCGCAGCGCACGCTTCGCACCAATCCAGCAGCGCCTCGTCTGCGGCGAGGTTTTCCTCCGGTGTGGTCAGAGTCCAATCGAGGCAATTCATGTGACAGCCACCCACAGGAATACCCTCCCGTCATTCCCAATGAAATCTGAAACTCGAAAGACGTAGCCCGGAAGAAACTGCAGGTCCGGAATCCTTTCGAGGGGGGTACTTGAAATAGAGATCGGAAGGGCGACCCTGTGAGCGAAGAAAACTCTCAGATCCGGAGCGTCAGGAACAGCCGGAGCGATTCAACCTTCAACGGCTCAGCGACCTCGCTGTTGGGTTACACGGTGTTTTGGCCTCCTGCAAGCTTGACCCGACGACACCAATCATGAACAGTCGTTCCGCATTACGGCAATGCATGCTTATGCCGCCTCGACACGATCCGGAACGCCGCGCCTTTTGCGCGGTGGGGGAGCGTTTGCCCGACGGTGCCGAGAACTCGACGCGGCGTTTCTCGCCGCTCCTGAACGACTTTGGATCAGTCAAGCGGGACCTGTTTGACCAAGGAGAATGAACAACTCAGCGCGATTCAGCATCACTTCGGCGGCCGAGTTCCGGACTTGGGCTCGTCTGTGCGTCTTGATTCTGTTCGGCGCGCTGTGCGCTGGGCCCTCCGTGACCAACGCGGGCACAGCCGCCGCCCTGATTGACACCCATGCTGCTTGGAATGGTACAAGCGCGTTTGGAATCCCGTTGGGAGAGCCGGAATCAGCTTTCGCACCCGTTGCCACTTATGGGCAAACGATTCGAGTGCCATCGGGCACTCCGTGGTTGGAGAGTTTTTCAATCTGGCTGAGCGATTCGCCGGCATTTGATCCGGACCCGTTGAGGTTCGGATTCTATGTCATGGAGTGGTCCGGCACCCACGCGATGGGTGAAGTGCTTTACGATAGTGGCTTGGTCACCACGAGCGTCAATCCGGTCGCTTCCTGGGCGGAGTATCGGTTCGACCATTTGGGCCTCCAGCTTCAGCCGGAGCGCTCGTATGTGATGATTCTGAGCACTTCGCTATACATGGATGGCATCGCCAGTTCGGTTTATGTGGGCAGCCCCTTTGCCGCGGATGCCTACGCGGATGGATGCGTCGCGACGCTGAACAATCTCAGCGATGTGTCGAGGTGGACCACCGAAGACTGGCAGGTCAGCGAGTTATCGTGGGACACGGTTTTCCAGGCGCAGTTCACTGTGCTGCCCGAGCCTTCCACCGCGCTGCTCTTGGTGATCGGGACCTTCGCGTTGGGCGTGTCTGTTGGGCGTGGTCATCGCCGCAAGCAGCCGTGAGTTCCTCGAACCACGCAGTTTCTGCCCCGAACATCCTTGACGTCTCCCGTCCCGGGCTAAAATACTGACCACCGCAAAAACCAATATGCAAAGAACCCCTTTCTTCAAAAATATCTGCCGTCTGATGTTGTGTCTCACCCTCAGCCTGGCGTGGTCACCCTTGGCGTCGGCGGAGGTGCGTTTGCCTCGCGTGTTCGGCAGCCATATGGTTCTGCAACAGGAAAAACCGCTGGTCTTCTGGGGCTGGAGCGATCCAAACGAAACCATCGCGGTGACGCTTGGTTCTGAAACGCGGCAGGCCAAGGCCAACGAGCGCGGGGAATGGAAGATCACTCTGCCGGCTCGGAAAGCGGGCGGGCCGCTTGCGCTGAAAGTCAAAGGAACAAGCGAAGTGGTGTTCGAAGATGTGCTGATCGGCGAAGTGTGGTTGGCCTCGGGGCAGTCGAACATGGAAATGGGCATCGGGTCCTGCCGCGATGGCAAAGAAGAAATAGCGGCCGCCAATCATCCTGACATCCGGCTGTTCATGGTGGCGAACCGTTGGACGCCCGAACCGCAGGCGGATCTCGACGCCGGTAAGCCGGGTGAGACCAAACCGGAAGGCCGCTGGAAGGTCTGTTCTCCTGAAACCATCGCCGAGGGCGGTTGGGGTGGCTTCTCTGCGGCGGCGTATTATTTCGGACGGGAGTTACAGCAACAACTCCGCGTTCCCGTGGGATTGATTGATGCGACCTGGGGTGGCACGCGCATTGAGTCCTGGACGCCACCCGAGGGATTCGCCGCCGTGCCTGCTCTGCAAAAGGAGAATGAGCTGGTGCAGTTGGGCGATCCACGCACCGTGCGGCATCAGCAGCGACTCGAACAAACGCTCAAAGAAACCGAGCAATGGCTGGTCGCGGCCCGCCAGGCACTCACCCGGCAAACCGTCGTTCCGACGATGCCAACATTCCCGCCGGAATTGCTGCCACCGCATGAACTGCAACAGGCCACGGCGCTTTACAACGGCATGATTCATCCGTTGCAGCCGTTCCCGCTGCGCGGCGCCATCTGGTATCAGGGCGAGTCCAATTCCAGCGAGGGACGACTCTACACCGAACGGATGAAGGCGTTGATCGCCGGCTGGCGTCAGGTCTGGGCTGATGATCCGCTGTCGTTCTACTACGTCCAGATCGCACCTTACGATTACAGCGGCAACGGAGAACGCATCGGCGAGTTCTGGGAGGCGCAGGCGGAGGCTCAATCCATTCCCAACACCGGCATGGCGGTGATCAACGACATCGGCAACCTCAAGGATATCCATCCGGCGAACAAACAGGATGTCGGACGGCGGCTGGCTGCCTGGGCACTGGCAAAGAACTACGGTAAATCCGATGTGATCTTCAGCGGCCCCACATTCAAAGCTATGAACCTTGAAGGCGACAAGCTGCGGATCACTTTCAATCACGTCGCTGGCGGGCTGCGGAGCCGCGACGGGAAATCGCTGACTTGGTTCGAGATCATTGATTCGGACGAAGGCGGGTTTGTGAGTGCAGAGGCGCGGATTGACGGGGCGAGCGTGGTGCTGTCCTCGCCGGAGGTGAAGCATCCGGTAGCCATGCGGTTTGCCTGGAACATGCTGGCCGAACCGAACCTGATGAACTCTGCCGGTTTGCCGGCGGGAGCGTTTCGGGCGGGCGACGTTCCGAACCGCGATTTGCTGGGTCTGAAGGTGCCGGAAGCGAAACAGTATCAAGTGGCACTCGATCTGGACCTGGCCAGACTCGGAGCGAGCATCAGCTACGACGTGGATAACCGGGCGAAGATCAGCTCCGGCTTTGATCGTATCGCCTACTTCCTCGAATTGCAGACAACTGACGGCAACACACAGTATCTCTATGTTTCGATGGACGCCTTCACTGATTCCCTGGACAAAATCGGAATCCCGACGGTGGCGTCAAAAGCCCGTTTCCAGCAGAACGTGGCCAACTTGAATGTGTATTCCAACGTTCGTGGCATCGTCACCGGCACGAACCTGAGCGGCGGCAACATCGAGCTCTGGCCAAACAACTATGGCCAGGCAAACGCGGCAAACGTGCCCAACGCCTCCGGGCAGGTTTACGACTTCGGCGATCAACCGAGCGAGCCTTCGGACGGCTACGGCTGCCTGCAGGTGCATAACCACGACGCCAAACAGACGCTCTTCGCGGTGAACCACTGGCGCGACGGCAAGGGCGCGGACATCGGGATCGGCAACCGGCCCACCGACAATCCGGACTGGACGTTCGCGGCAAACGCCGGCAATTGGTCCGCAAAGCGTCTGCGCGTTCTGGTCCGGTGCAAGTGACGCGCCGGGTGCCGCGAAGGGGGCTTGTTGACCCGTGGTCATCAATCCCTGCGTCCAGAGCTGCAGGTGCAGCCGCATCCCGTGGCAACATCGCTGGTCTTCTGAGAGGACGGGGCTTCGCCGGCGGACTGGGCGGGCTGGTTCTCCAAGGCCCGCCAGATCAGATACATCTCGGCGAACACCACGCCGATCGGAAGCAGGACGTAAGCAGCCGCCAGGCTGCCGACAGCGATCACCCTCGTGACGAGTAACAGCCCGAACGTGAGGCAGACCGCTGCGATGAGCAAAAAGACTTTCGATGCGCGCATGATGTAATTGGCTTCCGTTCATTCTCCAGCGGGAAATCCTTCGCCGCCGCCAGCAAATACTCATTCGCGGCGAAACCACGTCCTTGTCCGCCAGCCAGCCACAACAACAGCAAAGAGGCGGAAGTGCCACACGGCATCTCCGCCTCCCCTCCGAACGAGTAACCAGCTCTCAGTGTTGCACCTGGACGGCGGCCCCCATTGGCTGGCCGATGTCCTTGAGCAATTGCACGAACCACTCCGATTGAACATCGAGAGGTTTGCCTCCCTTGATGCGCTCGAACTCGATGGCGCGGAGTTTGCCGCCGCGCTCTTCGTCTTCGCCCACCACACCGCCCTTGCCGGCCAGCGCGCATTGCACGGCCTTGGTGGCGCAACGCTTGATGAGTTTTCGGTCGGCGACGTTGGCGGCGGCGGCGCGGCTGTAATATCCGCTCTTCTGGACGAGAGTCTTCTCGGCGCCCAGCATGTCAGCAAATTGCTTGGCGAACCACGCGCCCACATTGACCTTGTCCAGCCGCACATGGCCGAAAGCGTCGCGCGGCACTTCTTCGCCGCGAGCTTCCATCTGCGCGACGATGGACGGCACGCACGCGCCTTCGGAGACGAACAGGTTTACGCAATCATGTTTGTCCATGATCTGCCGCAGGCGGGCGGCTTCCGCCGGAATGTCGAGGGCCATCTCAGGAATGTAAACGCCATGCACTTCCCGGCGCTCGCAACTCAAACCGAGTTCGGGCACGAAGAGCATTTGTTCCATCAGCTTCCCGTATTCCACGGCGGTGGCGGCGGTCAGCCAGCCGCAGTTGCGGCCCATGACTTCGTGGATGATGAGCATGCGCGGGTTCGCGTTGTGCTCGGCCACGACGTTGGCGAAGTAATGCGCGCCCTCTTCGGCGGCCGTCCACGCGCCAAGACTCTGGCGGATGGGCACCACGTCGTTGTCAATCGTCTTGGGCATGCCCACCACGGTGAGGTCGTATTGATTGTTCTTGAGAAACTTGGCGAGATCGGCGGCGGCGGTGTTCGTGTCGTCGCCGCCGATGGTGTGCAGCACGTCCACGCCGTCTTTGACCAATTGGTCAGCCGCGACCTTCTGCGGGTCCTGGCCCTCTTTGACGAGCCCGCGTTTCAGGCAGTCCTTCACGTTGGTCAACTTGACGCGGCTGTTGCCAATGGGGCTGCCACCGTGCTCGACCAACGCCTTCCAGTTTTGGCGCACGGCGGGGGTTACCTTCAGGCTCTCGCCTTTGAGCAGCCCCATGTAGCCGTTGACGTAACAGATGATCTCCACGTCCGGCGCTTTGCGGCTGTAATTCTCAATCAAATAGCCGATGGACGCGCTGAGGCACGGGGCCAATCCGCCGGCCGTCAGGATTCCCACTCTCTTCACATTCTTGCTCATATAAAAACAAACTGCGCGACCATCCCGGTCGCAGAAGGCGCGGATATTGGCAGACCGCGGTGGTCACAATCAAGAAAGGACTCTGCGACAGACTGCGACAGATTGTGAGTTCCAACACCCGGGACGTGCAGAGCCGGGCGAGCGAACGGCCGATGGCGGGCTGCGCTCGCTCGCCCGTTTTCATCCGGGAGTAGGATAGCCAATTCGTGGTCCAGTCGATGTTCTCGGCAGTGAGTGCCGCGGCGTCGCTCTGGGAGTAGCTGACTTCCCACAGGGATTGATAGAACCGGTTGCGCTCTGCGTCCTTTTCAGCGGCCAGAAGCGCGGCGCCAGCACTGGAAAGCAGAGCCAGCCCAGCCCCAGGGCGCGATTGTGAAGCCGCTTCAGATTGTGAGTTGTCGAGAGAGTCGCGTGGTTTATCATGGAAAGCTACCTTCTCCTTAGTGTCTGGCCGAAAACTGGCTTTTTCCAGAGCGGGGCGAAACACCAAGGAC
>CAYJNU010000452.1:0-6615 GCA_964371005.1 uncultured Verrucomicrobiota bacterium | reverse complement strand
CAAGCGGCACGCTGTCTCGTCTTTGCCGACTGAGGCGGCTTCATTCGCCGCCACCCGAGTCGGTCGGCAAGACGCTGTCGAAATCGAACTGCGCTTGCCGAACCAACACGCTAGGCTGGGCCGAGATGATGACGGCTCTGGCAACGGGCGTTCTGCTGGGACTTTCCGCTGGCCCCGCTCCTGACCCCATGCTGGCGTTGGTGGGGTATGAGCAGGCAACCGAACCAGGTTCCTTGACATTTCTTGACACGGATCGTGCGGAATGGTGCGGAATGGTGCGGGAGACTTCGGGCTCGCGGATTTCATCAGGCTGTGTTACGATATTCTTAAGCATAAGTATCTCAGCGAGTTACGTGGGAGATACGCCGGTTGCGAGGCTCTGCTGTCACGGCAGAGGTTACGGGTTCGACCCCCGTCCCGCGTACCATTCAACGAGATTTGCCGGTTCGACGCAGGCTATGGATGTGACTTCATTCTTATTAGCGGACTGGTTCTTGTGGCTTCGTGGGGCGGCCGTGGCGGCCATAGGATAATTCTTGTGTCGTCGCAGGAACTACGCTGCAATCGTTATTGCTTTGTTGGCCGCCAATTGGGCTTACAACTCGATTAGCTTCATAGTCGAGTACTCTACCGAAGTCCTGCGACAAGTCGGCGCGGGCTACGTGGTGCAAGCATGTCTGGCCTTGCTGCTGCCCTTCGCGTGCATGGGGTTCGGGTTGTTTGTTGGGCGAACGAAGGACGCCGAACCCGGCGCTGCCCCGAATGGCAGACAGCCGGTGACGGTTGCCGATTCGGGAGCCGCGGAGCGGCCGCCATCGGTGAGTTGATCGTTAGACAAACCAACCGTTGTTGCGCAAATCATGAAGACATTTCTGCCTTGGGTGCTGGTCGTACTCGCGCTGGGCGGTGCTTATTTCTTCCATGTCGCCGGCAAGTCCAAGGCCGAGGCGCTGGCGAAACTGGAGGAAGAGGTTCAAGAACTCGAGGCGGTGCGCGCCGAGAACGCCGAGTTGAAAGCGGCTCAGGTTTCGAGCCAGGAACTGGAACGCTTGCGCAAGGACAACCGCGATCTGCTGCGCTTGCGGAACGAAATCCAGCAGTTGCGCAACGCGAACCAGCAACTCACGCAACAGGCCGCGACGGCCCAGGTCGAGGTTCAGCGCGCCCAAGCCCGGGCCCAGGCAGCGCAATTGCAGACCCAAGCCCTCGCCACGAACGTTCCCAACGCCGCGCAGATGCCGCCGGAGATGGTGGCGGCCTTCCAACGCCGCTACGGGATCGCGCCCTCGCCGCAACAAGAGCAGGTGAACACCTGCATCCGAAACCTCCAGACGATTCAGAGCGCCAAGGTGCAGTGGGCGCTGGAAAACAAAAAGTCCGATGACGTGATCCCTGGCGCGGAAGACCTGCTGGAGTTCTTCAAGGACAATCTTCTGCCGCAGTGCCCGGCGGGCGGCCAATACACGCTCAATCCGGTGTCGACACCGCCAACCTGCACCATTCCCGGGCACGCGTTTTCACCTTGACGCAATCTCCACTACCTCGGGTTGGCCATGGGTTTCCATTCGCAAGGTGCGATCTTCTCGCTCGCGGATGACCACGCGGAATTTTGGCGCCGGCGCGGCCTGGATCGGGAATCGGCGAGCATCGGGCATGCGTGGAGTCGCAGGCTCGACCGTTGATCTGCGGCGTATTCGGAACGCCGTCGTTCAATACTGATCACGCCGCGACCTGGGCCTCGAGCCGGCGGATCGGATGGAGCGACTTGCGGGCGTATCGGACGATCACGGTTTGCGGATCATTGGGCTCCACGACGGATTCCATGGCCGCGGCCTGTTCCAGGATCGGCAGGGCCACATCGTCGGCCAGAACCGCTTCGAGGTTCAATTGATTCGGATTGCCATCGGGGCTCGGAACGGGATTGTTGGCGGGTCGCTCCCTCAGGTCGTCGAGCAAATCCGCCACGGTGCGATGTCCGATGTTGATCAGCCAGCCGAGGATTTCCGGCCGTTGACATCGAAAAATGTCCGTGAAGAGGAAAATCAACTCCTGAGGTAACACCCGCAGCGCGTAAGCCTCCGCGGCCTGCCAGTCCTTCTGAAGGCCTGGATAGTCTTTGATCGTCAGCAGTTTTCGGATCGCGCCATCCAAGCCGGGCTGTAACGAGCGCAGAAGCTTCAGTTCGACGAAGTCAATCCGGCCCGCCTGGTTGAACCGATGGGAAACCTTCACCCGGCCGCGCCGCAGATTGAACTCCCCTTCGTAGCAGGTGGAGAGGATCACATGGTCGTAAACCGAGAGCACCTGCATCCAGCTCCCCGCCGCCTTGCCTCCATAATTGCGCTTTTCCTGCGGCAGCGTGGCTGGCCGGGTGTGCATCCGTTCCCGGATCCGCGCGAGGCGGTCGAAATAGTCGCTGGCCAGCGAAAAATCGTGCTGCCGCAGGAATTCCCTCGCCGACAGGATTTCCGTTTCGCAGACCGGCGGGCCGGCGTGCAGCCGGGATTCCAAGGCTTCCACCAACTCCTTGGCGCATCGTCTATGATCTTTGGTCGGCATGTTGATTCCGGCAAATGGTCGTCTCATGCGACTCGTCATACAGCGGGTGAATTCGCGGCCTTCGGAGCGCCACTCGACGGTGGATCGGCCTTTTCACGCCCGCTTTTAGGCGTTCGCACGGTTCTGACCCATCTTACCGCGCCCGCCCAGGCCGACAACTGTGCGTCTGACTGCACACCCTGATCTGAGTTCTGGACAGCCTGCTCTGTAAACTGGTGGTTAGATGCCGGCCCTGGGCGTCAAGACCGCTTCCGTGTTGCCGGCAAAGTCCACCCGGTGTAAAGCGCCTCCGTCCCGGATTGTGTTCCCGGTTTCGCAGGCGCGATCCGCTTCGCCGCCACGATCAGTTGGCGACCGTGGGCTCGCTCAATGCGGTTAATCTTCGCGAGCAGCGAAGCTGAAACCGTGCTCAAACCATGAGTTGAGGCTTGTGCCTGGAGGGTGCATGGGTGTAAGCGACAATCCGGCGCGAGGGGTATGCGGCAAGGCATTGCGTCAGAAAACCAATGTATGAGCTTCGACGATCATTCCCGACACCACGAAAGGAGTCTGCCATGAGTACAAGCACCAGAAACACAGATTTGATTCGCACCCAAGCTATGCGGAGCCGGGCAGGCCTGGCACTCGCGCTGTGCTGCCTGACCACGGCGGCAGGCTGGGCGCAGCACTACCGGGTCCTCCATCACTTTACAGGTGACGATGGCCGTGAACCGGGATCCCTGGTGTTGTCTGGGACCACGCTGTATGGAGCGGCCCCGTGGGGTGGCAGTTTCTATTCCGGCGTCATTTTCAAGATCAACACGGATGGCAGCGGATTCACCGTGCTCAAGGAGTTCGCCTTCACGAACGGGTCCACGCCGCTGAATCTGTTGCTGTCTGGCTCGACGCTTTACGGGATTACCTACCAAGGCGGCGCTCGCAGTGCCGGCACGGTCTTCAAGATCAACACCGACGGCAGCGGTTTTGCCATCCTCAAGCATCTCGGCGAAGCCAGCGACCGTGCGGGAGTCTCGGGATTGACGTTGTCCGGCTCGACCCTCCACGGAACGACGTCTTTGGGCGGTGCGGATGAACTCGGATCGGTATTCAAATTGGAAACCGACGGGAGCGGCTTCAGTGTACTCCGTGAATTGGCGGCATTCGGTGATGGCAACAGCCCCAGGAGCCCGGTGGTGGACGGTCTGACCTTGTATGGTGCGTTGCACGGCGGTGGAATCGCCCCTTATGGCGGCTCGGTTTTCCGGCTCAACACGGACGGAAGCGGTTTCTCGGTGTTGAAAGTGTTTGGCGGTCCTGACGGGCACTATCCCGGCAAGGTCTTGCTGACGTCCGGAACCGCCCTCCACGGAATCACCAGTTTCGGCGGCAATTCCTGGGATGGCAAAGCGGGCTCCGGATTGGGAACGGTTTTCACAATCAACACGGACGGCAGTGACTACACCGTGCTCAGACTGTTCGACGGCACCAACGGAGCATATCCGTCCCCCGAATTGGTGGCGGTCGGCACGACGCTCTACGGGCGGACGAGTGCGGGAGGGCGGTACGAGAAAGGCACCCTGTTCCAGATGCAAATGGATGGCACCGGCTTCACGGTTCTCGAAAGCTTCACCGGCAGTCAGGGGGCCGGTTCCGGGTCTTTGGCCCTTTCCGGTGACATGCTGTATGGAACCACCGCGTCCGGCGGCAATGCGAATCTCGGCGTGATATTTTGCCGCCCCCTCGGTCTGCTGCCTCCGGCCATTCTCGTGCCTCCGCAGCATCAGACGATCGAGAAGGGGCGCAACGTGGAGTTCGCCGTGGAAGCTTCCGGACACCCGGTGTTTCAATGGTTCTTCAACGGAACCAACCCCATCGCGACCGGCACCGGCCCATTCCTTCGGTTGACCAACCTCCAGCCGTCGCAGGCAGGCCGCTACACCGTGGTTCTCAGCAACGCCGTGGGAACCGTGACGAGTGCTCCGGCCATCCTCACCGTGGTCCCGCTCACGATTGCCGTGCCGCCGCACAGTCAGACCATTGAGGAAAGCGGCACCGTCGAGTTCAGCGTCCAGACCATCGGATATCCAGAAACCTACCAATGGTTCTTCAACGCCACCAATCCGATTCCCGGCGCGACCAATTCTGTGCTCCGCCTGGACAATGCCCAGCTCGCGCACGCGGGGAATTACGTTGTCGTCATTGCCAATGACGCTGGATCGGTGACTAGTCCGCCGGCCAGGCTCACGGTGATTCCTTTGGGCACCATCCCCGTGGGCAGTCCCACCGAAGGGGCGCTGCGGGCGGCTTTGGCGGGCACGGAACCCGTAACGTTTGCTTGCGACGGAACCATCAGCTTGAGCCGGCCGATTGACATCGTCGGCAACAAGGTTCTCGACGGCAGCGGCCATCAGGTAACGATCAGCGGCGGCGATCTCGTCCGTGTGTTTCAGGTCAACACCAACTCGATGCTGACCTTGGTAAACCTGACGATTGCCAACGGTCTGAGCACGAACGGCGGTGGGGTGTACGTTGCTGCGGGCGGCACGGTCAGAGCCACGAACTGCGTTTTCATGAACCACCACGCCCGGGGACTGGACGCTCCGAACAACGGGACCGGAGCTGCCGGGGTCGAGGCGGGCGGTGGTGCGATTTGTAATGAAGGCGTCTTTGAGGCGACCGGCTGCGCGTTCGTGCAAAACTCAGCCTCTGGCGGCACGGGTGGAGACTGGGAGCCGTCTCAGATTAGGGATGGTCAACCCGGAAGTACCGGCGGTGCGGCTGGTGGCGGCGCGATAGACAACCTCGGTGTCTTGGCAATCCACAACAGTCTGTTCGCCAGCAACTATGTCGTTGGAGGAACGGGCGGCGCTGGCCAGGATGGCTTTTCGGATCTCTTTCCCTATTCGGGCCTGGAACCGGGCGGCGGTGGCGTCGGCGGAGTGGGCGGAGTGGGCGTCGGGGCGGTGCTCCTCAATGGCGGGGCGGCCAGCCTGGTCAACTGCACGTTGGCGTGGAATCGCGCCACCGGCGGCAATGGGGGGCAAGGCGGTGCTGGCGGCTTCGTCATCATCTTCACGCCCCAGCCCACACACTTCTATGCCGGCGCCGGTGCCGGCGGGGGTGGCGGAGACGGGCTGGGTGCGATTCACGACACGAGTGGACGGTTGGGTCTCACCAATTGCACCATCGCGGCCAACTCCGGCACCGGAGGGGGCGGAGGACCAGGCGGTGTTGGCGTAGGCACGGCAGATCCAGGAACGAACGGGTTGGCCGTGGGCGGCCTTGTCAGTGTCGGCGGACCGATGCTGAACACGCTTCTGGCAACGAACTCTCCAGGCAACGCCGTCGGTCCGATCAACGACCTGGGCTACAATCTTAGCTCCGATGGCACTTGCACCTTCACCAACACCGGCAGCCTGAACCACACCGACCCGAAGCTGGGGCCGCTGGCCAACAACGGCGGACCGACGCTCACCCTGGCCCTGTTACCCGGCAGCCCGGCGATTGACGCGGGAGACACCGCTGCGGCGCCACTGACCGACCAGCGCGGGGTGCCGCGCCCCTATGGGCAGGCGGCGGACATCGGGGCTTTCGAGTATTGGCTCAGTGCGAAGGCCCTGGCGTCCCCGGGCGGCGGGGTGGACATCTTGGCAGCAGGCATCGCAGGCCAGACGTGTTGCCTGCTGATCAGCCCCGACCTGACAATCTGGACGGCGACGGCCACCAACCAGATCGGCACGGACGGGACGACCGTGTTCCGCGACGACGCGCTCGGCAGTTCACAGAGGTTCTACCGCCTGATGCTGCGTTGACCGAGGCCATCCCGCTCGCCGTCACCGCGCTTCCCGGTCCGACGCTGTGTGTCGTTTGCTGCATCGTCAGGGACAAGGAGATGTTCAAAGGCATCTGGATTCGGCGAATTCTCTCCCTGTGGATTTCGAACACGACGACGGCGATTCTCAGCGAAATTGCGCGACACCAGTCCGCCCGAGAAGGGCGCGAAGTCCCCGCTTCTTTGTTGTTCAATTGCCGGGGCGGGGTTGGTAGGCTGCCGCCATGATCTTAACCCCGGACGAA
>CAYJNU010000451.1:0-6616 GCA_964371005.1 uncultured Verrucomicrobiota bacterium | reverse complement strand
GGCGTGTTCTTCATCGCCATGGAACTTATCCGCGGCGTGAACCTGGAGCAGTTTGCCCAGCAACATAGTGACAAGCAGCGGGTCCTGCCCAAGGAACTGGCCGTGTTCATTGTCAGCCGCGTGGCCCGCGGGCTTGGCTACGCGCACGCAAAGGCGGACAAGGACGGCAAGCCGCTGGGTATCGTTCACCGCGATGTCAGCTTCAAGAACATCATGATCGCCTTCGAGGGCGACGTGAAACTGACGGACTTTGGCATCGCCAAGGCGCGCGGTTTTCTGGCGGACCAGGAGGGCGAAGTCGTGGCTGGGAAGGCCGACTTCATGAGCCCGGAGCAAGCGAACTTCCAGGTCACTGACAAGCGCTCGGACCTGTTCTCGGCCGGGATTGTCCTCGCGCATTTGCTGCTGGGGCACAACATCTTCAAGGCCGCGTCACCTGAAGAATCGCGGCAGCGTGTTTTGAAGATGCCCGTCCCGGATTTCCGCGAGTTGGACAAGCGTATTGACCAGGACCTGAATGAGATTCTCCAGCGGGCCCTCGCGCGAGACATCGCGCGGCGGTACGCGTCGGCCGACGAACTGCTCTACGACCTGGAGCACTACATCTATCATGCGGGTTATGGTCCGACGAACGAAACCATCGGCAAGTACATCCGCGAGCTGTTCGGCCAGATCGTTCCCAAAGCCAGCGCCAAGGGAAGCACGATTCTGACGGATCGCAGTCTGGCCGCCCTCAAGAAGTCATGACCGATTCATGAAGCGCCCGGCTTCCTCCACCGTCGTCCGCTTGGGACTCGTTCAGACCGCCTGTGGGCCCGATCCGGCGAAGAATCTCCGCCGCACGCTAAGTCTCGTGGAGCAGGCCGCGCAAGGCGGCGCGCAAATTGTCTGCACCCAGGAACTGTTCCGCTCCCAGTATTTCTGCCAGAGCGAGGATCACGCGAATTTCAAGCTTGCCGAACCGATCCCCGGCCCGAGCACGGAGGCGTTCCGGCGGCTCGCCCGCAGGCACCGGGTCGTGATCGTCGCTTCGCTTTTCGAGAAGCGGGCCGCGGGCGTTTATCACAACACGGCGGCGATCATTGACGCGGACGGTTCACTCCTGGGCCGCTATCGGAAGATGCACATCCCGGACGATCCGCTGTACTACGAGAAGTTCTATTTCACGCCGGGTGATCTTGGCTTCCGCGCATGGCAGACGCGCTACGGCAAGATTGGCGTGCTGATCTGCTGGGACCAGTGGTATCCCGAGGCGGCCCGGCTCACAGCGATGCAGGGGGCGGAGATTCTGTTTTATCCCACGGCCATCGGCTGGCATCCGAGTGAGAAGGCCAAGGCTGGCCCAAACCAGCATTCGGCTTGGGAACTCATCCAACGCAGTCATGCGGTTGCGAATGGCTGCTACGTCGCCTCCATCAATCGCATCGGCCACGAAGTTCTTGCTGGTGTTGGCGGTGATGGGATTGAGTTTTGGGGCCAGAGTTTCGTCGCGGGCACTTCGGGTGAAATCCTCGCCAAAGCCAGCGCGAACAAGGAAGAGACGTTGATCGTTCCCGTGGAACTCGGGCAGGTGGACACCGCCCGCACGCACTGGCCGTTCCTGCGAGACCGGCGGATTGACGCATACGCTGGATTGACCCATCGGTTGATTGACTGAGCCAGGTTCCAATTCTCTTGCGTGGATCACAGGCGCGGGCGGCCTCATCGGGAATTGTTTTGTCGGGACTGCCGTCACTCACTCGCCTGGCTGTCAACCGCGCGCATTAACCCGCCCAACCCTTGATCTCACGGATGTCACGGCAGTGCGCAGGCTCTTCGCCGCCGAACGCCCGGGGCTCGTCATCCACTGCGCCGCACTGAGCAAATCTGTCGCCTGTCAGGCGGACCCCGCCTTGGCTCGGCGGCTGAACGTCGAGGTCACGCAGATTCTGGCTGAGCTTGCGGCGGACGTGCCGTTCGTCTTCTTCTCCACGGACCTCGTTTTCGACGGACGCAAGGGGAACTACTTGGAAACGGATGGGACCAATCCGCTGAGCGTTTACGCGGAAACAAAACTCGCCGCTGAGCAAATCGTGGCGCAGCATCCGCGGCATTTGATCATCCGCACCTCCCTGAATGGCGGCGTCTCGCCCACCGGGGATCGCGGATTCAACGAGGAGATGCGCCGGGCTTGGCAGGCAGGGCGCACGTTGCGGTTGTTCACCGACGAATTCCGCTCACCCATTGCCGCGGTGGAAACGGCCTGCGCAGTTTGGCAACTCATCGCCGCGGGTGCGACGGGTACCTACCACGTTGCTGGAAGCGAGCGGCTTTCCCGCTGGCGCATCGGCGAGTTGCTCGCGGCGCGGTGGCCACAACTCAACCCGAAGATTGAGGCGGCCTCGCTCGGGGAATATCAAGGCGCGCCGCGTCCGCCGGACACCTCGCTGAATGGTCAGAAAGCGGAAAGGATGCTGCGTGCTCCGCTGCCAGGTTTTACGCATTGGCTGGCCACCCATCCGGAGGCCCGCTTCTGAGGACTCAACCAGCCACTCGCAATGAGTATCGGGGACGCCTCGCGCCATCGCCCACGGGTTATTTGCATCTCGGCCATGCCCGAACATTTTGGATCGCTCAAGAGCGCGCCCGCGCGCATGGCGGTGTGCTCGTCCTGCGCAATGAGGACCTGGACGCGACGCGGTTCAAGCTGGAGTTCGTTCACGCGATGCTGGAAGACCTGCGGTGGTTCGGCTTTATTTGGCAGGAAGGCCCGGACTGCGAGGGTGCGTTTGGGCCCTATTCACAGAGCGAGCGAATGGACATCTACCGCGTCGCCCTGGAGAAACTCCGCGCCGGCGGTTTCGTTTACCCTTGCACCTGCTCACGGTCGGATGTGTTGCGCGCACTCGCCGCTCCACACCAAGGGGAGGATGAACCTGTCTATCCCGGGACGTGCCGCCCGCAAACGGGGAATCCGAAATCCGAAATCCGAAATCCGAAAGTGAACTGGCGCTTTCGCGTGCAGGATGGCGAAGCGGTCTGTTTCATGGATGGCGGGTTTGGCGAGCAGCAGTTTGTCGCCGGACGTGACTTCGGGGATTTCGTCGTTTGGCGTCACGACGATGTCCCGGCGTATCAGCTTTCGGTGACGGTGGATGACGCGGCGATGGGGATTACCGAGGTGGTGCGTGGCGCGGACTTGCTCAAGTCCACCGCCCGGCAACTACTGCTCTATCGCGCCCTCGGCTTCGAGCCGCCGCGGTTCTTCCATTGCCCGCTGGTGACTGATGACCACGGGGTGCGCCTGGCGAAACGGCACGATGCTCTGAGTTTGCGCAGCTTGCGCGCCCAGGGCGCCCAACCGGAGAAACTCCGCGCCGGTTGGTCCACCGTGCTGACTCACTCCTGACCTGCCCCATCCTCGCCGGAAGCACTCCGTGCGCGCCGTTGCCCTCGCGCTGCCGGGAATCCTGCCATGACCGAACAACGTGCTCGGGTCATGTGGCGTGCCGGCAGACTTGTTGTATCAAGGCCAACAGCGTTTCGCGATGATAGGGCTTCTGCGCGAAACCAGCAAAACCGATCCCCTGCATGCGCGAGGTCAGTTCCTGTTGGTCGTAGCCGCTGGCGAGAATAACCGGGACGGTGGAGTGAATGCGTCGCAACGCGGCCAACGTTGCGGGGCCATCCATCTTCGGCATGGTGAGATCCAGCAGGACGCAAGTAATGCGGGACTTGTGTTGCTCCAATACGCGTAGGGCCACCTCACCGTCTTCAGCGCAGACCACGGCAAATCCAACGCGGGTCAGCATGCGTTCAGCAACTCGCCGGACGGACTCCTCGTCGTCCACGAGCAGGATCATGCCCTCCACCAACGTGGTGGGTGACTCGTTGGGTGGTTCACACTCCGGCCCCTCCTTCGGATGCGGGGCATCATCTGGTTCCTCAATGGGGAATAACACACGGATGGTGGTCCCGGCTCCGGGGGCACTTTCGATGCAAATGGCACCCTTGTGTCCCCGCACGACGCCCAACACCGCCGACATGCCCAGACCGCGCCCAGTGAACTTCGTGGTAAAGAACGGCTCAAAAAGCCGTTGCTGCACGCTCTCGTCCATGCCGCAGCCAGTGTCTGTAACCACCAACGCCACATAACGTCCCGGCGCGGCTTTCTCGGCGAGGCGACTCGCCGCCAGGCACGCCTCATCGCAGTCTCGCACTGAGGTGGTGATGGTGATCGAACCTACGCGGTCGTCCAGAGCCTCCGAAGCGTTGGTGATGAGGTTCATCACGACCTGTTGGACCTGCGCCACATCGGCTTGAATGCGGGGCAAATGGGCGTCCAGGTGAAGTTGCAGCGTGGCGGTCTTGCCGATGGAAACCTTCAGCAACTGCGCCATCTCACGCACCACCTCACTGAGATTCACGCTCCTGATTTGGAAACGGCCGCGCCCCGAGTAGGCGAGCATCTGGCGGGTCAGATCCGCGGCTCGCCGAGTGGCGGCGCGAGCGTCCAACAGACTTTCCCGGGCCGGCGACACATCCGAGATATCCATCATGGCCAGTTCGAGATTGCCGAGGATGGCAGTGAGGAGGTTGTTGAAGTCGTGAGCGATGCCGCCAGCCAGGACGCCGAGACTCTCCAGCTTCTGGGCGTGCAGGAGGCGGCGCTCCATTTCCAACCGCTCCACCTCGGCGCGTTTGCGCTCGGTCAGGTCCATGTGGACCCAGAATAACTGCGGCTGGCCTTCCCGCGTGCCGACGACGGCGTGGCTGGTGAAGACGGCCACCGCGGAACCATCCTTGCGCAGCAGCGTGGTTTCGTGGGCCGGAATGGGTTCGCCCGAGCGGGTCATGGCTTGAATATCCTGCCGAACCTGCTCGCGCCGATCCGGGGGGACAATCAGTTCCACGGGATCGCGCTGCAACGCTTCGTCGGCCGCGTAACCGAACACGGCCTCGCTGGCGCGGTTCCAGTAGTTCACGCCGGCACCCGGCGTGTAACCTTGCACCGCCACGTAGGGGGTGGTTTCCAGCAGTCGGCGGAAGCGGGCCTCGCTTTCATGCAGGGCTTCCTCGGCCTTGCGGCGCTCGATGATGTGTTGCCACTCGCGCAAGGCGCGCTCGATGACGTGCGGCATGTCCGCAAACGCTTCGGGCGACTTGACGATGTAATCCAGCGCGCCGGCTTTGATGGTGTCCACGGCCGTGCGCTCGCTGCCGAACGCGGTCAACAAAACCACGGGAAACTGTCCGTTGGCGGTCATCACCAGCGAATTGCCCAGGCCATCGGGCAGGCGATAGTCCACGAGGGCGAGGGCCGGGGGTCTTTCTGCCAAGAAGGCCTGGGCTTCGCGGAGGGTGCCGGCCACAGTAATGGTGTATCCGCCGGACGCTTCCGCGAGCGAGCGGCGGATCAGCTCCGCGTGGCCACCTTCATCTTCCACCAGCAGGATGTGTTTCATAGGATCGGCGCAAGGTTCTGTCGGATGCGTATCGGGTGCCAGGATGCCGTTCATGGTTACCAGGGACGCCGGTTCCAGGCGAGCCATTAAAAGCCCAGGTCTTTGAGGAGCATGGAGAACTGGTCAAAGTCCACCGGCTTGGTCAGGTAGCTGTTGGCATGGTACTGGTAGGCGAGCGCCACGTCGCGTTCGGCGTCCGAGGTGGTGAGAATGACCACGGGGATGCGTTGCAGTTCCTCGTGGCTTTTGACCTCACGCAGCACCTGCAGGCCATCAATGCGAGGCAGGCGCAGATCCAGCAGGACCAGGTGCGGGCGGGGAAAGCGCTGACGGTCGGTGTAGCCGCCACGGCCGTGCAGGTAGTCCAAGGCCGCTGCGCCGTCTTCGACGTGGTAGAGGCGGTTGGCCACCAGGGACGTTTCGAGGTTGCGTTTGACCAACTCGGCGTGGTCCAGGTTGTCTTCGACCAGCAGGATGGTTAGCGGTTCTCCGTTCATGCTTGTTGTTCCTTTCTCGGTTGAGGTGGTGCGGGAAGGGTGAAACAGAACGTGCTGCCCCGGCCCGGGCCTTCGGACTCGAGCCAGACCCGCCCGCCATGCACCTCAATGATGCGGCGCACCAGGGCGAGGCCGATGCCCGTGCCTTCACTGCGGGCATCCAGCTTGTTGAACAGGCCAAACACAGTTCCGTGATAGCGAGGCTCAATGCCCATGCCGTTATCCCGCACGAAGAACACCGGCGTGCCGCGGTCCTCCCGCATCCCGATGTCCACGCGCGGCTTGGGCTGGTCCCCCCGGAAGCGGACGGCGTTCTCGATCAGGTTTTGCAGGACTTCCTGCAGGCGCCGACGGTCGCCGAACACTTTCGGCAAACCGGGCTGCACCACCACCTGGACCCCGGAGGTGGTGATGGGACCGGCCAGCAGTTCGAGTACTTCGTGGGTCAGGGTCTCCAGGTTCACGGCGGACGGAGGATTCATCATTCGGCCAATGCGCGACAGCTCGAGCAAGTCGCTGAGCAACTCCGCCATTTTGTCGGTGGCGTTGGCGATGCGCTTCAAGTCGTCGGTGACGCGGTCCTGCCGGTGCGCCGCCACGTCCCGAAGCAGCGCCCCGGTGAAGCCCTTGATCGTGATGAGTGGGCTTTTGAGATCATGCGACACGGTGTAGGTG
>CAYJNU010000450.1:0-6653 GCA_964371005.1 uncultured Verrucomicrobiota bacterium | reverse complement strand
TGTGTAGGGAGGCGCGGTCTTGCTCGGCCTGAACGGCGTCGTCATCAAGGCGCACGGCTCATCACCCGAGCGCGCCATCGCCAGTTCCATCCGCGCCGCTGCCCGCGAAATCAGCCACGACTTGAACCATACGGTCACGCAACACATTGCTCGTGCCAACGCCGCGCTCGCCACGGCGCCTGGCGTGCCGGCTGTTCCGATTCCCGCATGAGCCCCCCGTCTTCCGGAAAATTCAAGAACCCGCGGGCGCGCTACAATTTCGTTGGCCGCACGTGCTCAATCACCGGAGTCGGCGCCTATGTTCCCTCGCGCGTGATGACCAATGCCGATTTGGAACAGGTGCTGGACACCACGGACGAGTGGATCACCAGCCGCACCGGCATCAAAGAACGCCGCATCGCTGCAGACAATGAGTACACCTCCGATCTGGGCACTCAGGCCGCGTTGCGCGCGATGCAGGATGCCGGCGTCACCGCGGAACAGGTGGACCTCATCATCGTGGCCACCATCACGCCCGACATGCTTTTCCCGTCCACCGCGTGCCTCATTCAAGCCAAAATCGGCGCGCACCGGGCGGCGGCCTTCGACCTGGAAGCGGCCTGCTCGGGCTTCATCTACGGTTTGGAGATCGCGCAGCAGTTCATCATGTCACGCACCTACGACACGGTGCTCGTTATTGGCGCGGAAAAGTTGTCCACGATCATCGACTGGCAGGATCGTAACACCTGCGTTTTGTTCGGGGACGGTGCAGGCGCCGCCATTCTGCAGTACCGGCCCCAATCCCACGGCCTGCTCACGGCCGTCATGGGTGCGGATGGCCACAAATCAGAGTTGCTCAGCATGCCCGGCGGGGGCAGCCGGTGTCCGGCCACTGCGCAGTCGGTGGTTGCCCGCTTGCACCATCTCCGCATGGACGGGCGTGAAACCTATAAGAACGCGGTGCAAGCCATGCAAACCGCCGCGCGCGAGGCGTTGCGCCGTTGCGATCTCGATATCACGCAAATCAAATGCATCATTCCGCACCAGGCGAACCAACGGATTATTGATGCCGTCGCGGAGCGCCTTGGCGCCACGCCGGAACAGATGTTCGTGAACGTCCACAAGTATGGCAACACCTCCGCCGCTTCCGTCGGCATCGCGCTCGACGAAGCAGTGCGCACCGGCCGCGTGCAGCGCGGTGACCTGATCCTGCTGGTTGTGTTTGGTGCCGGACTGACTTGGGGCGCAGCCGTGATCGAGTGGTAGAACCGTCGCCTCGAATTCGCCGGCATCACGGAAAGTCAGCAGATGGTTGACGGCTCGGGGGCGTGTGCTACCTTAAGCCCGTCCTATGAGTGCAAGAAAAGCCAGCAGCGCAGGGTCATTTGATCAGGTCACACTACAAGCTCGTCAAACGCAGCTCGCGCTGCCGCACGATGCGGTGCTGATTCGCAAGAACGGCATCGAGTTTCGCAGCCCGACACCTTTTCCTGCCTGGACAGAGATGACCCTCACCCTTCAGTCGCCTCACGACAACGCGCGCGTCAATTGCGCCGGCGTGGTCGTATCGTGTTCCGGCAACCGGCACAGCGGCTATCAGGTTTCAGTGGTCTTCACCAGCCTGTCTCGGCAGGCTGAAGCCCGGCTCTCTTCTCTCGCCAGCGCGTCGCTCGCGTAAACGCGTGCCCGCCCGCGCAGCCCGATTCTCAGAGACGCGAGCGCTCACGCGCGGCCTTCAGTTTCTCATCACCAAACGGTGGAGTTTCGCGTTGCCCTCGCCTTGTGACCGAAGCGTCACTGCGCTGAGGCAGAGCGGCAATCCGAACTGACCGAAGGCATCATACAATTCCAGCAGCTTCATCGGATCGATTTCGGGTCCGTTCAAGCATTTGTCTAGCTCCTCGCGCCGCATGTCGGACGGCGCTTCGGCGGATCGCCCCCGATCTTTTTCTCACGATTTCGTGACTGGCGGTGAGGCTTGGTGTTTTGGTAGAGTCGGCTCATGGAACTATTCCAAAAGATTTTAAAAGCGGCCGTGGATGCCGGCGCCTCTGACGTTCACCTCAAGATCGAAACGCCGGTCATCTTCCGCCTCAACCGGCAACTCATCTCCGTCGAAGCCCCCCCCCCCACCGAAGTCTGGATGAACGCGGTGGTGAAGAGCATCACCCCCAAACACTTGGTGCAGCGGCTGGAGGAGCAACGCGAAATCGACTTCTCCTACTTCATCCCGGGGATTGGCCGCTTTCGCACCAACCTCTTTCAGCAGCGCGGCCAGTGGTGCCTGGCAATGCGTTATGTGAAGACGAACGTTCCGAGCTTCGAGGAACTCGGGCTGCTCGAACAGATCAAGAAGATTGCCGAGTCGCCCCGGGGCATCGTGCTGGTGGCCGGCTCGACCGGTTGCGGCAAATCCACCACCCTCGCCGCGATGATCGAGCACATCAACGCCAACTTCCGCAAGCACCTCATCACGCTCGAAGACCCGATCGAATACGTCTTCGAGGACAACCAGGCGGTCATCGAACAACGCGAAGTCGGGCTGGACACGCTCTCCTTCCATCACGCGCTCAAACACGTGCTGCGCCAGGACCCGGACATCATCATGATCGGCGAAATGCGCGATGCCGTCAGCTTCACGGCGGCCATGAGCGCAGCGGACACCGGCCACCTGGTCCTGTCCACGCTGCACACGACGAACGCCGCGCAGTCTGTCAATCGCATTTTGGACTTCTTCAAGGCCGACGAGCGCGAACAAATCCGCCGTCAGCTTGCCGGCACGCTGCAAGCCGTGGTGTGCCAACGCATGGTGGCCACCGTCGCCGGTCAGATGACACCCGCGCTGGAGATCCTGATCAACTCGCCGACCGTCAAGAAGCTGATCGAAGAAAACCGGCTGGACAAGCTGCCGGCGGCCATCGAAACCGGGAACGACGACGGGATGCTGAACTTCAATCAGTCGCTGTTCCAACTCGTGAAGTTGGGGAAAGTCAGCGAAAAGGAAGCGCTCGCCAAAGCGACCAACCCACAGGCGCTGGAGATGAACTTCAAGGGCATCTTCCTCGACGAAGGCCGCCGCATCTTGGGCGGGTAGCCTTGCGGCTCATGGGGGCGGCGCGTTCACCGCCCGCGATTCCGTTTCGTCCCGACCTCCGAAGCGTTGGGTCGCTACGCCCGCTCGGTCACGTAGAATTCTCCGCTCCGGCCGAGGTGCTCGACGATCATCTCGACCGTGCGGTCAATCGCGCCAAGATTCTCCTTCACCACTTTGAGTGCGTTGTGGCCCACTTCAGCCCGGAGGTTCTCGTCGGCGAGGAGCTGCGTCAGAGCAGCCTCGAGTTCCGCGGCGTCGCGTGCCTGAATGGCGCCTTTCCGGGCCAGCAGGCAGCCCACGATCTCCGCGAAATTCTGCATGTTCGGTCCGAACACCATGGCCTTGCCCAACGCACCCGGCTCGATTGGGTTCTGCCCGCCTTCGGCGGTGAGGCTCTTACCCACGAAGATCACATCCGCGTGCTCGTAGAAGTACTTGAGCTCGCCGGTGCTGTTGACCAGCAGGCAATCCAGCTCGCCAGGAGCGCAGAACATGCGCGAGGTCAATTCACTGCGATACACGAAACGCACGCCGCGTGATTCCAGTTCGCGCCCCACTTCCCGTCCCCGCTCGAAATGCCGCGGCACCAAGATCAGGAACAGGTTGGGGAACTGCTTGCGCAAGCGCAGGAACTGATCGGCGAGAATCGCCTCCTCACCTGCATGGGTGCTGCCCGCCACAAGAAGGCAGGCGGTCTTCGGCACGCCCAATTGCTCCAGCATCGCCGGTACGTCAATCGGGCGGCGTTCCTCCAATTGCGCGGCGTCGTACTTCAGGCTGCCCACCACCCGCACCGCCTCCGGCCGGCAGCCCAGCTTGCAAAGGCGCTCTGCGTCCGCCTCATTCTGCGCCCCTACACCTGCCAGGCTTCGAAACAGCGGTCGGAACAGAAAACCGTAGCGTCGGTAGCTGCGATAGGAACGATTCGACAGTCGGGCGTTCACGAGGAAGACAGGAACTGCCTGATTCCGGGCACGGGTGATAAAGTTGGGCCAGATTTCGGCCTCCACCAACACCACAGCCTCCGGCTTGATTGAGCCCAACGCTCGCGCCACGTACGGCCGGCGGTCAATCGGATAGTAGATTTTGCTGATATGCGACGGCAGCTTGCGCTCCAATTCGCCCATCCCCGTGGTGGTGGTGGTGGACACCACGAACTTGAGGTTGGGAACACGCGGCTCCAGCGCCCGGATGAGTTGCGTGCAAATGTTAACTTCGCCCACGCTGACGGCGTGAATCCAAAGCACGTGGCGGTTGGTGATGGCCTGCTTGATCTTCGTGTCGTATTTGCCAAACCGCTGGGCAAAGCCGCGCCGCCAATTCCCGCGCCGCCGCATCCGCATGAAGTAATAGGGCGACGCCAGGAAGAACCCGAGCGTGAACAATATGTTGTATAGGATTCGCACGTGTTGCCGGCAAAAACCGGCTGCTTAGTTTTTCGCGTACCCGACACGCGGGCGCAAAGTAATTATTCCATCAGCTTACTTCAAGCCACCCGAACGCCACTCATGGCGGTGGCAGTTGGAAACGGTTCACCGTCGTGTTTGTGGCCGCCTCAAGCATCTTGGTCTGGATGATCTGGAGGTAGCTGTCAGCGATGACATTGCTTTTCCACATCAAATTGCGCGAGCGCTGGAACCAAGGCTTGGCTGCGGCATAGTCCCCGAGCTGGAAATAGTGCCAACCCACGTGCGCCACGGTGTAATAGCCGTTTGGGTCCAGTTCCGCTGCCAGATCGAAGTACCGTTGGGACTGCTCCTTTTGTCCAAGCCAGTCCAGGCACATCCCGTAACGCAGCGGGCCATACGGGTCAAAGCGATTGAGTTCCATGGTCCGCTCGAACCAAGTCATGGCGTTGGTCGCCAGCTCGCGGTAATTCTCCCCGCCTTCAAAACTCTGCGTGCGCAAGGCTTCTCCGATACTGTAGGCAGTTTCGAAGTTCCGCGGCTCGACCGCGAACGCTTTCTTCAGCGCATCAGCTTGGGCAGGAGAATACGGCGATTGCCGGGCCGCGCGTTTCAACCAGAGGTACTCCATGCCCCGCCGCCAGCTCTGGTCGCCCAGATACACGACGCCAGTGAGCAACACCAACGTGGTCACCGTCTTGGTCGCCGTCCGGGCCGAGAACCAGTAGCGTTCCGTGGCGAAACGCAGATGCGCGCTCAGTAACGCCATCCACGTCACCATCAGGATGGCGTTGGCCGGGATGTGCATGTTGAAATCCGCAGCCGAGTGGACCAGGATTGCCAGCAAGCCGAGCGAAGCACCGAAAACGAAGGCGAATTTGTTGCTCGAACGCCCGCCCAATTCACCCAGCGAACCACGCACGAACCGCCATGTCTGCGCCACCCCGGCGAACAGCAGCCCCCACGCGGTAGCCACCAATCCCGTACCCACCACCCCCCAATCCACCAAGGTGTTGAGATAATCATTGTGGACCCGGTCGGGCCGCTCTTGCACGTTCGACGGGCGAAAGGCGCGAAAGCGGTAATCAAAGTGGCCCGGGCCCACACCCCACCACGGGTCCTCGCGCCATAACCGGATGGCGGCATGCCAGATGGCCGGTCGCGTGTCGGCGCTGTGTGATTCGGTCACCTGTTTGGTTACCAACTCCCAGCGTTTCTTCAGCAGGTAACTCTTCGGCAGGAAATAGGCGCCCAATCCGACGATCAAGACCAGCAACCCCAGCGCGGGCCAGCGGTAGGTGCTGCGCAACGCCAACACCACAAACAGCACGGCCAACGCGACACACACCGACACCCAGCCACCACGCGGCATCGTGACCACGATCCCCGCCAGAAGCACCAACGACGCGTAGCCCAAGATCACCTTCGCGACCGGCTTCGCCCGGCTCGCGAACGTCCACACCAGACTCACGGGCAGAATCATCTCCAGAAAACCCGCCAGGTGGTTCGGGTTGATGTAAGTCCCCGCGGCGCGATGCTTGTAAGGGTTGATGAAATACCAGACCCGATCTGATCCCGTGATGAACTGGTAGAGCGCGTAAAAGGAAATCAACATCGCCAAACCCACCATCGTGAACGTGATGAGGCGGATGGATTCCTGACCGTGAAGGTTGTTAAGGATGGCGAAGAACAGGAAGGTATAGACGAGCACGCGAAGCAACTCCTGGCGCGCCACGTATTCGATGTCCGCCGTGACGTAGCGTGCCACGGCGTACAAGGCAAAAGCCGCCACCGCCCAGGCCACCGGCGGCCAGAGCAACTCCAGACGGCGATCCAGCCACACCCGCGCCACCCACAACACCAGCACGCCAACCGTGAGGGTCTGAATGACGGTGAACTCCAGCATGCCCACCGCACCCGTGGCCAGCGGCCCGAAAACGAGAATGGCCAGCGTGAGGAACAAAATCCCCCGCTCACACCATTGTTCTGCGAGTTTGCGATTCATCTTGTCTGCGGTCATCAGAGGCGGGCTTGGGCCTGCACCGTCCGTTGTGCGGCACTTTGACGACCGCGGGATTTATACCTGTTCACCACCTCGCCGTCCAGAGCGCATCGCAAATCACAGCGGTTTCGCAAGGTGGGTCGAAGTTGTCGTCGGAACAGGAGTTTGCTTT
>CAYJNU010000449.1:0-6656 GCA_964371005.1 uncultured Verrucomicrobiota bacterium | reverse complement strand
CGTGAACCTGACGGAAAAGCACTCCTCAGTGATCTGTGGGGCTATGACAGAGCGAGTTGCTGTTCTTAACCCCCAACGCCGCTGGCCATCCAGGCGACGTCCCGGCGCCAGCCGTGGTGGCCAATGTCGGCCGTGGGCCCCGGTGGCCCGCTGGCGGCAGGCTGGGTTCACGTTGATCGAGCTGCTCGTCGTCATTGCCATCATTGCCATTCTTGCGGGCATGCTCCTGCCCGCCCTGAGCCGAGCCAAAGCCAAGGGGCAGCAGGCGTATTGCTACAACAACCTGAAGCAAATGGGGCTGGCCATGCTCATCTATGCCGATGAGAACAACGGGCGGGTGCCGCGCGGCAATCAGCCGTTCTGGTGGCAGGTCTTCATCCCCAGCCTGGGCGGAACCAAAGCGACGAGAGACCAATACGGACGGGTCAAGGTTTACACCTGCCCGAGCTACCCAAACAAGCTCCAGGTAATGTGCTACGTGGTCAATGCCTGGCAGTTTGCCAGCCCCAACGACCTGACCGGCTCGGAAATCCTCGGCCTTCAAAGCGTGAGCCGGATACAGCGGCCCGTCGCTACGATCTACTTCGCCGACAACGAGAGCGCCTCGTGGCGGCCCGTCTTCACCACGACCAACATCATCGGCAGCGACAGCCTGAACGATGTGTGGTCGCCCAACCATCTGCCGTACGGTTCGGCGGGCCGGACCTTGAGCGGAGAGCGGAGAGTGGCCGCCAAGCGCCACGGGGAGGGCGCCGACCTCATGTTTTTTGACGGCCATGCCGGCTGGCAGAAGTCCCGGCAAATGCGCGTGGACGACTGGCGAGAGCAGAAGCGGTGAGCCCGGTCTGGACAAGGGCGTGGAGGCATCTACACTGCCGCCATCTGGAACGAGGTTACCGCGTGAACGAGAAAGATGCCCCAAACACCGAGGCAAGCACCTCGCGACCCCTGGTACTTCCCACTTCGAGCTACCGACCAGCCATATTCGTCGCTTTCTTTGCCTGCTTCCTGTGGTTGCCCTTGCTTGTTTCCGGTTGGTTCGACGAATTGCGGCTGCCGACGGGGCTTCGCGTCCTCCTCGGATTGTTCATCCCGGTTTTGGTGGCCGCAGCCATTCTTTATCCGTCCCCAATCTTTCGTGGCCGACAGCCTGCTCTCAGGATGGCCCTGCTGGTCGGCTTTGGATTCGTGCTGCTCGTCGTGGCGTTTGCTCTGTGGACGGCTTTCAGCTTCGTGCTTTTCGGACTGGGCATCATCGGCCCGGATTGAGAAGCATTCGCTCTCAGAACTCTTCAATTCCCATTGGAAGCCAACCCGGTGCTCTGTTAGCTTGCCGCAGGTGTCCGGCGGTACGGTGGTGGCGCCGGCGAAGTGTCCGTCAACGATCAACAACCAGAGGAACGATCATGCCACAGGCAGTCATGGACCCCGGCGAGGTCCGGAAATTCGCGGAAGAGCTGAAGCGGTTCAATGCCGAGTTGCAGAACCGGATGTCACTGTTGCAGGCACGCTTTGCGGCGCTCGGCGACACCTGGCAGGATCAGGAACACACCAAGTTCTCCGACGAGTTCCGCGACACGATGAAGGTGCTCAAGAAGTTCATCGAGAGCTCGAACCAGCACACGCCCTTCCTGCTCCGCAAGGCGCAGCGCATCGAGGAATACCTGAGCCAGCATTGAGGCGAACAACATGAGTCCGAGTTGTTGCAGGTTGAAAGTTGAAGGTTGCAGGTTGGCCCGCAATGTCACGCGCTTCTTTGAACCTGCAACCTGCAACCTGAACCTTTCAACTCCCTAGGCCATGCCTGATCGCGCCAAGGTCACTTCGCTGGAAGCCATTGAAGCCTTCCGCGCCAAGCTGGTCATTTATCGTGACCGGGCCAGCCGCGTGTTGGACGAGGTGGCGGATGAAGTGACCCGCACCCGGGGCTGGCTCGAAATTGACCGACAGACCCACTGGCAGGGCCAGATTCGCCGGCTCACGCGAGAGTTGGAGCAACGCCAGCAGGAACTCTTCACCGCCCAGCTTTCCGACCTGCGTGACGCACCGCGGGCGGAGCAAGCCGCCGTTCAGAAAGTGCGCCGCGCACTCGAAGTCGCCGAGGAACACCAGCGTACCGTCCGGCAGTGGGTCCGGCAATATGACCAGCACGTCGAGCCGCTCGCCCGCCACGTGGACAAGCTCCGCCACCATCTGGGGAATGACCTGGGCGCTGCGATGGCTTACCTGTCGGAGGTCATCAAGACCTTGAGCGCCTACGCGGAGCTGTCCCCCACCGCCGGCGCCCCGCCGCCGCCGCCCTCACCCCAGGAAGGAAGCCCCCCGCCATGAACGCCTGCCAGAACCGCTTGAACGGGTTGACCAAGGAACTGCGGGCCGAGTGGGCGCAGACCAAGCAGTATTGGAGCGACGCCAAGAGCCTGGAGTTTGAGAAGCGATTTCTTGACGAACTCAACGCCGGCGTGAACCAGGCGATCACCAGCATTGATGCTCTGGAGCGTGCCCTCAACAAAATCCGAGACGATTGTGAGTAAAGTCCTGAGCACCTCCGAAACCCTCGCCCGGCTTGATCGTTTGCGGCAGGCGATCCGCGACTTGACCGGGCGCGCGGACCAACTCGACCGCGATTTCAAGACGCGCGTCAACCGGCTGCGGGCCCAGTTCGAGCAAGCCCGGGCGGAGGCGCAGGGACAAAGCGCCGCGGCGGTGGCCGAAGAGGAGGCGGCCGGCATGACGCAGCGACGGCAGATCGAGGCCGCCTATGAAATACGGAAACAGCGCATCACCGAGGCGCTCGGCACCTCTACGCAACGCAAACTCGCGGAAGTCGAGAGCGCTTCGGGCAAGCGCACCTTCGAAATTCAGCGCGACCTGCTGGAGGCGGAACGCACCCGCGAAACCGAGCTCGCAAACAACAAGAAGACCTACGAGGACTACAACGCTCTCCTGGCGCACGAGCAGGCGGTGATGCAGCAAATCGAGCAGAACGCCCAGGCAACGCTCGGGAGCTACCGCGCGCTGGCCCGGTGGCTGGTCGCGCCGCCTGATTGCGCGCCGCTCGATACCAGCGCCCACGAGAACCAGCTTTTGGATCGTCTGCGGGAACAGTTGGCAAAGACCGCGAGCAAGTTGGCCAGCGTCCGGCGTCTCGTGCTGCCGGTCTTGTTCCGACTCCCGTTGTGGTTCTGGATTCCGATGGTCCCGGTGCTGGCGTTCGCGTTTGTCCCGGCGTTGCGCCGCTTCGACTTCGCCGCGGTGACCGGGAGCGTGTGGGCGATTGTGGCGGCGAGCCTGGTCGCCGTGGTCGCCCTCTTCTTCCTCGGCAAACGTCTCGCTTCACCGCACGCTCGCGCTGCCGCGCTCGCGCTGGCTCAAGCCCGCAACCTGCACGAAGTCTGCGGACAGAAGGCCGATGCGAGCTTCAAGCAGGAGAACGAGCGCATCGAGTTGGTCCAAACGAGCACGGCACGGATGCTCAACAATCTCTGGAAGGACATTCAGGCTGAAGCAAAGTCCCTCCGCAAGGAGTGGGTTTTCAAGCTGGAAGAACAGGCACGCTGGATTCACGGCGCGGCTGAGGAACGATTCCAGCGTCGCCTCGCGCAGTTCGAGGAACGCCACGCGACCCAGCTTACGCGCCTGCGCGAGGAAGGGGCGAGTCGGACGAAGCAGCTTGAAACCGGTTTCAATGAAAGCCTCGCCAAACTCACCGCCCCGCGTGACGACAGCCGCAAGACCATCGAGGCCGATTGGCGGGCGAACGTGTTGCCGCTCTACGGCGCGCTCCACGCGGCCGGTATAGCAGCGGAGGCTCTGTTTCCGCCCTGGCAGACAGATCGGTGGCAGCAGTTCACGCTGCCGGACGATTTCGGTCATGCGGCCAAGCTCGCCGAACTGACGGTGGACGTGGAGCAGTTCTGTGAAGTCTCGCTCGCGGGCAAGGGGCTCGCGCTGCCCGGCCCGGCGCAGTTTAAGGTGCCCCTGCATCTGTCCGTACCCAGTGAAGCCTCGGTGTTGTTCGAGACCCGCAGCTCGGGACACGAGCAGATTATCGGCGCGTTGAACAATCTCGTGTTGCGCCTCCTCACCAGCGCCGCGCCCGGCCGGCTCACGTTCACGATCTTTGACCCGGTCGGCCTCGGACAGAATTTCGCCGGCATCATGCATCTGGCGGACTTTGAGGAGCGCCTCATCAACAGCCGCATCTGGACGCAGGCGGCGCAGTTCGAGCAACGCCTCGCCGACCTGAACGAGCACATCGAAAAGGTCACTCAGATGTATCTACGCAACGAGTACGAGTCGCTCACGGATTACAATGCGCAGGCGGGGCGGTTGGCGGAGAAATACCACTTCCTCGTCATCGCGGATTTCCCGGGCAACTTCAGCGAGATCGCGGTCAAGCGGCTACATAGCATCGCGGCGAGCGGCCCGCGTTGCGGGGTGCATCTGCTCATCCACTGGGATCAGCGCAAAGCGGCGCCGGTGGAGTTCGTGCCGGAGGAGCTGCGGAAGAATGCGATCTGCATCGTGCCCAAGGGGGACGGCTTCGCGCTCGCGAAAGCGAACTGGGATGGAATGAAGCTGACGCTCGACGCGCCCCCGGATGCGGAGCTCGCCACGCAACTGCTTCAGCAGATCGGCAAGGACAGCAAGGACTCGTATCGTGTCGAGATGCCGTTCGTGGAAGCCGCGCCCGAGGAGAGCGAACTGTGGTCGCTCGACACGACGCGCGAGTTGCGGGTGCCAGTGGGCCGCACAGGAGCGACGAAGCTGCAATACCTCGCCCTCGGCCAGGGCACGCGGCAGCACGGCTTGATTGCCGGCAAGACCGGCTCGGGCAAGTCCACCCTGTTCCATGTCCTCATCACCAACCTTGCGCTCTGGTGCAGCCCGGACCAGGTCGAGTTCTACCTCGTGGACTTCAAGAAAGGCGTCGAGTTCAAGTGCTACGCCACCCACCGTCTGCCGCACGCGCGCGTCGTCGCCATTGAGAGCGACCGCGAGTTCGGCTTGAGCGTCCTGCAACGCCTGGACGAGGAACTCAAGCGCCGTGGCGACCTGTTCCGCAAACTCGGGGCGCAGGACATTGCAGGCTACAAGCGCGCCGGTGGCACCGAGCCCATGCCGCGGACGCTGCTGCTGATTGACGAATTCCAGGAGTTGTTCGTCGAGGACGACCGCATCGCGCAAGGCGCGGCGTTGTTGCTGGATCGCATTGTGCGGCAGGGCCGCGCGTTCGGCATTCACGTGTTGCTCGGGTCGCAAACGCTCGGCGGCGCCTATACCCTGGCCCGCGCGACGATCGGGCAAATGGTTGTGCGCATCGCGCTTCAGTGCAACGAAGCCGACGCCTACCTCATCATGAACGAGGACAACCCCGCGCCACGGCTGCTCTCGCGTCCGGGCGAGGCAATCTACAACGACGACGGCGGCCCCCTGCAAGGCAACAGCCCCTTTCAAGTCGAGTGGCTTCCCGACCAGGAACGCGACCGGTGGCTGGGGAAAGTGCGCGAACTGGCGGACGCGCCAGAACGTGCTGCGGGCAGCCTGCCCGCAGGATCCGAATCAGATCCGGGGGCCGGACACCGGCCGCGCACTGGTGGATTTGCCGCGCGCGAACCCATCGTTTTCGAGGGGAACGCGCCGGCCAACGTGCGCGACAACGTGGTGCTCCGGGCGCTGTTGGACGCGGACGCGCTCCATGCCACCTCTGCGCCGCGCATTTTCCTGGGCGCGCCGAATTCGATCAAAGGCCCGACCGAGGCCGTGTTCCGTCGCGCCAGCGGCAGCCATCTGCTCATCGTGGGGCAGCGGGATGAGGCCGCGCTCGGCATGCTGGCGATTGCGCTGGTCTCGCTGGCCGCACAGCACGCCAAGCATGCCGCCCGGTTCCTGGTGTTTGATTCTGGTGCGCCGGATTCGGCGGAAGCGAAGTTGCTGGAGCAGGTTGTCCGGCTGATTCCGCACGAGATTCGGCTCGTTCGTCCGGCGGACGTGGAAGTCTCGATGTCCGGACTCGCGGCGGAGCACCGGCGGCGCACCGAGGATTCCGGAACCGCCGCACCCGAAACGTTCCTGCTCGTGCATGGTCTGCACCGGAACAAGAAGCTGCGGTTCGACGAGGAAGCCAGCTTCTCGTTGGACGCGGACGCCGCCGGGAGTCCGGGTTTGCAGTTCAACAAACTGATTTGCGAAGGCGCGGGCCTTGGCTTCCACGTGCTCGCCACCTGCGATACTTACAACAACGTGATGCGCATGCTGAGCCGGAAGGCGCTGAGCGAATTTGAAATGCGCGTGCTTTTCCAGATGAGCGCGAACGACTCGGCCACGCTGATTGATTCGCCTCTGGCCAACAACCTCGGCTTGCACCGCGCCATTCTCTTCAACGGCCACGAAGGCTGGATGGAAACCTTCCGCCCTTACGCGCTGCCGGACGAGGCGTGGTTGGAGGAGGCAGGGCGGAAAATGGTGAGGCTGATGGTCTGAAGGCATTCCTGTACTGACTTCCAGTATCGCGGAGAGGCTGGCCAAACGACTGTTGGCGACTTCGCTGACGTGGGCCCGGACCCTCTTGATCTGCGTGGGTAGGCGCGATTCGAGCCTGGAGGCTACTTTGGCGGAAGAGACGCTGGCTTATTCGCTGTGTCTGCTCGAAG
>CAYJNU010000448.1:4379-6732 GCA_964371005.1 uncultured Verrucomicrobiota bacterium | reverse complement strand
GTAATGCGCAGGCGACGGTTGTCAGCAAAAAAGCTTCCGTGCCAGGAAATCGCCCTAGCCCGACCACCCGCGCCACCGCTCCGTAAACTGCCCGGCCAACGAAGTTCCGACGCAGCAGCGCCGCAAAACACTCCTACCTGCCCTCCTCCACTTACGGCACGAGCTTGTATCCCACCCCATGCACGGTGAGCAGGAGATGCGGATTCTCGCCGTTGTCCCCAAGTTTGCGACGCAACTGCACGATGACCTGATCCAGCGTCCGCGTGGTGCCATAGTAGTTGTAACCCCAAACCTCGTTGAGCAACCGGTCGCGCGACAGCACCTCGCCGGCGTGCGCCTGGAAGTGCTGAAGCAGCTTCAACTCCTTGGCGGTTAGTTCCTCCAAAACCTTGCCTCGCCGGATTTGAAACGCCTTCGGATCAATCGTGGCGTCGCCGATGCGGAACTCCGTGTCCGGCAGGGCCGGCGCGGGTGCGGCATTGCCACGGCGCAATAAGGCGTGGATGCGCGCCAGCAGCTCACGCACACCGAACGGCTTTGTCACGTAGTCGTCCGCGCCAAGTTCCAGCCCCACGACCTTGTCAATCTCCTGTCCTTTTGCCGTGAGCATCAGAATCGGAGTGGCGACCTTCTTGGCGCGAAGCTGCTTGCAGATATCGTAACCGCTAAGGCCCGGCAGCATCACGTCGAGCAGCACCAAACCCGGTCGATGTGCAGTGAAGACTTCGAGTGCCTGGTCCCCACGGTTGCAGATGGCGACCTCGAAACCGTCGCTCTTCAACACCTCTTCCAATCCCAGCAGGATGTGCGGATCGTCTTCGACGACGAGAATCTTCGTTTTCATAGTTCCGACTCTTTCCGCAGTGGCAAGCGCAGGCTGAAACAACTCCCGCCACCCTCGCGGGCTTCACAAGCGACATCGCCACCGTGGGCGCGCGCAATCTGCCTGGCCAGCGTCAGACCGAGACCCGAGCCCTGGATGCCACTGTTCAATGCGTCGTGGGCACGATAGAACTGTTCGAAAATCTTCGCCTCGCAGCCGCGCGGTACCCCCAGGCCACGATCCAACACTTTCACCTCCGCGAACGGCAGCGGGTCGCTACGCCGGCGCAGTTCGATCCGGATCTCCTTTCGATCGCTGGCGTATTTCTCCGCGTTGGACAGCAGGTTCACCAGAATCTGCGCCAGCGCGTCGCGGTCGCCCATGATCGGACAAGGCTCGGCAGTCAGGTCGCTCTCGAACAGGAAGTCGTTTTGCTCCAGATGCGGGCGCAGCGTCTCCGCCGTGTCCCGCACAACGTCCGCAAGCTCGCAGGGCTGGAAGTTGTATTTCTTCTCCCCGCGCTCGAGGCGCGCGAAGTCGAGCACGTTGTTGATCAGCCGCGTCAGGCGCGCGGCCTCGGCAGTGATGATGTGAAGATAGGATCGCTGTTTTTCGCGGTCGGCGATACGCCCTTCGGCCAGCAATTCCGCGAACATACGGATGGAGGTGAGCGGCGTCTTGAGTTCGTGCGAGACGTTGCTGACGAAGTCCGTCTTCTGTCGTGCGAGCGTGAGTTGGCGGCGCAGATCGGACACGATGAGCCAGCTCCCCACCACCATGGCGATGAGCAGAATCGTGATCAGCATTCCGAGGGTCAGCTTCAGCGTGCGCGCAGCCTGATTGAGTTTCCCCGGGTCGAGCAGATAAACCGCGACTTCCCAGTGCGGCAACACCTCGCCGATCTCGGTGGCGACGAACGGGCGTTTCCAATTTGCCTTGAAGTCCGGATGCGACAGCCCGACCGGCCTCGCGTTGTCATCCAGCAAAGCCAGGCACACCTCGTCGTGGAACTGCGGATTTACTTCGCTGAACAACTCCTTCACGTCATCCTGCAGGCGGGCGAGCGAAATCTGGGTACCATAGATGATTCCCGGTGCGCGGGGCGAGCGGCACCAGAAAAGCACCGCCAGCCGGTTGTCCACGAACCGCGCCAGCGAACCTTGCGTCGCGTTGCCGATGACCTGGCTAAAGCCCGCCGCGGCCGGGTTGAGCCGTGACAGGTTATTGTCAAGCTGCTGCGCGTCGAACTGGGCGTTCGGCAGCAGCACCTGCTGCTGCTGCGGCACGACATTGCGCACCTGCTGGGCGCGGGAGGAAGAGCGCTGCTGTGTGGTCGCCTGCGCGATACTACTCTGAAACTCGGCCTGTTGAACGGGGCTCTGATAGGGCACGTCGGGCGACGGCTGATTGGCGACCTGTTTGAACTCGTTGAGATAGACCTCCGCCACTTCCTGGTTGGCGAGGAACTTCCGATTCGCGGCGAGGAAGTCACTCGTCGCGATCCGCTTCGTCATCTGCGGTGCCAGCAAC
>CAYJNU010000448.1:0-4369 GCA_964371005.1 uncultured Verrucomicrobiota bacterium | reverse complement strand
CCGTTGGTGGTCACCGCGAAGCCGACCTCAGCCAGCGGCCAGCGCGTACGCAGACTCTCATCAAACGACCGCGCCACTTCCTCCGCATCCTTCCGCAACAGCATCGCCTCTACCTCCAGACCAAACCCGCGCAATTCCTCGTCCAGGAGCGTTTGCACTTCCCGGACGAACGAATCGGTGACGCCCTGGTAGAGGAGTGATTGCTGGCGTTCGAGCACCAAGTGCTGGTCGCGCAGCGAACGCCCCGCCAGCAGCGCGAGTACGACGCTCGGCACCAGCACCGCGAGCACAAACAGCAGGGCGACCCGTTTCACGACGCAAGAGTGTCGCAACTGGCGCCGAATGTGTCAAAGCCCGGCAAAAGAGATGTAAAAGAGTTGTGAGATTCAACTGCCGGCCTGCGTTCTCGGCTTGCTTCGACAGCGGTTTTTGCGAGGCTGTCCCCCAACAATGCTGGATCAGTTCTTGAAGCATCGCCCATGGATGAGATAGGCCACCATCGCCCGCGCAATTTGGATTGGAAACGCGCGGCCGCCCTGCTCTATGGCGATTGGGGCACGAGCAAGGCCTATGTCATCGGTCTGGCATTCCTCGCTGCCGCCTACGCGTCGCTCCCCATCATCCTCGCCGTCTGTGCCCTGACCGCGGTCGTCGGCTACAACTACATCGTCATCTGCAAGCATTTCCCGGATGGCGGCGGCGTGTACTCGGCGGCCCGCCATCAGAGCCGCTTCCTCGCCGTGATGGGCGCGCTTTTGCTGGTCGCGAATTTTGCCGTCACCGCCGCGATCAGCGGCTGGTCGGCGATGAGCTATTTCAGCATCTCGGCGGGCGGGGTGCGTTGGGTTGCGATGGGCGCCATTCTGGGCATTGGAATCATCAACTACTTCGGGCCGAAGCATACCGGCAACCTCGCCACCCTCATGGCGGCGCCGATGGTAGTGATCGTGGTGATCACCATCGCCCTGAGCGCGCCGCACCTGACCACCGTCAACCTTGAACCGCCGCAGGGCGGTTTCAAACCCAACTGGATCGCCTTCGTCAGCGTCATCCTGGCCCTCAGCGGCGTGGAAGCGATTGCCAACTTGACGGGCGTGATGAAGCTGGATCCAGGCGCAACGATGGATCAGCCGTGCGTGAGCAGAACCGCCCGCTGGGCCATCCTGCCGGTCGCGGTCGAAGTCGTGCTTGGCACCGCCTTGCTGGGCTGGGCGATGCTTTCGCTGCCCAAGGAATTGCAGCCGGAAATGGCGACGCGCTCGGAGGACATGCTCCGTTTCCTGGGCGAACAATACGCAAACCTGGCTTTCGGACCTCATGCCGGACATGTGTTTGGCCTGATAGTCGGTGTGATCGTCGGCATTCTGTTGCTCAGTGCCGTGAACACCGCCTTGGGCGCGCTCATCGGCCTGGTGTACATGCTGGCGCGCGATGGCGAGATGCCGCGCAGTTTCACGCGGCTCAATGCGCATGGCGTGCCGTGGGTGCCGCTGGTGCTCGCCACGGTGCTGCCGTTGCTGACCACGGCGGTCGCCACCGACCTGCAAATGCTGGCGGGCCTATACTCCATCGGAGTGGTCGGCGCGATCGCGGTGAACCTCGGCTCCTGCACGTTCAACCGCAAGCTCGCCTTGCGGTGGTATGAGCGCGCCGTCATGGGGGTAACGTTCCTCGTGCTGTTCGCGGTGGAACTGACCATTGCGAAAACCAAACCCGACGCTTTGTTCTTCGTTTGCTGCATCCTCGGAGCCGGCTTCGGACTGCGCGGCCTCGCGCAGCGCCACGCAGGTCTGCGAACGGTGACCGTGAGCGAGCACGTGGCGGCGGCGGTCGCGCCCGAAGCGCTGGCGGATTTCAAACTGAGCCTGAACCCGGGGCAGGCTATCCTCGTCGCGGCGCGCGGGCTGACACCCGTATTGCGCTACGCCCTGGAGGAAGCACGGCTGCGCCAGGGCACGCTCTACGTGCTCTACGTCAAAGAGATTGCCGTAACCCTGCCCGGCCCGCTGCAAATCACCGAGCGCGCCCGTTGGCAGGAGGATCCCGTGGCCGCAAGGATCATGTCCACCGTGCTGGCGCTGGGGCAACAAAACGGCGTGCAGGTGCTGCCCATCTACATTGTAAGCGAAGACCCGGTGGCCACCATTCTGGATCTGGCGGCGACGCTGGGGATTGACATCTTGATGCTCGGGGCGCGGCATCGGCTCACGCTGGCGCAGATGTTCAAGGGCGACGTGGTCAATCGTGTGGTCAAAGAATTGCCGGAGAACATTCAATTGATCATCCACGGTTGACGCGGACGGCATATACCAGCCAGCCTCAGCACTGCCATGGAAGCGGAAACGCATCGTTGGCTGAGCCTGCTGGCACTCCTCGTCTCCCCGGGCGGCCTTCTTCGGCCATGCCTCATCCACACCGTTAACGCGGTCTGTTCCCGTCCTTACCCGGTTTTGCCACCAGCCCAATGACGTCGGCCGCCCGCGCGGCGTTGTGGAAGATGATCTGCGGCGAGGAGGCGCGAGCGGTTCGATTCGTGCCACTCCGCGGCAAGGCTCCGGCGGAGGAAATCCCGGAGACATGGCCAATGGCGTTGCCACATTCGTCCAAGACGGCCGCCCCGCTGGAACCCTGCCCCCAGTCCGTCGAAACATCCATGCGGATCGATTCGTGCCCATCGTGTTTTTGGGTAAAGAAGCGGTTGACGTTCCCTTTGCTGAAATAGCCGGAGCGTCCGAGCGGATAGCTGTAACACCAGGCCCCGTCTCCCGGGTAAACATCCGTGTTGAGCGCAAGCGGTTTCACCGGCGTCGCCACCGTGACCCCGATGATGGCCGTATCGGCGCTTTCGTTGGCCGCCAGTACCCCGGTCACGGGGAGCAGCCGCCCGTCATCGTCCGCGGCCACCAGATAGCCTTCCAGATGCTCCTCGGACGGCTCCACCACATGGTAACACGTTGCTACCGCGCCATCCGAGGTGATGAAGTAGCCGCCCGAGAGGCTGAGATGCCACTCGCTGCACTTGTGGCAGAGGTAATACCAGCCAATGCGAACATGCGCCTGCTGGCTGCGTCGCCAAATCTCCCGATCGTTCAACCTCCGTGCGGACGGTGGGGAGAGCTTCAACTCACAATGATCCCGGGTCATCTGGAGACCAACCTCCGCCGCGGAAAGCAGCCTTCCCTGCTCGCGCAAGACGACGGCCTGCTGCACCATCGATTGAGGCGGTTCGCCGCGGTCGCGCACGATGGGCACTCCCGGTCCCTGCGCCTGGCCGGTCGCGACCGCGAGCCACAGACAAATCGAGAGGCAGCACAAACCGGCAGACCGCCGCCAGCCTCCCCCATCTTTCCGGTGATCAAAGCATGGCGACGGCATGCTCCCGCCCCTGTCCCCGAGGTTTCCCCAACCTGAATCATGTGCCGAGATGGAATTGATGTTGGGACGATCCTGGCCGCTGGTAACAAGCGGCATTGACCGCGCAAAGCCGGTGCAGGCTCCGAGGCCGAAAAAGAAAACCATGAATGGGTGTATGCCCGAGTCCCGCGTTGACCGCAAGCCAACATCGGCGGCGACGAAGGCGGAACGTCTCTGTCGGCGCGCGGCTTGGTGCTGACAAGGCGACTACCCCATCCCGTCGCCAGTAAAAGTATGGACAACACAACCGCCAGCGGTAATACTTGTTCGTGGATGCGGATAAACGTAGCGTCAGACTACCCGACGGCGACAGTAGAGACCGCCTTGTGTCGGCGGTTCCAAGGAGCCGTTCGTTGTTCGTATCCGGCGCCAACAGGATATTCCAGCATGAAAATTCAACTCCCACGTAAACGCGGTGCATTCACCCTTATCGAATTGCTCGTGGTCATCGCCATCATCGCCATCCTGGCAGGCATGCTCCTGCCCGCCCTCAGCAAGGCCAAGGCGAAGGCGCAACAAATCCAGTGCCTGAATAACCTCAAGCAACTGGGGACGGCCATGCACTTGTACTCCGGCGACATGACCGATTTTCTCCCCCCAAACCCTGATGACAGCAACACGACGCCAGGACACAATTGGTGCCCGGGTGACGCAGGTGTGGGCGGCGGCCAGGCCTTCAATCCAGATCTTCTGAGAGACCCGGATCGGTGTTTGATCGCTCCTTACATTGGCAAGAACGTCGAAATCTTCAAGTGCGCGGCCGACAAACGCTCCGGTCTCTACCAAGGCACGTCGCCAGACCTGAGGGGTAAGACCGTGCCGGCTGCCCGGAGCATTTCCATGAGCCAGGCCGTGGGCACAATCTGTCCAGGATTCGACAGGGGCAGCGGTCATAGTGGCAAGCCGACCTTGCCCTCGAACGGCCCCTGGCTGGATAACAGTCACGCCCATAAGC
>CAYJNU010000447.1:0-6774 GCA_964371005.1 uncultured Verrucomicrobiota bacterium | reverse complement strand
CAATGCTTCATGCCGCTCACCGTCGGCGGCGGCATCAAGTCCGTGGACGACATGTACACGATGCTCCGCGCAGGTGCAGACAAGGTGAGCATCAATTCCTCGGCGCTGGCAAACCCGGACCTCATTCGCGCGGGCGCGGAGAAATTCGGCAGCCAGTGCATCGTCGTCTCGATTGACACCAAGCAGACCGCGCCGGACCAATGGGGCGTGTTCTCGCACGGCGGACGCAAGCCGACCGGACTGGACGCTGTGGAATGGGCGAAGCGCGCCGTGACGCTGGGCGCGGGCGAGATCGTGCTGAACAGTATTGACGCCGACGGCACGAAAGCCGGCTTTGATCTCGTCATCACGCGGCGCATCAGCGAAGCCGTGGGCGTGCCCGTGGTGGCCAGTGGCGGCGCCGGCAATCTCCAGCACATGGCGGACGTGCTGCTCGAAGGCAAAGCCGACGCGGTGCTGGCGGCGAGCATTTTTCATTTCGGCACCTACACGGTGAGCGACGTGAAGCAGTTTTTGGCGCGCCAGGGAATTCCGGTGCGGCTGTGAAGAGGGTTTGCTCAGAGGCCTCAGAGGAAAACCCAACAGGAAGTCATCGCTGAATTCCGCGAAGTCCACGGGAAGAAATACGACTATTCTCTTGTCAACTATGCGAACTCGAAAGCGGAAGTGAAGGTCGTTTGTCTTGTTCACGGCGCATTTCCGATCACGCCAAATCACCATATCCGAGGAGTGGGCTGCCCCGATTGTTGGTACGAATCTCAAAGAACAAGGAAAGAGGAATTCGTCACCCGCTCCAAGAAACATTTTGGCGACCGCTACGATTATTCGCTTTTCGATCAACTGCCGCCGTTCGGTGAAAAGGTGCAAATCCTTTGTCGGGCACACAACGCAGTCTTCCGCCAGGAGCCACGGAATCACATGAAGGGGCATGTCGGATGTCCAAAATGTAGGTCATTGAAGTTGGCCGGCCCGCGAAACGAGAGAGGCACGGTCAGATCGGCTGACGAATTGAAGTTGGCATTCATCAAACGGGCGAAGGCGGTTCATGGCGACGCATACGATTACGGTGAATTTGACTACGTGACCGCGAGCACCAAAGGGAAGATCATCTGCCCCAAGCCCGGCCACGGGGAATTCTCGCAGTCTCCAAGCAATCACTTGCGCGGCAATAAATGTCCGTCTTGCTCTCGTGATGAACGAAGAGCGGTTACGTTCAGGAGGAAATGTGAAGCGGCTGGCGTGGACTATTGGCGGGCGCTCAAGCGGCGCGAGGCGGGGCTGTCCGACGAGAAGATCTTCAATAAGGGCTTTGTGCGGTCATTGCGAAAGACAAACGAGGTTACGGTTTGGGGAACGAAATATCCGAACCTCGAAGAAGCTGTTAGAAATTTGAAGCCGCCCGCCAGTTGCGCCACGATTGGCCGCTGGATTGAAGAAGGCATGTCTCCCGAAGAGGCGTTCAAACGCATTCCCAATCCGGGATATGCAAAGGGCATCATCTACCTGATCACCCACAAGGCGTCAGGAAAGCGGTATGTCGGTTTGACGATCCAGACTTTGGAACGGCGTTGGCAGTACCATCTTGAGCAAGCTTTGGCCGGGCATATCAAAGGTGCTGTATCCCTTCACGCTGCGCTCCGAACGTACGGGCCTGATGCCTTTGAGATTCGTCAGATCGATCAAGGGACGACGAAGCAGGACCTTGAAAAACAGGAGCGTTACTGGATTAAAAAACTCGGCACGCTGACGCCTCATGGCTACAACATTTCACCCGGCGGAGTCAGTGGTGGTTCGAATAGAAAGCCCACCGTCATAGATGGAATCCGCTTTGAAAGCGTCAAGAACGCGATCGCCCATGTCGCTGCAACTCGCGGCATCAGCCTAAAGGCAGCGAAGGGGAGGGTTCAGCACGGCCGAATTGACACGAAAACGCCAGCGAAACCGGGTGAGAGTTTGGTCAAGACGCCCGTTTACAAGGCTTGGAGTCGAATTGTTCATTGTGTGCTCAATCCGAAATCGAAGTCGCATCGTCCGGGTCTCGAACTGCACAGTGCTTGGCGAGACTTCGCTGCGTTCTTCAAAGACGTGGGGCATCCGCCAGCCAAAGGAATGGCCTTTGCGCGACTCGATCAAGCCAGCGGTTTTTGCCCGGACAATTGCAGGTGGCTGACCAAGAGCGACGCCAGCAAAACAAACGCCACGTACATGAAGAGAATAGGCACCTTGACCGGGAACACCAAAACGCACGCTGAGTCAAATCGCATTCGAGTCAAGCGCAGAACCCCCAAGGCATCTCGGTGAAGGCGCAAACGAAGGAGATTCTCGCGGTGGCCATCTTCGGTATCACCTACCTGTTCATCAGCGGGCGACGGCTCCAAGACGTTCTGATTGTCTTTGCCGGGGTTGGTGGTAGTTGTCGGCCATGACCGCGGTGTTGCAGAACCTTGCGGCAACGGTGGACCAACTTCCCAGCAAGGACTGGATATTTCTCGCCGAACATCTGCTGGCTGGCCTTGAAGACGCCAAACTCGAACGTCAGCGGGCGGACGAGGCCTTCCGGCGTCGCGATGAAGTGCGGGCCGGCAAAGTGAAACCGGTCCCCGCCGCTGAGGTGTATCATCGTATCGGACGCCTGCTGGCAAAGTGAGGTAAACACTCGCCCCCACCCGTACAAGCAGTTTTCCATTCGCAAACCAACGCCCCTCTGTTACTTTTTCCCCGTGAGCACAGCGGATTTAGTCTACGAGAAGACCAAAGGTTTGTCCGAGCAATTGCAGTCGGAGGCGTTGAGCTTTGTGGACTATCTCGGGCGACGTCGCACGGCGAAGGACGAAGCCGCGGAGTGGGAGCGCCTTCTCCGGGAGACGCAGGGTCTTGCCCCGGCGCAACGTGTCACGGACGAGGTCATCGCCGCTGAAATCGCCGCTTACCGTAACGCCCAATGAGGGTGGTGATTGACACGAACGTCGTCGTCTCCGCCATTCTCCGCGACCGTCTTCCAGAGAAGGTTCTGCTGTTTATCCTCGCCCAAGCGGATTGGGAATGGGTGGCGTCGCCAGAGATTCTCGCCGAGTATCGCGAAGTCCTGCGCCGTCCCAAGTTTGGCCTACCAACCGACTTTCTCAGCCAATGGGACGAGCGCTTCCGTTCGGCGGTTGCCGTCTGGCCGGTGGAAACCTCAGTCCCTTTTCCGCGTGATGTGAAGGATGCCAAGTTCCTCGCGTGCGCGCTCGCAGCGGACGCTGATTTCTTCATCACGGGAGACAAGGATTTCGCCGAGGTGCGGAAGCTCGGCAGAACGAAGGTTATCTCGGTTGCCCAGTTCGACGAACTCATCCTGCGTCCGTTAAGTTGAATTCAAGCGCAAGCGGGCTATCACGCCCGGGAAAAGGCAGCCAGGCCACCGGCGTCGTCAGGGTGTGGAGTGACCGTAGGATTTCACCAGCGCGCGCGTTCGGGGACTTGGAGACAAATCCAATCACATGCCGCGTCCTTTCGAGCTTTCCGTTTCGCGCTTCAATCTCTAGATTCCGCCTCCACATGTCGCGCACCGCCAAACTGCTGGCCGAGTTGATCGCTTTACCGAGCGTGAACCCCGCGTTCGCCGGGGCGGCAGGCCCGCTCACGGGTGAACAGCGCGTGGCCGAGTTCCTGGCCGCAACCGCAGCAAAGGCCGGGCTGGACGTGGAATTGCGAGCAGTCCACCCGGGTCGCCCCAACCTGCTGGCAGTGCTCTCGCCGGCGGGCAGAGTCCAACAGCGCATCTTGCTCGCCCCCCATCTGGATACCGTCAATCCCGCCAGCGAAGAGCAATTCATCCCGCGCCGCCGCAACGGCCGGCTTTACGGTCGCGGCGCGTGCGACACGAAGGGCCCAGCGGCGGCGATGTTCATGGCGCTTTGCGATGTGGCGCGGGCCAAGGCGCGTCCGCAGCACACGGAGATTGTGTTTGCCGGCCTGGCCGATGAAGAGCACGCGCAAACCGGTTCGCGGGCGCTGGCCGCAAGCGGCTTCAAGGCGGACCTCGCCATCGTGGGCGAACCCACGCGCTTGCAGGTGGTGACGGCGCACAAGGGCAGCTTGTGGTTACGCGTGGAGACACATGGCCGCTCGGCTCACGGAGCCACGCCGCATCTCGGGCGTAACGCGGTTCACACGATGGCGCGCGTGGTGGATTTCCTCCAGACGACTTACGCCGCGAAACTCCGCCGCCGGCTGCATCCTCTGTTGGGCCACGCCACGGTGAGCGTTGGGCGCATCGGCGGGGGTGGTCAGCCGAACATTGTGCCGGATCGCTGTCACATCGAGGTGGATCGGCGGACGTTGCCGGGCGAGACGGAGGCCGGCGTGTGCCACGAGTTGGGCGGATTGCTGCGGGCCCAAGGGTTGATTGCCAAGGTCAGCAGTGTGAAGGGCATGCCCTGCGCGCCCCTGGAGACCGACTCGGAGCTTGAGCTCGTTAAGGAGTTTCTCGCCAGCATGAGTCAGCGGCGCCCCGTGGGCGTGCATTATTTCTGTGACGCCGCAGTGTTGGCCGGGGCCGGTATTCCGAGTGTCGTGTTCGGCCCGGGCGATATTGCGCAGGCGCACACGGCGGACGAATGGATTTCGCTGGCGTCCCTTGAACGGGGCCGGGCGATGTTGGTCCATTTCCTCATGGCGCTGCCTTAGACCGGATTTCTCAAAACATGGCTGCCGAAACCACCGCCGTTCCCAACGACCATCCCGACGCGCCGCAACACCGCGCCACGTTTTTCCGCCAGAGCGGCTGGCTGATGATCGCCAACATCGGCGGCGGCGCGCTCATGTTCTTCGAGCATTTTCTGGCGAAGGCGATTCCCAAACCCGAATACACGATCTTCGGCGCGATGCTGGCCATGGTGATGTGTGTGCCGGCCCTGCCGCTCCAAATGGTGTTTACCAAACTCGCCGCTCAGGCGCTGGCTACGCATCGGGAGCGGGAGTTGACGGGCATGATCCGGTTGGTCTGGGCGGGGCTGACCGGGCTCTGGCTGGTGCTTTTGGTCGTCGTTTTTCTTTTCCAGGGTCCGTTGCTGGCCCGCTGGCAGGTGACGAATCCCATGGCGCTTTGGATGACGATGGGAGTGATCCTGCTATCGCTCTGGTTGCCCATGTTCTGGGGCTTGTTGCAGGGAAAGCAGAGCTTCCTCTGGTTTGGGCTTTCGATGATGGCCAGCGGTGTGGGACGGTTGGGCGGGGCGGCGCTGCTGGTGCTTGTGTTCGGGTGCTACGCCGCAGGCATGATGACGGGGGTGTTGTTGGGCTTGTTGGCCGCGGCGAGCGTCGCCATCTGGCACACGCGTGATCTTTGGCGCGGTCATGCCCTGCCCTTCGACTGGCGCAAGTTGCTGGGTCAAGTGATCCCGTTGTTGCTCGGCTTCGCAGCGTTCCAATTCCTGTTTACGGCGGATACAATGTTTGTGGCGTCCTACTTCAAGGGCGATCAAACGGCGCCTTACGTTGGTGCGGGAACGATGTCGCGGGCGCTGATGTGGCTGGTGGGACCGCTTGCGGCGGTGATGTTTCCGAAGCTCGTCCACAGCTCTGCGAAGGGGCAGAAGTCGAATCTGATGCGCATGGTGTTGCTGGGCACGGCCATCCTGGCGGCGGGGGGGGCGATTGGGTTGATGGTGCTGGGGCCGTGGGTGATCAAGTTGGTTTACAACCAGTCTTACGTGGAGATCGCCACCGCGGTGCTGCCGTGGTACGCCGGGGCCATCGTGCCGCTGGCGCTTGCCAACGTGCTGCTCAGCAACCTGCTCGCGCATTCGCAATTTCGCGTCGTGCCAGCGTTGGTGGTACTAGCGGTGGTTTACGCGTTCGCGATCTCGGGGATACTCAGCTTTTACCATCATTGCTTCGGCCCGCTCAGCGAGATTCTCAGCGCCCTTCAGACGGGACTATTGGCAAATCAGAGTCTTGTGCCGCCGGAATTGACGACCGCGGGATTGAGACTCGCACTTCAGGTATTCGGTCTTACCAACCTTGTGCTGCTCGCCATTTGCGCTTGGTTTACCTGGCGGAGTCCGGAATCGCGCGTTCCCCTTCCGGATTCGGGGAGTTGATCGCGGACCTCAGGGCTTCGGATTTCGCACCTCAGGCTTCGCACTTCGGTGCAGCCCCGGCCCGGGTAACGGCTGCGCTGCATGAAGCTTCAGGTAAACCCACCCTTCCAGCGGGCAGAGCGGGCGCAACCAATTGTTCATCCAGAAGAGGCCCTGCACGATGGCATGAAGGACACGGCGGGCGAACTGGCGTTTGCCGCTCTGGCTCTGGTGCAGCACCGCGCCCGGTAACCAGCGGGAGCCGATCACGCAATCCGCCTCCCCCAGACGCTTCACCGGATCGTGAAAGCCAGCCGGCGGCGTGGCCTCATCCGCATCCACATAGCCGATGGCTTCTGCTCGCGATGCCAATCTCAAGCCCTCGGTCAACGCGCCGCCCTTGCCGATGGGTTCGGGGAAATCCAGCAGGCTGACCGCCGGGAAATAACGCGCGTAGTCGCGCAAGACCGGTTCGATGCGGCGCTCCTCGTTGTCAGCCGGGATGAGCCAATAACAAGCTGGGCTCGGTCCCGCGCTATCACTACCAGAGCACCGCAAAGAGCGATCGCGCATGAATCACGGGGATTCACCGTTGGCAAGATTCACCGGTGGCAGTGTTGTGTGGCTTTCAAAGTTGTAAAAGCGCGTGCGAACAAAGTCGGAACAGGTTCAGGAGACCGGGACAAGGAGCAAGACAATGGGCTTGGCC
>CAYJNU010000446.1:0-6792 GCA_964371005.1 uncultured Verrucomicrobiota bacterium | reverse complement strand
CGTCGTAGGCGTAGGCTTCTACGGTCACGCCGTCGCGCTTCACTTGCACCAATTGGCCGACGGTGTCGTAGGCGTAGCCCCAAGTGACGGTCGTGCTGGCGATAGTCTCCACTTTGCGCGTGATCCGGCCCAACGCGTCGTAGCTTCGGTCCACACGGTAGAGCTCCGCGCCCTGCGACGCGACTGTGATGGTGATTTCACCGAACTCGTTCCGCTGGTAGGCGATGGAGAACGCACCGTCGTTTATGCCGCTGAGCAATCCGTTGGTGGGATTGCGCGGCAGGTGGATGGTGCCCACGTTGGTAAGCAAACCGTCTCCATCGAAGCCGTTGGTCAAGGTGAGTCCCTCGTAAGCCATCTGTGCCACGCGCAGGTCGTTGTCGAAGACGTAGCGGACGTTGCCCGTGACCACGCCGCTCCACACAGCGTTGGTCAGCAAGTTGCCGTCGTAGGCGAAATCCACCTGCTGGCCGTCGCGCGAAGTGGCGCTGGCCAACAGGCCATTGGTCGCGTGGTAGGTGAAGGCGTGGCTGCCTTCCGGCGTTTGGATGCTCGCGAGCTGGCCGTTGGTCGCGTAATTCCACTGGAGCGCCTGGCCGGAGGGGAACTGCCGGCGGATGAGTTCCTTACGGGATCGGCTGATCAAAGGTGATCCCCTTCGCCCCGACCGCATCGGCCTCGTCCACGCCCAGTTCCACGCAATAGGTGTAGCCGATGGTGGGCGGCAACTCGGCGGGCATGGCCTTCGGGGAAGAGGAGCGTGGCGATCCGCGCGCCGTCCTGGTCGGCGACCGCGCTGCCGCGGGCGACTTGCACGTTGGCGGCTGAAGAGAGGTCAATGAGCGTGACCACGCTGTCCTGGGGCACGAGGGCGACGTCTTCAAGCTCGGTGTAGTCCTGCCACGGGACGTTGACCTGCCGTTGGGCGGGAAGGTATCCGGTCCGCTCGAACTTGACCGTGAGCAACCCGCCGCCGTTGACCGCCAGATCGAAACGGCCGTCGGCCCGGCTGCGCGTGAAGCCGAACTCCGAGTGACCGGCAATGCGGACATCCACACCCGCCAGGACGGTCCCGTCGCGAGTGATCACCCCGCCGCGCACGACGGCGGCTTGCTCGGCTTCGATCGTGCCATTGGTCACGCCGAGTTGCACGGCGTCCGGCCCGGTGTAGAGGAACTCCGTGGCCTTGCCCAAGGTCGTGACCACTGAATCCGGCACGGGGGGCGCGATGGCGGCCGGTTCTGGTGGGACTGCAACGGGAGGTTGCGGCAAGGCAGAGGCACGCAGCCGGTAGAATTGCTGTTCGTTGGTGGTGGACAACCAAGCCCACCATTGACCCTGGCTCTGCTGGGGCGTGACATTCCACGGCACCCACGAGGCCGGGTCCGAAAGATCATCGCTTGTCTCCACCTTCGCACCGGCCCAAACACCCGGCCAACAGAGCCAGGCCCCGCTGGGGCTGGCCGGTTCGATCCGCGGTTGGAGCGGTGGAATGGGCTGTTCACCGTAGGGCAAACCGACGCTCAACTCCGCAGGCGGGCTCTCCACGCCACCAGCCAGATTCTGCACGAGCACCGTGTAGCGGCCCGCGTCGCCGGGATGCGCCTTCGTGAGCGTGAGCGTTGGCGTGCGGGTGCCGCTCAGCCGGGTGTTGTCTAGGAGGTCCTGGTCGTTCTTGCGCCACTGATAGCTCAGTGGCGGGCCATCGGGTAGTTGGTGGAAGAACTGGTCGCCCGGAATGGGCTCGCTCCCGTACGCGGGCGCGAGCCGATAGGGCAACGTCCAAGCCACCCCGAGGTAGTCGCCGCCTATGTCCTGCTTGTGCAGGGCTTCGATGTAGTAAAGGCCGCCGGCTTGGAGCGTGACCGGCGCCGAGACGCGTTTCGACCAGTCGCGACGCGCACCCGCTACCGGCTCTTCCACAATGAGCACCCGTTTGGCCGGATCGGCATCGGGACTCAGCCAAAGCTGCGCGGCGTCGTCCGAGGCCAGGTGAAATACGTACGGGCCCGTTTCCGGGGCGAGGAGGTAGCCGGAAATCCGCTGGCCGTAGTTGGTGCCCAAGCCCTCGCTCTCAAACGCCAGAAGGGAATCGGTCAAACCAGACGGCCCGGCGAAGGCGGCGCTGCCGGTCAGGTCGCCGACGGCGTTGCCGGCCACGTCGAACCAGACTTCGCGCCGGAGGCTGAATTCCGCGTTGGGTTCTGGTCCGGACCAGACACTTGGCTGGTCGAAAGTCGAGGGGAGTGGCTGGCCATAGTGACTACCGGCTGCCGCCATGCCCACATAGACCTGATCGGGCATGGGCACACGCGCCGCCCCGGCGAAGGTCCAGTGAATCGCATCGCTGGAGATAAAGGCCGAGAACCAATCGCTGGCCCGCTGGAGCTTCAGCCAGAAGGGGGTGGCGTTTCCGAACCATGTCGGGTTGTAGGCCCATCCCGTGGGGTCCGTGCGCCAGTAGAGGCGGCGGGTACCGTAGTCCGGCTCACAGAGCATGAACACTTCACGGGCGACATCTTCGCCGAGATTCTCTCGGACGATCAGGGCGCCGGCGCTGTGGCGCTCCTGACTGACAAGCCGGACCTTCATGCCGCCCTCGCGCGGCAGCGGCTGATAAACATAATGGAATTGATCCCCCGCAGCCTGGTTCCATCCAAACCCCGCGTTTCCGATCGTGAACATGCCATTGCTGACAGTGGTGAAGCCGGGAGGCTGAACGGGCGAGCCAATGTCGCGCTCAATCCACGGGCTGGGCAGGGGATTGGTGAGCACCGTCAACATAGCCTCAGTGCTGAAGGTGGCGCCGAACTCGTTGGTCACCTGCGCCCGATAGCTGCCGCCATCGGCCAGTTCGAGGACGGTAACCTGGAGCGTGTTGCTGGTGGCGCCACTGTGCCGCGCATCATCTGCAAGCGCGACGTCGCCTTTGAACCACTGGTAGGACAACGGCTCGCCCCGGAAAGCCTCCACGCGGAAGAGGGCCGTTTCCCGTTCCAACCGCGTTTGATTGTGGGATGCAGGACAATGATCGGTGGACCCGAACTGCACATACCCGCCGACCCCGCCGCGTAAACGGCGGCAATCTCGTCCGAACTGAGGGCGCGATTGTGGATGGCCACTTCATCAAGTTGGCCGCGGAAGAAACGCTGGGCCGCGCCTCCACCCCAGCAAAAGCCAAGATTCAACGAGCGGGTGTTATTGGCGGGGGTGGTCAATGCCGCTGTCCCGCGCAGGAAACCGTCCACATAGAGCCGTGCCGTGCTCTCGCCGTCCCACGTGCCGGAGACATGGTGCCATTGGTCATCCAACACATCTACCGAGGAGAGGATTGGCGCACTGGCTCCGAATTGTGCAAAAGAGACTTGTCCTGCTGGACTTCCGCCAGGATCCGCTGAGAAGGCCCAACCCGCGCCCGGCGAAACGTAGCCGTGCGATTTCCCGACCAGTCCGCACAGGCCCGGTTGGTTCTTGTTGCCTTTCATCCAGAACTGCACCGTGAAGCCAGACACCCCGGGATTGAACGCGTCGCGGTGCGGGATGACGACCCGGTCGGCATCGCTGTCAAAGGTGAAGCCTTGTCCCACTTGCGCGTTCGTGAAGAAGACGCCGCCTTGATTCGTCCCGTGGGCGTCACCGGCCCAATCACCCGCTTTGGCTTCACCTCGCCACCAGCCCACCAGGCCATCCGGTGGCGGCAGGCACTGGCCGGATAATTGGGGAGGAGTCACGGCGAGCGATGCGAGGAGCAGCAGCGATAGCTGCATACTCAGGATGGAGACATGGCGACGGTCACATGACTTTGGCGAATCGTCCGGTAGCTGGGTCTTCAGGCTTTGGTTTTCGGCTCTTGGGTTTGTTCTCATGGTGGTGGCTTCAGTTAAAATTGAGGGCGAGTGGTCTCACGGCTGGTACACGCGGAAGAAGCGTTGCCGCGCGTCGGTAGGGCGCGTGGCGAAGCCCATCAGCCCGCCGTTGCCGGTCAGGTCGGGGTCCTCTGGCGCTTTGGCTGGTCTGAGCAACCTTTTGTTTCAGGTGCAACAAAAGCTTGCTTGTGCAAAGCGGCAGAGGGCTGCCGCAATCCAAGACTCTTCGCGGGTTTCGTGGCGGTGATCTGCTTCCCGGGTTTCGGAGGGTGGCCCTCCGCGAGGAGTTCGGGTGTCGGATTTCGAGTTTCGGATTTGGGTTCATGGGGTGCGAGTCTGTCGTTGCAGTTTAGTCACTCCCGGTCCGTTCGGAGGTTTCAAGGCTGGCGCAGCCGGAAGAACTTTTCCCGCGCGAGCGGCGGGGGAGCGAGGAAGCGGTTTGTCACGCCGGGGAGCCGCGTCCAGTTCGTCTGGCTGAGATTGGTGGCCCAGCAGAGTTCGTAGCCCGCAAACTCCACCGGCCAGCAGACCAACGCACCGCCGTCCACTGTCACGCGCATCGGCACCGCCGTCGGCTCGGGCGCGGCGACGGTGACCAGCGTCAGGTTGCTGGGGCTGTAAACCGGCACCACGCGCTGTTCGTGGCCGAGGAGGAGGAAATTGTCGAAGCAACAGAACTCGCCCTGGCGCGAGGCAAAGGTCATCACGGAGAAACCGGTTCCCGGCGCCGGCAGATACCCTTCGGCCCAGCGGACGCCGATGCTGCCGCGCAATCGGGCGGCGCCGGTGATGTTTAAGCGGCTCTGGTTGGTGCCCGGATCATTTCCCGCCAGGTCAAACTCCATGCGGCCACCGATGAGTTGATCGCATTGGCCCTTGAGGGTGAGCACGCCGTTCGAGCACGCGGGCCGGATGCAGGCCGCGTTGGTTACATCGGCTTCCAGGATGCCCCAACCGGTCAGCAGACCGCCGGCCAGCTCCAGCGGCTGGGCCAGGCTGATCGTCCCCCCCGCCAGCGCGATCGTGCCGAGCGGATTGGCAAAGGCCTCGGTAACAGCGAGCGTGCCGGCCAAGGCTTCCACCCGGCCGTTGTTGATGATCGGCACCCCGCAGCCAACGACGGTGCTGGTGGACGACCGGCGAAACACCCCGTCATTGATGATGACGGCGGTGCTGTCCGTCTTTGAAATTCCATTGTAGGTCGTCTGCACGTCGAACAGCGCGCCCGCCCGGTTGTGAAACGTCCCGCCAATGTACAGGCCGCCGTAGGGGGCGAACGTAACGATCCCCGCGTTGGTAAGGCTGCCGGAGAGCACCTTCGCGTCGTTGCCGCTGCTGCTCAAGAGCAGGTGGCTCTCCGGCGTGACCGTAATCGCAGCCCCGCTGGCAATCGTCCCTTCTGCCCAAGTCGCTGTGCCGCTCAACCGGGCGGTGCCTTCAAGCGTTGCGCCATACAGCACCAGATTCGTGGCGTAGAGGTCGCCATCGAGCTTGTGGATGCCGGGGCCAAGCCGGGTTTGCCCCGCGCCGATAAAGGTTGAACCGGATTGGAGCATCGAACCCCCGGTTAGTGTCAGGGTCCCGATCAGGGTGTCCACCGTGCCGCGGTTGTGCAGCCGGACGCCACAGGCGAGGTCTCCGCTGCCGGTGGATTTGCGGAAGACGCCATCGTTCACGATCAGCGCATTGTCTCCCAGTCTGGTGATGGACCGGTTCGTTGCCCGCGCGTCGAACAGCGCCTCCGCCAGATTGTGCAGGGTGCCGCCAATGCCCAGGTTCCCGTACATTTGCCACGTCACGATCCCTCCGTTGGTGAGGGTGCCGTGGAGGTTCTTCGCGTGGTTGCCGCTGCTGGCCAGGGTGACACGTCCGCTGGAAGTCACCGTGATCGCTGCATTGGTGTCAAGCGCGCCGGATTCCCACGCCATCGCGCCCGCCAACCGGATCTGGTTCGTGCCGGAAATCGCGCCGCCGGACAATTGGAGTCGTCCGTTCGGGTTGACGAGTCCATTCCCGTCCAGAGTCAACGTCCGTCCCGCCGTCGCCACCGTCTGCGTTCCGGCTTCACCGCCGACGACCAGGCCGGCAATGGTGGGGGCCACGTTGAGGGTGACGGTGTAAGTGCCGGCGTTGGTGATGACGGCGATGTCGTTGGTGGTCGGCACCAAGTTCGGACTCCAGTTCGCGGCGACATTCCAATTGCCGTTGTTGGTGTTGGTCCAGGTGATCACTTCTGCTGCAGCATGCCAGACCGCCGAGAGGCACAAGCCCCACAGAGCCATGAGAGTGACGGAGCGCGCTCGCCAAAGCGCGGGCGTGAGGTTCGGGTTTTGGATTTCGAGTTTCGGATTTGGGTTCATGGTGGCTTGGTCGGTCGTTAGGTGTGAACATCCGAGGCTGCGGGACTCCGTTCTCTACCCGCACACGGAAGAATTGCCGCGGGGCGTTGGTCCAGCAGGATTCGGGGAAGAGCATGCTGCCGTCCCCGAGCAAGGGTGCGCGGCGAGGTAGGGGGTGTTGGTTTCACAGGTAGCGGCCTTTCCCTTGCTCGGAATTCGGATTCTGGATTTCGGACCGCTCAGGGGAGCACCCGCAGGCGATAGAACCGCAGGTTGACGCCGGGTCGCTGATCCTCGACCTGCTCCACCTCTTGGGGCGCGGTGATCGTGCGCACCGTGGTCCACTCGCCCAGGCTTTCGGAACACTGCACTTCCAGAGACGCACCGTCCGTGGATTCAAACTCGAAACGGACGGCGCCGCCGGGCAACACCGTGAACGAGCCGGGACGGATACGGGGCGGGATGTAGAACGCGTACGCCGCGCCGGTCTGGGCGTTCTTCTTGACGCTGCCGCAGACGAAGTAGGCGCCATCAATGGCGACGACGTTGCCAAACAGACTCTGCGGGCCTGTGTCCGAGGCACACAG
>CAYJNU010000445.1:0-6801 GCA_964371005.1 uncultured Verrucomicrobiota bacterium | reverse complement strand
GTGGAGCGGGCGAAGGGAATCGAACCCTCGTGTGAAGCTTGGAAGGCTTCCGTTCTACCATTGAACTACGCCCGCGCTCAAGCGAGGGCATCTTACCGCCTGCGCTTGCCTTGTCAATCCGCCATCGGTAGCCTCCCCGCCCGATGAACGCGCTCCTCCTCGCCGGCGGGCGAGTAATTGATCCCGCCAATCGCTTCGACGCCCCTGCGGATTTGCTCCTCGTTGACGGCAAGATCGCCGCACTTGGGCCGGACGCCGCCGCCAAAGCGCCACCGGGCGTCGAGAGACTGGACGCCAAAGACTGCGTGGTGTGCCCGGGTCTGATTGACCTGCACGTTCACCTGCGGGAGCCGGGTTTCACGATCAAGGAGAGCATTGCCACCGGCGCCTCCGCTGCCGCGCGGGGTGGCTTCACCTCGGTCGTCTGTATGCCGAACACGTCGCCCGCCGTGGACAACGCGGGCACCGTGGCTTTGATCCAGCAACGCGCGGCGCAACAAGCCAGGGCCAACGTTTTCGTAGCGGGCGCCATCAGTCGGAACATCGCCGGCGAGGAACTCGCCTCCATCGGTTCACTCAAACGCGCCGGCGTCGTCGCGATCACCGACGACGGGCATTGCGTCCAGAACAACGAGCTCATGCGCCGGGCGCTTGAATACGCGAAGATGTTCGATCTCCCGGTGCTGGATCACTGCCAGGATTACGCCCTGGTGACCGACGGTGTAGCACACGAGGGCTACTGGAGCACGGCGCTGGGGCTGCGCGGTTGGCCGGCGGCGGGGGAGGAGATGATCGTGGCCCGAAACATCCTGCTCGCGGAAACCACCGGTGGGCGCGTGCATTGTCAGCATCTCAGCTCGGCGCGAAGCGTGGAACTCATTCGCGAGGCCAAGCAACGTGGCCTGCCGGTGACGGGCGAGGCGTGCCCGCACCATTTTGTGCTCACGGACGCTGCCCTTGCAGGGAGCGAGAAATTCTGGCGCGAGGATGGGCAGGGCATCTCTGGCTTCGCCGGTCGCACTGAGCTTCCGGCATGGCCTGCCTACGATACGAACTTCAAGATGAATCCGCCGCTGCGCTCCGCGAAGGATCGTGAGGCGATTATCGCGGGTCTGGCCGATGGCACGATTGACGTGCTGTGCAGCGACCACGCGCCGCATTGCGGCTTTGAGAAGGAAGTGGAATTCGATTATGCGCCTTTCGGCATCACCGGGCTGGAGACCGAACTGGCGCTCTCGCTGATGCAGCTTTACCACACCAGGCGGCTGAGCCTCGCGGAGGTCATCGCCAAATTCACCACCGCGCCAGCAAAGCTGCTGCGGCTGAAGAAGGGCACGCTAAACCTGGGCGCAGATGCGGACGTGACGGTGTTCGATCCGGACCGCGAGTGGGTGTTCGAGCGTGAAACCACGGCCAGCAAGTCGTTCAACAGCCCGTTCTATGGCTGGCCGCTCAAGGGCAAGGCAGTGGTCACGATTGTCGGTGGACGGAAGGTCGAGTTTGCATAACGCAAAAGCGTGCTAGCTTTGCGGGCAAACGACCAACAACGAACACAACGCTATGAAGAAACTGACAGTGACATTGCTGGCCATGAGCGCGCTGCTCACGGCGACCGCCGCCGATCTGAACTGGCTGACGGACGCCGGCAAGGCGCAGGCCCAGGCCAAGACCGAAAACAAGCTGGTGCTTCTGGACTTCACCGGATCGGACTGGTGCGGCTGGTGCATCAAACTCAACAAAGAGGTCTTTTCCACACCCGAGTTCGCGGAGTACGCCAAGAAGAATCTCGTGCTCGTGGAAGTGGATTTCCCGCGCAAGAAGGAACTCAGCGAAGCACAGAAGAGTGCCAACGAGGCCTTGAGCAAGAAATACGACATCAAGGGCTTTCCCACGCTTATCCTGCTGGATGGAAGCGGCAAGAAACTCGGGGAATTGAGCTATAGCGACGGGGTGGAGAAGACGGAGAACATGAATCGCAGCAAGCTCACGGCGAAGCCAGCCACCTTCATCGCCGCCATTGAGAAGAAGAAGTAAGCAGCATCGCCAAAACCACGTGGTTTTGTTTGGGCGCGGTCCGGAGCGGGCTGCGCTTTTTTGTGCCGTGATTTGCTTAGCGCTTGACCGCCACCGCTTCGGCACTAGCATCGCGCCGCATTTGTGATGAAAGCAGTCCTGGCTCTGGAAGACGGTTCAGTGTTTCGTGGCGAAGGTTTCGGCGCATGCGCCTCGGCCTGCGGCGAAGTGTGTTTCAACACCTCGATGACCGGCTACCAGGAAATCCTCACCGATCCTTCCTACAAGGGCCAGATTGTTACGATGACCTACCCGCACATCGGCAATTACGGGGTGAACGCCGTGGATGTCGAGTCGTGGCAGCCGCACGTGGCCGGGTTCGTGGTGCGTGAAGTCTCGCCCGTGGTGAGCAACTGGCGGGCGGATTGTTCGCTGGCGGAGTATCTGGCGAAGCACAACCTGCCAGGCATCCAAGGGATTGACACCCGGGCACTCACCAAGAAACTCCGCGTTCGGGGCGCACTCAACGGTTTCATCTCCACCGAGGGGGTCTCCGACGAGGAGGCCGTGGCGCGGGCGAAAGCCTGGCCCGGCATTGTTGGCGTGGACTACGTGAAGGAGGTCACCCACAAGCAGGCCTTCCGCTGGGACGAACGCGACGAGCAGAGTGCCAGTTTCAACATCGTGCGCGGCCTGGACCAGACGCCGGCCCGCAACGTGCGCGATCCGCTGCCGACCGCGGACATTCCGATCGTGGCCTACGACTTCGGGATGAAGTACAACATCCTGCGCCGACTGCGCCAGCACGGGTTCGCGGTGCAGGTCGTGCCTGCCAGCACTCCGGCCGCGGACGCCCTGAAATACAAGCCCGCCGGCATCTTCCTCTCGAACGGCCCGGGCGATCCCTCGGCGCTGGGCTACGCTGTCCAAGCCGTCAGCGATCTGGTTCAAACCGGGGTTCCGATCTTCGGCATCTGCCTGGGTCACCAGATTCTGGGGCAGGCATTCGGCGGCAAGACCTTCAAGCTCAAGTTCGGCCATCGCGGCGCGAACCAGCCAGTGAAGGACCTGGAATCCGGCAAAGTTGAAATTACCTCGCAGAACCACGGCTTCGCGGTGGACGCCGCCAGCATGCCCTCCGCTGTCTCGGTCAACCGCATCAACCTGAACGACCAGACGGTCGAGGGTCTGCGACACAAGACCCAGCCAATTTTCTGCGTGCAATATCACCCTGAAGCCTCGCCAGGCCCGCACGATTCGACGCGGCTGTTTGCTGAGTTTCGCGAGTTAATCCGCTCACGCTAGGCCCGCCAAACCCGGGAATCTTGCCCTGATGCTGGAAAAGGTTTCGGAAATGCGTTTGACTTGACGTTTCTACCGGTGATAATCCGCCGCATACGGGTGAGTTGAGCGAGTTGAACTATGGTCAAGCTTGTTGTCCTCAGTGAAGGCATGACGGGGCGTACGCACGAGTTAAAGGTGGATAAAACCACCATTGGTCGTGTGGAGGACAATACCTTTCAAATTGGGGAACCGTCCGTTTCCAGCCATCACTGCGAAATCCTCCTCCGGGGCAACGACGTGGTGGTCAGGGACCTCAACTCCACCAATGGCACCTACATCAATGGCGACAAAGTCAGCGAGTCGCCGCTCAAGCCCGGACAAATCCTCCGGCTCGGGCAGATCGAGCTCCGCCTCGAAAGTGACGCGCCCGGAGCCGCCGCCAATGCCAAGAAGACCACGGGCCAAACCATGGTCATGCAGCGCGGGGTGAGCCTCACAGAATTGGAATCCGGCACCAAGACCGGCGGCTTTGACAGCAACACCAAGGGCTTTTCCAAGAAAGAGGACAAGACAGGCAAGATTTTCTGGATCGCCGTGGTCGCGGTTGGCCTCGTCATCCTCGGCCTGCTGGTGTTCGCCCTCTCACAGATCAAGTAGCGGGCGCTTTCACTGCCCGAGCAAGGCTGCGTCTTTCCCCTTCCCCAGACGTTGGTCTGCCTTCGCTTCGGATGTCGGAGACCGGGTCAACTTCCTTTGAGCCATCGCGCCGCGTCCACAGCGGCGTAGGTGATGAGGATGTCCGCCCCCGCCCGGCGCATGCCGAGCAAAGCCTCCAACGTCACTGCCCGCTCATCAATCCAACCCTGGGCCGCCGCCGCCTTGATCATCGCGTGCTCACCGCTCACCGCGTAAGCCGCCGTCGGCAGGCCAAACGCGGTCTTCACGCGATGGATGATGTCCAAGTAAGCTAGCGCCGGTTTCACCATCACGATGTCTGCACCTTCCTCGATATCCAGCGCCACTTCGCGCAATGCCTCGTTCCCGTTGGCCGCGTCCATCTGGTAGCTCCGCCGATCGCCGAACTTGGGCGCGGATTCCGCCGCTTCGCGGAACGGGCCGTAAAATGCCGACGCAAACTTCGCGGCATACGACATGATCGGTGTGTCCGTGAATCCCTGCCGGTCCAGCTCGGCGCGAATGGCCGCCACACGCCCATCCATCATATCGCTCGGCGCCACGATGTCCGCGCCCGCTTCAGCGTGGCTCGCGGCCGAGCGAGCCAGCAGCTTCAACGTCGGATCGTTCAGAATCCGAGCCCCACGCTTGTCTTTCTGCACCAGGCCACAATGGCCGTGGCTCATATATTCGCAGAGACAGACATCCGTGATGACCAACAACTCAGGCAGTTCTTTCTTCAGCAAGCGCACAACCTGTTGGACGATGCCATTGCGGGCGTACGCTTCCGTGGCTTTCGAGTCTTTGCGATCTGGAATGCCGAAAAGCAACACCGCTGGCACACCGGCTTCCGCAGCGACGGTCGCCTCGCGCAGCAACTCATCCGGCGAAAGTTGAAAGACACCGGGCATCGCGCCAATGGGACGGCGCAGCTTCCGCCCGCTGCGGGCGAACAGCGGCAGCACCAACTGGCTGGCACTCAACTCGGTCTCGCGGACCAGCCGGCGGATCGCGGCCGACTGGCGCAAACGCCGCGGTCGGCGCGTTGGAAAGCTGCCCAAAGCATTTGTGTTCATGCCGGCATTCTAGGTCCCGGCCCCGGCGTGCAAAGCGCAAATTGCATTTCGGCCGGATCGTGCCCCTTCCTCGGGGCGCAGTACCTCACCCTTCTCGAAGGCCGCGAATGTTGACGCCCTTCTCGTTTCTGGACTCGATGCGACCGGAGACCGGTCACGGGTCCGCCAGGGATGCAGTTTCTCACCTTGCCGACTTGTGCCCAGGGTTGACAGCCGCGGTTCGGCTGGTTCCGATGCTTCCCATGTTGAAGCAATACTGGTTGTTCGCTCGGCTCGCCTCCGTGGCGCTGCCGGGTCTTTCATTCGCACCGCTCCTCGCATTCGCCGCACCGCCGTGCCGCATCGAGGTGGTCGAGAAAGGCAGCGGCTGGCCCGTGCCACTCGTGGAACTGCGGACCACCCATCTCGTCCGCTTCGTGACGGACAATGCGGGCGTCATCGCCTTCGATTTGCCGGAGTTGATGGGGCGCGAAACGTGGTTCGACGTGATCGGTCACGGTTACGAGGTGTCGAAAGATGGTTTCGGGTATCACGGCGTGCGCTTGAAACCCGAATCTGGCAAGACGCTCAAGGTCGAAGTCAACCGCACCATCATTGCCAGACGACTCGGGCGGCTGACGGGTGGCGGCTTGTTTGCTGAAAGCCAAAAGCTCGGGCGCGAACTGGACTGGCCGGAGTCCGGCGTGCTGGGTTGCGACAGCGTGCAGAACGCCGTTCATAACGGGAGGATGTTTTGGCTTTGGGGCGATACCACGCTGGGACGCTATCCGCTCGGCATTTTCGACGGTACGAGCGCCACCACCACCCCGCAGCCGCTCACGAAATTCGAACCGCCACTCCGATTATCGCTCGGCTACTTTACCGACGCCAAAGGCGCACCACGCGGCATCGCGAAAATGCCCGGGGAAGGCCCGACGTGGGTCACCGGCTACATCAGCCTGCCGGACAAGGACGGCAAATCGCATCTGGTCGGCTCGTATCTCAAGGTCAAACCACCGATGGAAGGCTATGAGTGGGGGCTGTGTGTTTGGAACGACGCCACGGCGAACTTCGAGCGACTACGCGTGTTGTGGACGAAATCCGAGGCCGCACCGAAGCCGCCGCCCGTGCCCGAAGGGCATCCGGTGTTTTGGAAAGATGCCGCCGGCAAGGAGTGGGTGCTCTTCGGCAATCCACTGCCTACGCTGCGTTGTCCCGCCACGTTCGAGGCGTGGCAGGATTCCGCAACTTGGGAAGCCCTAAAGCCGCAAGAGACTCTGCCCTCCGCCACTGACGGCAAGCCCGTGAAGTTGCACAGCGGCTCGATGGCGTGGAATCCCTGGCGCAAACGCTGGGTCACGGTTTTCATGCAAGGCTTCGGCAAACCATCCACGTTTGGCGAACTCTGGTATGCCGAAGCCGACGCGCCGACCGGGCCGTGGGGCAAAGCGGTCAAAGTGCTCAGCCACGCCAACTACACGTTCTACAATCCGCGCATCCATCCCGAGTTCACGGCGGCGGACTCACCCATCCTGATCTTCGAGGGTACCTACACGATGCAATTCGCCGACAAGCCGCATCCGACGCCACGTTACGACTACAACCAAATGCTCTATCGCCTCGACCTTGATGATCCGGCGCTGAAACCGGCACAAATGCCATGACCGATGCTCACCGCCGTTTGTAGATTTCGCGACGGTGGCCGACGTAGTGGAGATAGATGCGACCCAGCGGCACGTCGAATTCGTAGAGCACACGGTAATCGCCCACACGC
>CAYJNU010000444.1:0-6876 GCA_964371005.1 uncultured Verrucomicrobiota bacterium | reverse complement strand
GAATGTGCGCACGTAGGCCTGAGCGAGGGCGTTACCGCTGGCGTCTTGAAGTGCCGTGCGGCCCGTAAAGCGATACAAGCCCGGCTGGAAGGGGGCGTCGGTAACGAAATAGCTGGCGGAGATGCCAATGCTGTAGGCCGTCGGAACGGCAATGGTGTAGAGCGCGTCATCGCCCGTGCCAAACACGCCGTCCGGCCCCGCATTGCGCAGTTCGTAGGCGGCTGGATTGTTCACCGTGGCAGCCAGCATGTCTTCCGAGAACGTGAGGCTGAAGCGGTCAATAATCGTGCTGACTATCGTGCCTTCTGCGGGAAGAGTGTCGGCCACGATTTCTGGCGGCTGGTTGTCTTGCGGGATCAACACGTCAAGCTGAAGCAGGTATTGCGCAAACAGGCCCGCCGCCCCGCTGGCAGCCCGAATGCGAGCGTAGTATTGTCCTTCAGTCGGAACGGTGTAACTCAGATTGGTCTGGCCCTCGGAGCCGGCCGCCACTACGGAACCGGCGCTGTTCAAGAACTCGAGGATTCCGATCAACGGACTCGAAAGCGGCTGGCTGTAGCCCAGGCGCACTTCCGTTTCGGCCGGTAGATCTGGCAGATGCGTCTGCGAATCGGGCGGCAGGTTGCGCAGCATGAACACATCGCCTGGGTCGCCGTAGCGGAGGTAGCCGAGGACGTTGGCCCATTGGTTGGTGCCGGTGCGCGTGAAGGCCGGCTGATTGGCCTGGCCCACATTGTTGTTATCTTCCCCTTCCAACTGCCAGGGCGGCGGGGCCAGCGTCACCCGCAGCCGATACTCCCCGCGGTAATCATGGTTGTAAGTCACCCGCACCGTGTAGGTCCCGCTCACCGGCAACACCACCGGACTGCTCTGCCCCGTCCCGTTCGCCTGCGCGTAGAATCCCGTCACATCGGTCCCGTCCGGCCGCTCCACCAGGTAATACAACCCGCTGCTCCCCAGATTCCCCGGGGTCTCCACTGCCACCACCAACCGATCCCCCGCCCGGCCATTGAAACTCCAGTAGTCCCAGTCGCTGGTGCTGGAGAGATTGCCCCGACCAGCGCCCGTCCGAATCCCACTCCCCGCCGGGTCTTCCGCCAACCCTTGCGTCCCGTTCGGCCGCAGGATTGTGGTGTTGTTCCCGTGGTAATTGGCCGTCGCCAGTTCCAACCGCCCGTCCCCGTCCAAATCCGCCGCCGCCAGCGCAATCGGATTGCCACTCATCGGGTAGGCGCTCGCCGTTTCCAGGCCGCCCGCCCCGTTGTTCAACAGCACACACACCCGGTTGCCCCCATAACTGGCCACCGCCACATCCAGCCGCCCGTCCGCGTTGAAGTTCCCCGTGATGATGTGATACGGGTCCGAGCTCGCCGCCGCGTAGTTCACCGCCACCCCCAGCGTCCCGTCCCCAGCGCCCGTCAGCAGGCTCACCGTGTTGTCTCCCGCGTTGATCGTTACCACGTCCAGCGCCCCATCCCCGTTCAAGTCGCCCAAGGCCACTGAGCGCGGGTTCGCTCCCACCGCGTAGCTCACCGGCGCGGCAAAGGTCCCGTCGCCATTGCCCAAAAGCACGCTCACCGTGTTCGGCGTGTAGTTGACCACCACCACGTCCAGATACCCGTCCCCGTTCAAGTGACCCACCGCCACCCCATGCGCCCCGGCCCCGGTCACGATATTCGACGCGCTGCCAAAGGAGCCATCCCCGTTGCCCAGCCGGACCGTCACATTCCCGCCGTTGTAGTTGGCACTCACCCAGTCCAGCCGCCCGTCGCCGTTGAAGTCGCCCACCGCCACCGAGCGCGGGTTGTTCCCCACGCTGTAGTTGGTCGGACTGCGGAAACTCCCGTTCCCGTTGCCCACCAGCACGCTCACGTTGTGGCTGTCGTAATTACCTGCCAGCAAGTCGGTCAACCCGTCCCCGTTCACATCCCCCGCCGCCAGTGAAATCGGGCCGTTGCCCGCAGGGAAATTGGTCGCCCCGCCGAAGGTCGCATCCCCGTTGCCCAGGAAGATGCTCACGTTGGCGCTACTGCGGTTGGCCACCGCCAGGTCCAGGATCGCGTCCCCGTTGAACCGACCGGCCAGCACGAAGTACGGATTGCTCCCCGCCCCGTAGCTCGCTCCCACTTGATAGGTCCCATCCGGCGTGCTCGTCGCGTTCAGACTCAACGACGTCGCCGTCGCCAGCGTGTCGTTCGTCCGATTCTCAAACACGAATCCGCTCACATTCGTCACGCTGAATGTGCGCACGTAAGTGGCCGGCAGCGGATTCAAGTTCAAATCCTGAAGCGTCGTCAACACCGTCAGCCGGTAGCGCCCGACTTGGAGCGGCCCATCGCTGACAAAGCAGTCGGCGTTGGTGCCGTTGGCGTAGGCGGGTGAGGTGACCACGATGTAGAGCGTGTCATCGCCATTGCCGAAGACGCCGTCGGGTCCGGCATTGCGCAGTTCATAGGCGGCTGGGTTGTTCACCGTGGCTGGCGACAATTCCTCCGAGAAACGCAACGTGAACCGATCCAAGAAGTCGGAACTGCTAGCGTTTTCGGCAGGCATGGTATCCGAAACAATCTGCGGCGGGATCAGGTCAGGTGGAATCGTTTCCTCGATGCTCAGCAGGTATTGCGAGAACAAGCCATCCGTGCCGCTATCAGCGCGCACACGGGCGTAGTATCTGCCGGCCGCTCCGACCGCCACCGTGTGCGCGAGGTTGGTCGTCCCTGCGGAGGCGGAGGCGACCACCGTACCGGCGGCGTTCATGATTTCCAAAATGGGTTGCAGGACACTGGAAACCGGTTTTGCCAGCGACAGTCGAATCTCACTGTTTTCCGGAAGGATGAGCACTGGCTCTGACCGGCCCAACGGGGCATAGGGCAAGGCGAACACATCGCCTGGGTCGCCGTAGCGGAGGTAGCCGAGGACGTTGGCCCATTGGTTGGTGCCGGTGCGCGTGAAGGCCGGCTGATTGGCCTGGCCCACATTGTTGTTATCTTCCCCTTCCAACTGCCAGGGCGGCGGGGCCAGCGTCACCCGCAGCCGATACTCCCCGCGGTAATCATGGTTGTAAGTCACCCGCACCGTGTAGGTCCCGCTCACCGGCAACACCACCGGACTGCTCTGCCCCGTCCCGTTCGCCTGCGCGTAGAATCCCGTCACATCGGTCCCGTCCGGCCGCTCCACCAGGTAATACAACCCGCTGCTCCCCAGATTCCCCGGGGTCTCCACTGCCACCACCAACCGATCCCCCGCCCGGCCATTGAAACTCCAGTAGTCCCAGTCGCTGGTGCTGGAGAGATTGCCCCGACCAGCGCCCGTCCGAATCCCACTCCCCGCCGGGTCTTCCGCCAACCCTTGCGTCCCGTTCGGCCGCAGGATTGTGGTGTTGTTCCCGTGGTAATTGGCCGTCGCCAGTTCCAACCGCCCGTCCCCGTCCAAATCCGCCGCCGCCAGCGCAATCGGATTGCCACTCATCGGGTAGGCGCTCGCCGTTTCCAGGCCGCCCGCCCCGTTGTTCAACAGCACACACACCCGGTTGCCCCCATAACTGGCCACCGCCACATCCAGCCGCCCGTCCGCGTTGAAGTTCCCCGTGATGATGTGATACGGGTCCGAGCTCGCCGCCGCGTAGTTCACCGCCACCCCCAGCGTCCCGTCCCCAGCGCCCGTCAGCAGGCTCACCGTGTTGTCTCCCGCGTTGATCGTTACCACGTCCAGCGCCCCATCCCCGTTCAAGTCGCCCAAGGCCACTGAGCGCGGGTTCGCTCCCACCGCGTAGCTCACCGGCGCGGCAAAGGTCCCGTCGCCATTGCCCAAAAGCACGCTCACCGTGTTCGGCGTGTAGTTGACCACCACCACGTCCAGATACCCGTCCCCGTTCAAGTGACCCACCGCCACCCCATGCGCCCCGGCCCCGGTCACGATATTCGACGCGCTGCCAAAGGAGCCATCCCCGTTGCCCAGCCGGACCGTCACATTCCCGCCGTTGTAGTTGGCACTCACCCAGTCCAGCCGCCCGTCGCCGTTGAAGTCGCCCACCGCCACCGAGCGCGGGTTGTTCCCCACGCTGTAGTTGGTCGGACTGCGGAAACTCCCGTTCCCGTTGCCCACCAGCACGCTCACGTTGTGGCTGTCGTAATTACCTGCCAGCAAGTCGGTCAACCCGTCCCCGTTCACATCCCCCGCCGCCAGTGAAATCGGGCCGTTGCCCGCAGGGAAATTGGTCGCCCCGCCGAAGGTCGCATCCCCGTTGCCCAGGAAGATGCTCACGTTGGCGCTACTGCGGTTGGCCACCGCCAGGTCCAGGATCGCGTCCCCGTTGAACCGACCGGCCAGCACGAAGTACGGATTGCTCCCCGCCCCGTAGCTCGCTCCCACTTGATAGGTCCCATCCGGCGTGCTCGTCGCGTTCAGACTCAACGACGTCGCCGTCGCCAGCGTGTCGTTCGTCCGATTCTCAAACACGAACATCCCCAGGCGTTCCATCGTGAAGTTCCGCGTGAAGGCTGGAGTAAGCGGATTACCCGCTCGGTCGGTGACCGTGGCGGCAATGGTGAAACGGGTGTTGCCCGGTTGGAGGGGGCCGTCCACCAGCGCGAACGTCGCCGTGTTGCCCGTCGTGTAGTCAGGCGACACCAGCGGATAAACCACATCGTCCGCCGTGCCAAATGAGCCATCTGACCCGGCCTGCCGCAGGCTGAAGTTGGCCAGGTTGGTAACGGTGCCCGGCAACATCGGTTCGGAGAACGTGACGGTGAACCCGTTGATGATGTCGGAGGTGGTAGAAACCTCGGCAGGGAGGGTCGCGCCCTGGACTGACGGCGGCACGTTGTCTGCGACCGTCAACGTCAGCAAATACCGGGCGAACAGGTCACGATTCGTCTGGCTGGCGACCTGGGCGAAGTACTCGCCACGCTCTGCCACGACAAAACTGAAGTTGGCGTTGGTTGACAAGACAGCGTTGGTCACGCCCAATCGGAACAGGGAAACTACCGCGTTCCCCGGCAGCAGAGCGCTATATGGGCCGGTGAACAGGTCGGCGGACACGGCGTTGCCGGTATCCAAGGTGCCGAGGGCAAAGAAATCGCCGGCGGTCTCGGTGGTCGGGAGCGTGCCCGCCACGCGGAAGCGGAAACTGCCCGCCAGGAACGTCGGGGGCAGCACGTTCGCCGTGTTGGTCGAATCGTTGGCCTCCACTTCCAGGCTCGGACCTCGGCTCAAGTCGGCGCGCAGGCGGTAATCGGAAACCTGATTATCCGTATAGACGCGCACGCGGTAGCCACCGGGCACGGGGAGCAGAACATTGAAGAACTCGGCCATGCCGGCGGTGCTGCCATCCACGCTGGCGATGGTGGTGCCGGAGGGGTTGAGCAACCGCAGCCGCGGGCGGGCATTGCCAACGACCGCCTCGATCCGTGCCGTCAACCGGTCGCCAGCTTCGGCATCGAACGTCCAGTCGTCGGCCGAACCGCTGCCGACGCCATCGAACGCGTTGGTAACCGATCCGGCGAAGAGGGCGCTCGCACGCGGAGTCTCGACAAACGGGAGCGGGTCCACCCCCGCCCGGGCGGCGAACGGGATGAGACCCAGCAGTGCCCATGACAACTCCCAACGCAGACGATGGAAGGAACTCGTGCGACCGATCGAGGTTTGGGAGGTCTGCATTTGGAGACGAGGAGTGAAGGCCGCGATAAAGCAGTGGGTATTCATATCAATGAGATTATGCGAACCGGAGTGGAAGGTTCTTCATCCCGCTGTCGCTGTCAACCAGTCAGTTAACCCAAGTCACATGCACACACGGCCGAAGTGGGACCAACAACAACCAACGCCGGCCAGCAATGCCATCTGGTGGTGAAACGGGCCGTGAAAACGGCGCGCCGGATAAGCCATCCCAGTTCGCCGTCCCAGCGCCAACCGGCGGCGGTGCGTGAGAATACACCATGCAGCGATGCAGCGTAAGCCGTCCAGACACCCGAGTGTTCATAAGTGGAGACTGCACCCATCCGGGCGGCCAGCCTGAATGCCGCTGTGGAACTGGCAAAGTACAGAAGGATGCGGCGGTCATGGTCCGCGGGGCTTTCTTCCCCTGCTCGCCTCTCCACTCTACCGGTCCCCCTGAATGCAAGTGCTAGCGTATTCCGAAATCCCTCTCTCGGTCCATTTAGGGCTCGGCGAGGTTCCGGGCTGTATCCAGCCCGGACTCGGGCGGGCGTCCAAGCGTTTCATCGCCTGCCCGGTGGCGTGTTTCGCGGTGGTCCAGGGTCTTCGGAAGGAGTCCACATCTCCATCAGAACCGTTCACTGACGGGTTCATGGTTTCCATCCCGTCCAGGAACTACCGCACTCCCGCCAGCGCTTCGGCATGCTAATGGCAGGTCACATCGCGCATTGCGGTTCAACGGGGGCGGCGTTTCCGGGAAGGCGCGGGCGAGGGGGGCCGGGCGACCACTTGCACCGCTTCGCGGATGACCGGCGGAACGGAGTGCGGGGAAGCTTGCGGAATGGGGGGCGGCGGCACGGTCGGCAGAGGAGAGGGAACGACTTCAATTTGCAGGCGTCGTTCAGCACGCAGCCAAAACTCCGCTTCGCGGCCGGTTGGCCGGCCGGCTTCTTCCCAGAGTTGGTAGGCACAGGCGGCGATGGCCTCGTGCGTCGAGGGTGATGGACTGGTCTTCATTTACGCCATAGTGTTACCACACCTTCTGGCAGGAGCAAAGCCACGAAAAACGCCAAGCCGGCTGAGAAGCCTGACCGCGGAAACCGGTGGGAGACTCAGAACGGGAACCCGATGGAGAAATGCAGCGTCCCGGTCGGGTCGTGGCGGCGTGGGTTGAGGTTGTGACCGTATTCGAGCCGCACCGGCCCAATGAGGCTACGCCAGCAC
>CAYJNU010000443.1:3957-6892 GCA_964371005.1 uncultured Verrucomicrobiota bacterium | reverse complement strand
CTGTTGTCACCCCAGCCCCACATCGAGCCGTCCTGTTTGAGCGCAAGGAAATGGCTGCCGCCCGCGGTCACCGATTTCCAGTCAGAGTCAGTGCCAATTCGCTGGGGCGGCTTGAGCGCGGCGACAAGGTGACGTTCACCCCGCATTGCGGATGGCGAGAAGTGGCAAACGTCCCATAGACTGCCGTCCCCCCGGATGGCAGCAGTCTGGAAACAGGTCGCGGCCAGCGCGGTCCAGTTTGTGCCGGCCACGAAATCACCAGCGGTCAGACGAATCTCACCGGACGCCACAATGTCACCTTCCGTTCCAGCCCAAATCCGCCCATCAGGCAACAGAACCCTGACGAGCAGCGGGCTCCCGCGTAAGGCGCTAGAAAGCCCAACCGGCCCAGTTGGGTGTATGCGCGCCGGCCCATGTCGCGGCTCCAGCGGCAGCACCAATTCCCACGCGCGGTGGTAAACCAGCGGCGTGGCGACCACCGTGAACGCCAACCACACGCCCAACACGGCCAGATTCCGCCGCCAGAGTTGCTCCGCCTGATGCAGCCGCTTGAAGTTCCAGTAGCTCAGCCCGAGCAATATCACCGCCAGCGACGGTCCGCCTATCAGGTGCGCGAGTCCCCAGTGCCAGAGTTGATTTGGCCCAGGGTCAGGCCTGCCCCAAAGGGCCAACATCCAGACCGTGATCAAGGCCACTAGTGCCCCGCCCAAAGCCTGAAGTGCGCTACGGGTAAGGGATGACGCGTAGAAGGAAATCAGCGCCACCGAAGCCGCGAAGGCTGAAAACCAAAAGAGCCCTTCCAGGTTGGTTTCCAACTCGCTGGCAATGCCCGCCGCCCGCGCGGCGTGTTCCAGCAACCAGGGCATCACGCCACCGAGGATCAGACCCGCCGCCAGCACGAAGAATAGCTTCAAGACAAATTGCGTCCGCCGCCGTGCGGGCAGGCACAACTGGCCTTCCATCGTCCCAAGCTGCCTCTCGCTGGCCACCGCTTCCGCGCCAGCGATGAGCGGCAGGATGAACCAGAAGACAAAGGCGATGGTCGCTGGGCCCCGCCAAGCGCTCCACTCGCTTGCGTACTTTCTCGCCCCGATGGCCGCGAGGTGCAACACCAGCACGCCCGCGGCGAAGAAGAGGCTCAGGCTGTGCAACTGAAGCTCTTTGGCCGCCAGCGCCCGCAGCGGGCGGCGACGTGGCTCGCCTGCCGGACGCGTGCCGGCGTTGAACCAACCCGCGAAGCCAGGCAACATAATCTCGACGGGCCTCCAACTGACATCCTGCGCCCGCAAAAACAGCCGCCGCGCCCACCGGTAGCTGGCGATCGAGTAGAACACCAGAACGGCGAAGAGCACGATGCTATCGAACGACTCCGGGACGACCGGACGAAGCCACACGACGAGGAGAGATATGCTAATAGCCAGCGCCGCCGGAACCAGCAACGTGATCCAGAAAGCCGCCGTTATTTGCCGGAACACCAGAGTCGTCCACAATCCTCCCGTCAGCATGGCCAAGCCGGCGGCGGTCACCAGAAAGAACGCATCCCAGCCTGAATCCACGTTCCGGGTATCCACCAAGCGAGCCCAGAGGAACAGAAACACGCAGAACAAAGTCAGAGCCGCTGAACCCAAGTGTCTCATCTTGGCCCGCCAAAGCCCCCCGCGCGGGAACGGTTGCGCCAGCAACGCAGCGAACGAACCCGAACTGAACTCGCGCCCGAAGGGTGTAAGGCCCAGCCCCAACATCCCCACACAGAAGGAGAGGATGATCCACTCCGAGGGATCGGGGAAAAAAGCGAAGTTCACTCGCGCCGCGATGAGCGCAACGAGCGCCACGCTCCACGCCGGCAGGATCAGCCGGAATTCCTTGCGAACGAGCGCATTCATGGCCGGGTCTTCGTCAGGGTTCGCGACGCCACGAAGATTTCCTCCAACGACAGCGATTCGCAGCGCAGTTCCTCGGGTTTTTGGGCCTTGAGCGCGGCGAGCAGTTGCTCGCTGTTGCCGTTGGCGAGCAATTCGATCTCGCGCCCGTTCTGGCGCACGTTCAGTGCGCCTGCCAGGTCGAGCTTCGGCGGGGATTCCGCGAACCGCGCGCGAATCTTCCGGAAGCGGTCGCGGGCGCCATCGGCGTCCATCGTCAGCAACTCGCGCCCTTGCTCGATGATCGTGAACTCGTCAATCAGTCCCTCGAACTCGGAGATGAGGTGCGTGGAAACGAACACCGTGCGCCGCTCCGGGTCGCTGGATTGATAGGCGCCGATGACCGTCTCGATGAACTCACGCCGCACGATGGGATCGAGGCCGGAGGTCGGTTCGTCCAGCAGCAACAACTCCGGCTCGGGACAGATGGCGCTGATCAACGCGAGCTGGGTCTTTTGGCCCTTCGACAGGCTCGTGGCCTTCTGCACCGGGTCGAGCCCGAAGCGCCGCAGGAGGTCGCTCTCGATGTCGCGATTCCAGTGCGTGCGGAACGAGGCGAGGTAATCGAGCGTGTCGCGCACGGTCATCCAGGGGTAGAACGCGACGGTGTCCGGCACGTAGGCGAGCCGCGATTTCACGCCCACCTCGTCGCGCTGCGGATCGAGGCCGAACACGCGCACACTGCCGGCGGTGGGCCGGAGCAGGTTCAACAGGCACTTGATGGTGGTGGTCTTGCCTGCGCCGTTCCGGCCAAAGAAGCCGTAGCAGCAGCCCGGCCGCACCGTCAGGCTCAGCCCGTGGACGGCCTCCAGCTTGCCGTAGGTGCGCGTCAGGTTGTCGAGTTGGATGATGGGTCGTTCAGTGCTCATGGTTGTGTCGCGTTCAAAAGCATGCGGAGTTGTGGTTTGGCGGCGTGCCTGTTCAGCGGAGCGCAGGCTTGGGGCGGAGTTCCGGATGGCGCGCCAGCGTCCTGGAGTGGGGGGGGGGCGGCCGGGCGGGGAGAGGGGGGGTGGGGC
>CAYJNU010000443.1:0-3947 GCA_964371005.1 uncultured Verrucomicrobiota bacterium | reverse complement strand
CCGCGCGGCGGCCCCCCCGCGCGGCGGGGGCCCCCCCCACTCCAAGACGCTTCGCGAGGTTCGTAGCCGCCGACTTGGTCCAAGGATGCGTCTCGTCAATACCCAGCTTTCTGCCGTGTCCGCTCATGGCTTCTCCTCCCTGGCGTCTGCCACCTTGCGTTCAAAGTAATCGAGCCGCTCGCCCACCAGCGCCAGAAACGCGGAGCGATCCACCTGCAGGTGGTGGGCGGCCACGACGGCTTCATCAATTTCCTTCACCAGAATTTTCTGCCGCGTCTCCTTTGTGAACGGTGAATCGTTCGCTTTCAGGAAACAGCCCTTGCCCGGGACGGTCTCAATGACGCCCTGGCTTTCCAGCTCGGCGTAGGCCTTGGCGACCGTGTTGCGGTTGACGCGCAGCTCCTCGGCCAGCGGGCGGATGGAAGGGAGCGGCTCGCCGGTCCGCAGCGCGCCCGACGCCGCGCTGTAGCGAATCTGGTCCACCAACTGGAGGTAAACCGGCTTGCCCGTCTTAAAATCAATCTGGAAAAGCATAACCTGTAACTGACATAGGACACTATGACAGTGGCCGGCAACCTGTCAAGCGCGGACTTCGGGAAATTTCCGGCGGGCTACCCGGCGCAGAACAGCAGGCGGTCCACCCGCAGATCGCGCCAGCCTCAGGAAACGTGCCGATCAGCAGGTGCTTCGGCGGCTGGGGTGGGAGCGTCAGCATCGGGCGCCGCAGTTTCCGCTGGCGCAGAGCGTCGCCCTCATGCAGCTTGGCTGCGAGCCGTGAGCGAACTCCAGTTCATCGAATCCGTCGTCCGGCGCACGGCGCGGCGACGCCGCTGGCAACGCGCGTTTTGCGGGTTGTGGCAGGGGGTGTTTGTCGGCAGCCTCGTGTGGCTGGCCGCGTTGGGTGTTTACAAGGTCTTTCCCGTCCCGGCCGCCACGCTGAGTTGGGCGGGTGTCCTCCTGGCTATTTGCGCAATTGGCGGAGTGCTGCGAGCCATCTGGCGCAATCCATCGCTCGAAAACACCGCCCGCTGGCTGGATCAGCGCCTGCACTTGAAGGAGCGCCTCAGCACGGCGATGGAAGTCGCCCATACCCAGTCTCCCACGGAATGGCGACAACTCGTACTTCACGATGCCGCCGCGCATGCGAAGCAACTGGATGAGCGGCGGCTTCTGCCTTTCTCACTACCACGCGTCAGCCGCTGGGCGTTGCTCGTCCTGGCGTTGAGCGTCGGGCTGGGCTTCGTGCCTGAATATCGCAGCAAGGCGCATTTGCAGAAGCAAGCCGATGCCGCGGTCATTCGCGAGACGGGCCGGAATCTTGCCGACCTGACCCGCCGCGGTCTGGAAGAACGCAAGCCCGCGCTGGCGGCCACCGAGCAGTCGCTGGAACGCGTCAAGGACCTCGGCGAGCAACTCGCGCAGGCGAAACTCACCCGGAGCGAGGCGTTGCGCGATCTGGCCAGCGTGACCGATAAGTTGAAGGACGAGACCCGCGACCTCGCCAAAGACCCCGCACTCCGCCGGCTCGAACAAGCCGCGCGCACGCCCAGTTCGGCCAATGCGCCCTCTCCGGCCGATCTGCAACAGAAGCTGGATGCGCTCCAGAAGGCGCTCGGCGACAAGGCTACGAACCCGGAAGCGCTCGACAAGTTGAAGGCGGATTTGCAGAAGCTCCAGCAAGCCGCCGCCGCGATGCAAGCCGGCGATCCTGCCGCCAGCGAGGCCCAGAAGCAGCAACTCGAGAAGTCCCTCGCCGATCTCGCACGCAAGGCTGCGGAACTGGGCGTTTCGTTGCCGCCGCTGGATGAAGCCATTCAGGCGCTCGAAGCCAGCCAGGTGGACAAGTTCCTCGAAGACCTGAACCTCGCCCAGACCGATTTGGAGAAGCTGGCGCAAATGTCCAAGGCGCTTCAGCAATTGCAGATGCAGGTTGCGCAGGCGGGCAAGGACCTTGCGGAGCAACTTGAGAAAGGTCAGGCGACCGTGGCGCAGGCTACCCTCAAAAAGATGATCAAAGCGTTGCAGCAGGCAAACCTGTCGCCCGAGCAAATGCAGAAGATTCTAGCGGAAGTGGACAAGGCCATCGAACCCGGCAGCGAGTACGGGAAAGTAGGCGAGTTCCTCAAGGACGCCGTGAAGCAGATGCAGGAGGGCAATAAACCCGGCGCGGGGCAGTCGCTGGCCAAGGCCTCGGATGAGTTGCAGAAGCTCATGGATCAGATGGGCGACGCCCAGTCGCTCATGGCCACGCTGGCAAACTTGGACAAGGCTTCGATGTGCATCGGCTCGTGTCAGGGTTGGGGTATGTGCCAGTCGAAAGGTGGTTTCAACCCGTTCGGCAAGCGCCCCGGCGGCGGCGTCGGCACTTGGGGTGAAGAAGGTGGCGACTGGGAGGCGAGCGGCGATTGGACGGAGGCGTTCGACAACTCCAACGTCGAGCGGCCCGACCAGGATCCGCGCGGCGTGAGCGAGCGCGCTCAATCGCTGAGCGACGCCTTGACGCCGACGAAGCTCAAGGGCCAGTTCTCGCCGGGCGGTCAGATGCCAAGCATCACGTTGAAAGGCGTGAGCATCAAAGGCACGAGCAAAGTGCGCTACGAGGAAGCCGTCACCGCCGCGCAGGCCGATGCGCAAAGCGCGCTCAGCCAGGAGAAAGTCCCGCGCGCGTATCAGGGAGCGGTGAAGGATTATTTTGACGATTTGAAGAAGTAGAGTTGCAGGTTGCAGGTTGAAAGTTTCAGGTTAGCTGGCGCTCGTCCGGGCGTTGGTCGCAAAAGACTCATGAGCATTACGAGGATCGCACTATGGCCACGGCAAAACAATTTGAAGACCTGGGAGTATGGCAGGACGCGCGGGTGTTGGTGAAAGGAATCTATCAAGCATCCAAGCAGCGCACGTTCTACCGCGATTTTGGTTTGCGCGATCAGATCCGCCGGGCGGCGACTTCAACGATGTCAAACATCGCGGAGGGATTCGAACGCGGCACGCGCAAGGAGTTCATCCAGTTCCTCAACATCTCCAAGGGCTCGACCGGTGAAATCCGCTCGCAACTTTACGTCGCGCTGGATCAGGAGTACATCACCGAGAAGGCGTGCGACGAACTGCGTGAGAAGGCGCTCTCGCTCTCGCGCCGACTGGCGACCTTGATCCGCTATTTGGAGACCTGCACCAGCAACTCCCGCATCCGAAAACCCGCGAAACGCTAAAATCCGGAGAACCTGCAACCTTCAACTTTCAACCTTCAACCCAGTGAACACTGAACAACAAATCCAATCCTTCCGCGACACCTACGCCGCGCTCCAGGCCGAGATCGGCAAAGTCATCGTCGGCCACACGGCCATCGTCGAGCACACCCTCATCGCGCTGTTCGGCGGCGGCCACGTGTTGCTCGAAGGCGTGCCCGGCCTTGGCAAGACGCTCCTCATCCGCACGCTCGGCGAGGTGCTCGACATGCCGTTCAATCGCATCCAGTTCACGCCCGATCTCATGCCCGCCGACATCCTCGGCACGAACCTCGTCATGGAGACCGATGCCGGCAAACGCGCCTTCGAGTTCCAGCGCGGCCCCATCTTTGCGCACCTGATTCTCGCCGACGAAATCAATCGCGCCACGCCCAAGACCCAATCCGCCATGCTCGAAGCCATGCAGGAAAAGCAAGTCACCGCCGGCGGCGAACTCCGCAAACTCGGCGAACCCTTCTTCGTCATGGCCACGCAAAATCCGATTGACCAGGAAGGCACGTATCCCCTGCCCGAAGCGCAGCTCGACCGCTTCTTCTTCAAAATCATCGTCGGCTATCCGAACGCGGATGAGTTGACCGAAGTCCTCAACCGCACCACCACCGGCACGAAGACCGAGGTGAACAAAGTTCTGTCCCGCGAAGCCCTCAGCGAACTCATGAAACTCGTGCGCGAAGTCCCCGTCGCGTCGCATGTGAAGGATTACGC
>CAYJNU010000442.1:0-6918 GCA_964371005.1 uncultured Verrucomicrobiota bacterium | reverse complement strand
TGGGTAAAACGTGATCTGCTGTGAAACTGCACTTTGAACCAATACCGATCGACACACCCCTAGTTCCGGAGCCGGGGGTGCTTGATCACACCCTCAGGAACTTGCGGGCCGTCTTCCCTGACATGGCGCTGATCCCGGTGCCACGCGGCGTCGATCCCCTGGATGTGCCCCTCCCGCTCATCACGGAGGTGGATACACCCGCATACCAGACTCAATTGGCAACCCACAACATCGGAGTGGCGCTGGGCCAACAAGACGGGTTGCTCGCCGTTCGGTTTGAGCACGAGGTGGCGATGGACGAGTTCCTCGACCGGAATCCCCCGTGTCGCTCTACGCTTGTAACAGCACATGCCGGGCGGCCAACGGTGTGGCTTCGTGCCAAGACCACCCACCGGGTGTCGTTGAGCTTGCCCGGTCTGGGAGTGGTGATGCGCGGTAGCCTCCTCGTGGCAAGCCGCCACGGATTGGAAAAAACCGATTCGATTCTGAACCCGTCAACGCCCCATGTGGTGAACCTCGAATCCATCAATTGGGGACCCGACGCCGACGGCTTAATTGATTCTTGGCTGACCCAGTTGAGCCACGGGGAGTTCTTCCGGCGGAACTCGCGCGGGCAGCTTACACCCAACGGTCGAGCCTGGCGTCACTACCTGACCCGCCGACTGCGGACGCATCTGGCCTACGATCCGAGCGAAATGCAGTTCTTTGAACTCACTGGAGCGAGGGACTGGCGCCCGGTGACGGAAGACCAGTTACGGCGCCAAGTCCGGGAGTTGATCACCATGGCTCCTGTGGACGCCCCCGAGGCCAAGGCGCGGCTTTCGGACGAATGGTCGGGTCAAGTGTGCCGACGGCTGAAGTCCTCCCTGGAAGCGCATCTGCCCATCGAGGAAGCCCGCCTGCGCGTGTTTGCGAACCAACACCTGGTGAAGGAGCCGGGCGCCAACACGACGAGCGCAGAACTCACCCAGGCGTTCGCAGCGCACTGCCAGCAGACAGGCCAAGCTGCGCTGTCTCCCAAACAGTTCACGATCTTGGTCGGTCGCATCCTTCGCGGTGAACCGTGGCTGGTGTGTCGCTCCAAGTCGATCCGCCGCTCGGGTCGTGAGCAGAACGGTTGGCGCGGGCTGAAGTTGCGAGACGCGAAACCGGCGAATGGGCTGCCGGGCGGGGTCCGTGGGGCAGACGGGGCAGAAATCTGATGTCATTTCATTTGCGCAAGTTCAACCCCGCATGGACCCGAAGCAACGAACAGGACACACTCAAACCATGACAAACGAAACCCAAAACGGCCCCGCGGGTATTGTCGCCGACCCGACACCGGCAAACGCAGGCATTACCTCGTCTGCGGTGGACTCGACGACAACTCCCGCGGCTGTCACAGCGGAGCCCTCCACCCCGTCTGCTCCTCCCAGCAACCAACCCGGCGTTCGCACCCACCGAGAGCGCGGCGAATCAGAATTCCAACCGGCGACCGAACTTAACAGCGGGCCGCCTTCCGAACCGCCACTGCCGGATCACACGTTGCGGATTGAGTATTCGTTTCGCGTGTTGGGCGGAAGAGACTTGGTCGCTGATCTCCGATCCAAACTCGATTTGCCACTGACGTTGACAAAGGAGTCTTTGGCGAGAACCGACGGCGACGTCGCCGACATTATCGACAAGATCATCGTCGCACCGATGCTCACAGAGATTCGGGCTTACTTGCAGCAGCGGTTTGATTGTTACGCCGATGCCAAAACAAAGCAGACGTCTCCGGAGCCGCATGCACCGACGCACGCGGGAATCCGGTCACCGAAGCCGCCCAACGGCGCTGCGTTCGCCATGCCGGAGATCGACGCGAGGCCGCCACTGCCCAAGCCGCCGGGCAGTCGGGTGTGGCCGGCTGGGAAATAGCGGAGATGACTTAAAACACGTAGAAGAACACAGGTCTGAGAACACACGACAAACCCCAGCTTTGATATGACAAAACACCGCGAATTCCATTCCATCTATCTTGAAGACTTTGAGGTGGTCGAACAACGCCAGGACAATGTTCGGCTTTACCCCCATACCGAGCAACTTCCTCGCTTGCTGCGGGCGCTCAACTTCGAATTTGAGGCCCCTTTACCAAAGCGGATCGCACGCGTGGACCATCGCGGCGATGGTTATCACAAGCTTCTGCGCAGAATAGCCACCGGCTGGTTCTGCACTTGTGTAAACGCAACGCGTTCCGACAACCTGCGCCTCTACTCGGTGCTGACGCCCGATCTCGTCGCCAAGGTCGCCATTGCCCAACTGGTTACTGAGGCCAGGCGAAGAGGATCTTGCCACAGCTTCAAATTCTACGCGGGGCCGGACTTCTATACGGAGGTTCGGCTTTCCGGCAAGCGGCTCACGTTTGTCGACCACGTGCTCCAACGCTTTGCCACCCGGGTGTCGAACAACATGAGGGAGGACCGGTCGTTGTTCTTGCTCGGGCTGCTTTCCGCAACAGAACTCATCTCCATACGGTTGGGGCCGGGCCGGGCCTTCATTGTGCCGTGCGGCTATGACATCTTGGCCTATCCCTACCGGGAAAGCGATACGGAGTTCCTGATTTTGACGTGCCTAACCGTGAACGAAATGAGTGGTTGTGAAGTCGAGGTTCCACCGCGGTCCTACAACCTCCATTACGGCACCGACTTCAAGAAGCCGACACTTCGCAATTGGTCACCCCTCGCCAGAGCAAAGCAGAATAAACAGTTGTGGGACGACAAGACTCCGGTTGGCTCAAAGTTACGGCCGATCCGCAGGTGGTGGGATGAAGCACCGCGCCTTTACGACTACGCTCTCAGTGTAGGCTTTGGTCCCGGCTCACAACTCTGGTTTCAGGACCGTATTTGGGGACCTTCCGCATTTCAAATGTCTCCAGGTGAGACGGAAATCTGGTTCGATGAACTGGCGGACCTCCGACGCGAAGAACCAGGAGTGGATTGGGATGCTGTCCTAGCCCGACAGCGGGTTGAAGACGAGAGGTTCATTCGCAGTTGCGTGATCGAAAGATAGCGGGGATCTGCTGCTGGAAGACAAGTGGAACACGCTGACCGCATGAGAGTGGCCGACCGGCAAGTAACGGAGTTCACAAAACAAAACAAAAACGCAGGAGAACAAAATGACAAGAAAACAACGAGAACACGTCCGGGCAACCGAACGAGTGCTGTCCGTCGTGGCGCAGTTCCTCCAAGACGACACAAAGGAAAACAAGAACTTCAGGGATGATCTTGTCCGCGAAGCGCTCAGGAACGCAACTGAAGCTGCCCGCCACGCCCGCGAGTTGGTCAAGCGGGAGGCGCTCGGACTGAAACTCGCCCCCTTAGGCTATTACTTCAAGGACGACGAGTTGTCTGATCACGTAAACATCGACCGCTGCCCCGGCGGCGGGATCGATATTACTCCCGTCTAAGCCGCATCGAATAACACAACCATGAAAACAAACATAACGGTCGCGAGTTTGAGCGATGACCATCCGGGATCGGACTGCGTTGCACGAGCAATGGACGAGTCGATCCTGAATTCTTTCATGCCCGAGCAACTACGCGACTTCCGCGAGTTCGGCACTGAAACCCGGGTCCTCGAAACGCACGCGACGCTGTTCACCGGCGAGCGCATCACTGTGCCGACGTTCGTCAACGAATTCTGGACTGCGAAACAGCGCCAGGCCAGTTCGCTGCATGAGGTTTCCTACCGCGCCTGCTTCAAGCCGCAGTTGCCGCGCTTCTTCATTGAGCGTCTCACGCAACCGGGTGACGTGGTCTATGATCCGTTCATGGGCCGGGGCACGACGCCGGTTGAAGCTGCACTGCTTGGGCGCATTCCGTGGGGCAACGACGTCAACCCGCTGAGCATTGCGTTTACGGCTCCGCGGCTTCGTCCTCCGGCGATGGAAGCAGTTGCAGCCCGGCTGCGCGAAATCGATCTCCGTGACCATGACGAATTCCCGGAGGACCTACTGGTGTTTTACCACCCGGAGACGCTGAGGGAAATCTGCTCCTTAAAGAAGTATTTCCTCCTGCGTGGTTCAACCGGGGCGCTTGACGCCACCGACGCCTTCATCCGCATGGTGGCGATGAACCGCCTGACCGGACACTCGCCCGGCTTCTTCTCGGTTTACACGCTGCCGCCCAATCAAGCTGTGTCCGTAGATGCACAACGCAAGATCAACGCCAAACGCAACCAGACGCCACCACGCCGGGAGGTGGCAACGCTGATTCTGAAAAAGTCCAAGCAACTCCTCGGCGACGTCACGCCAGCGGATCGCCAGTCGCTGTGCCGGGTGTCACCGTATGCCTGGCTCTTGAACCTGCACGCGGAGGCTACGCCGCAGATCCCATCCGACTCCGTTTCGCTGGTCGTCACCTCGCCACCGTTTCTCGCCGTGGTGGACTACGCCCAAGACAACTGGCTGCGCTGCTGGTTCGCCGGGGTTGACCCTCAATCAGTGAAGCTCACCATTCCGCGCAAACTTGATGCGTGGGCCAGGACGATGACAGAAGTTTTGCGCGAACTCCACCGGGTTCTCAAACCCGGTGGTCACGTGGCCTTCGAGGTGGGCGAAGTCCACGGCAGAAAGATCAAGTTGGAGCAAACCGTTGTGCCGTGCGGTGTGGCCGGCGGTCTTGAACCGGTGCTCGTGCTCATCAACGATCAGGAATTCACCAAGACCGCCAATTGCTGGGGTGTGAGCAATAACGACAAAGGGACGAACACGAATCGAGTGGTGGTGCTGAGGAAGGCGCAAAGCCCAGTGGGATGAAGCAGTGAATTGACTGAAAAGCTCGACGCAATGTTCTCTGCCCGTGCGTTTCAGGACGCAGGACGGGCGGCAGTTGGAGGGCCGGCATGCGCAGGGGTTGGTCGCGATCAACGCCGGCCATCCTCGAAGGCCGCGGCCACACCACCTTCAACGGCTGTCACTTCGTCGGCTGGGCGAAGAAGAACGCCGACGCGTCGAAATGCACGCCAGCGATGTCGAAACTGGCCGGTGGGTAAGGCCACAACCCCAGGAAGAAGCTGTTCATGCCGTAGCCTACCTTGTGACAGTCGAACTGCCAGTCCCACGTCACGCCGTTGTCGAGCCGGCGGCCCTTGATGGCCGGGCAGCAGAACAAGTTGGTCTGGTTGCGCGCGTAGCCGATGATCGTCGTGCCCCACCAGTTCATCAGGGACGGTCCGCCATCGGTCGTGTAGAGGTTCTGGTTGCGGTGCGCGGGGAAGATGTCCTTGTTGTCATCGGTGTAGAACTGGAGGTAGTAGCCGACCTGGCGAAGGTTGCTGAGGCAGCCGATGCGTTGGGCCTTCTCCTTGGCCTTGCTCAACGCCGGGAGGAGCATCCCGGCGAGGATGGCAATGATGGCAATGACAACCAGCAACTCGATCAAGGTGAAGGCGCACGGGTTCGCCCGGCGCCGACGAAGCTGCTGAGGGTCTCGCCAGCGGGCGGTTGCTCTGCTCGCAGCCGCCGCGCTCGCTGTTGCGGATTCGTACCCACGAATGGCAGTCTTCATGGCTCGCTGTTCATTGCATCCAGATTGCGACGGGGTTCGCCTTGAGGTTACGGCTGCAGTTCCAGCCGGTAAAACATGTTGCCGCTGGTGGGCAGCGTCAGGCTCACGGTATGCAGCCAACCCTGCACTACCGGCGTCTGCCCCACTGGCGACCACGTACCCGGGCTGAGGTCGCTCTTCTGTTGGAGCAGGAAGTTGCCGGCACCATTCCACAAGACGATGAGTTGATCGCCCTGACGCTGGAAGCTCAGGTTGGGTTGAGCAACGCTGTAGGCAGGGACCACCACGGCGCTCAATTCGTTGACACCGTTGACGAGCACACGGCCCGAGGTGCTGGCGGCATCGGCGTTGTTGGCGGTGTAGAATTCGACGCCCGCACTGCCACCGCCGTCGTAGTAAAGTAGCCGCATCGGATAGAGGCCGGCTTGGTACACCAAAGCCTGAAATTCGCTGGGCACCTGGGAGCCGCGCGTGCCGTCGTAGGCGCCCAACAGCAGGTTCGTGTCGTAGCCGCCGGTCAACCGGAAACCGTCGTCACTGGCCACGCCAAAGGTGACCACACCGGCCGGGAGACTGAGATAGGTCAGTGCCTCCATGGCGATGTGGGAGGCAACCACAGCGTCGCCGTGGGGGAACAGCGCGTCGCTTCCGATCTGCCCCTGGACCGATCCGTCCTGGCTGTAGTTGATCTGGCTGGATTCCAAATAGGCGGTGGCGGTGGTCGTGCCGCTGATCTCGTTGGTCACCGGGCCGGAAGGACCGACCAGCAACCCGGCCAGTTGCGTTTCCGCACGGGTGGGTGTGTTGACGAAGATGAGGTCGCCGTTGTTCGGGGCAAAGCTGAGGCGAAGGTTGAATCCGTTGGAGAGGGCAAGGCTCGCTGGCACTGCCATTGTCGGAGGAAATGCGGGCATCTGCACGGTGTCGAAGGTGAATTCGTTGGTGATCGAATGCGCGGCGTTGTCTGCATACACCACTTTGACGGAGTGCGTCTGGCTCGGGGCGAGAAAGTTCGGTGGTGTGTAATGGATGTTGGCCCCGGAAGCCGTGTCGGTGATCGTCGTCTGGGGAACGCTGGTGGCATTGGCATTTTCCACGAAGAACTGCACGCTACCAGGCATAACTGATGGCCCACGGGCCGACACGCCCGCGGATCGCTTCATCCTGATGCGCTCCCCAAAGGACACACTCACCTCACGCGAGGCATGGGAGTTCTTTGTGAAGCTCGACGCCGCCGGTCAGCCCGAGTGGACGCGCGACATCCACCAGCGCGGGGCCGTGTTTCGGCAGCGCGGTGCGTGTCTGCGCTCCGCGATGACTTACTGCGCGCCCCTCAAGCGTTACCTCTGGTGGCAACAACTCCCGCAGCCGCCCGGCACCAAGGATCGTGGCG
>CAYJNU010000441.1:6120-6925 GCA_964371005.1 uncultured Verrucomicrobiota bacterium | reverse complement strand
GCCGTCTGACCCCACTCCCGCCCTTTCGCTCACCTGGATCCGCCGGACGGATACTTTCCAAACATCTGTCCGTCCTCCAGCAGGCGGGGCTGGTGCAGTCGCGCAAGACCGAACGCTGGGTGTATTATCGGCTGGCAGCCAACGATGCGCCCGTGGTGGTACGTGAAGCGATTGACTGGGCGCACAAATCGCTTGGGCGAACGGCAGAGGCTGCTGCCGATGGCGCCAAGCTCAAGCTCATTCTGAAAATGGACCTCGCCGACATTTGTCGGCGGCGGTGCGGCTGAACCCCATTTGACATTGATCCATGAACTCCCACTCATCCTCTGAGGAATCCCAGGCCATTCGGGAACTGGTCCGTGATGGCTACGCCCGTGTCGCGGAAGGCGAGGGCTCCTGCTGTGGGCCAAAGAAATCGTGTGGCTGTAGTGTTGCTGCCGGACCAAACCCAGCGGATCTGGCGAAAAGCGTTGGCTATTCCGAAGCGGAACTTAACGCGTTGCCCGAAGGCGCCAACCTGGGCTTGTCCTGCGGCAAGCCTGGCGCACTTGCAGCGCTCAAACCAGGCGAAATCGTGCTCGATCTGGGCTGCGGCGGTGGCTTCGACGTGTTCATTGCCGGACGCAAGGTGGGACCGACCGGTCGCGTCATCGGCGTGGACATGACCCCCGAGATGCTGGCCCGCGCGCGCAAGAACGCCCTTGCCTATCGCGAGCACAGCACGCTGGACAACGTGGAGTTCCGCCTCGGTGAAATCGAGCATCTGCCGGTAGCCGACAATTTCGTGGACGTGGTGATCTCGAAC
>CAYJNU010000441.1:3062-6110 GCA_964371005.1 uncultured Verrucomicrobiota bacterium | reverse complement strand
ATCTCGAACTGCGTCATCAACCTTTCGCCCGACAAGCCGCAGGTCTGGCGCGAGATCGCGCGGGTGCTCAAACCCGGCGGACGCGTGGCGGTGTCGGACCTCGCACTGTTGCGCCCGCTGCCACCGGTGGTGGTGCGAATGGTGGAAGCGTTGATGGGCTGCATCGCGGGTGCCGTGTTGGTGAGCGAGACGGAGCGAATGGTCCGCGAGGCCGGCTTGACGGACATTCGATTGACGCCCAAGCCGGAGTATGTGAAGGCGCTGGAACAATTCGAGGATCCGCTCTACCGCAAGGTTGCCGAACATCTGCCGGAAAGAACGAAAGCTGCCGATTTCATTACCAGTCTGGAAGTGCAGGCGCGGAAACCGTGAGCCCAAATACCCAACAAACCGCAGTTTTGTCCAAACCCGGTGCGCAGAGCCGCGTGGGAGCGAGCGTTTCGCCTGGGGGCGCAGGTTCGCTGGCCGCCACGCGGATCGGACTGGCGATCGTGGTGCTGGTCGCTTGGTATTTGGTGTATCGAAACCTCGGTTTCGCAAGCCGATGGTTCACGTACGATCTACTGGGGCTCACCGCGGGACGACATCTCAGCGCGGCGGTGGAGTTCTTCGTCTTTGAAGTGCCCAAGGTGCTTCTGTTGCTGACGCTGGTGGTATTTGGCGTGGGCGTGGTGCGCTCGTTCTTCACGCCGGAGCGGACCCGCCGAATTTTGGCAGGCAAGCGGGAGGCCGTGGGAAACGTCTTTGCCGCATTGTTGGGAGTGGTGACACCGTTTTGTTCGTGCTCCGCTGTGCCGCTGTTCATCGGCTTCGTCACGACTGGTGTGCCGCTGGGCGTCACCTTCTCCTTTCTGATTTCGGCGCCAATGGTCAACGAAGTCGCACTCGTCTTGCTGTTTGGATTGTTTGGCTGGAAGGTCGCGGCGATCTACCTCGGAACAGGGCTGCTCATTGCCCTGGTGGCGGGTTGGGTCATTGGCCGGTTGCGCATGGAACGACACGTCGAGGATTGGGTTTTTCAGATGCCGGCCGGCGCCGCCGCCGAGGAAGAAACTCTGACGTGGCCGGCACGCCTTCGCCACGGTCGCGACGCGGTGCGCGACATCGTGGGGCGCGTGTGGGTCTATGTTGTCCTCGGCATTGCGGTGGGCGCGGGGATTCACGGGTATGTGCCGGAAAATTTCATGGCGTCGGTGATGGGCAAGGGTGCGTGGTGGTCAGTGCCGCTCGCGGTGCTGATGGGTGTGCCGATGTATTCCAACGCCGCCGGGATCATTCCGATCGTGCAAGCGCTGCTCGGCAAGGGAGCGGCGCTCGGGACGGTGTTGGCGTTTATGATGTCGGTTATCGGCCTGTCGCTTCCGGAGGCGATCATTCTGCGCAAGGTGCTCAAGCTGCCACTCATCCTGGCATTCTTCGGCGTCGTGGCGGTGGGCATCATGGCCGTCGGTTTTCTGTTCAACCTCATCATGTAACCTGACTATGACCAGTCTCCTCGTCCTCGGAACCGGCTGCGCCAAGTGCGGCAAACTCCACGAAGTCACGGAGCAGGCCGCGAAAGAACTGGGCTTGGACTACGAACTCACCAAGGTCACCGACCTCAAGCAAATCATGGCGCTGGGCGTGATGATGACGCCGGCGCTCGCCGTGAACGGCAGCATCAAGCTCGTGGGCAGAGTGCCCAGCCTGGCAGAGATCAAAAGCATCCTTCAACAAGCTGCCTGAAAGGAACAAATGAAAGCGAGGGCGATATGAACAAGCGCACAAGAATCGGTATCATCGGAGCACTGATCGTTGTGGTGGGCGTGATGCTGGCCGCGAAACAGAACCAGCGCAGCAAGGGCGGGGCAAGTTGCTGTGGCGCGGTGACGGCCATGACTGCGCCGGCAGATTTGGCCGCCGCCGGGACGAGCCCGACGACGACCCAGCAGAAGCTACCCAAGCTGCTCGACCTCGGCGCGGACAAATGCATTCCCTGCAAAGCGATGGCCCCCATCCTGGAAGCCCTGAAGAAGGAATATGCCGGGCGTATGGAAGTGGAGTTCATTGATGTCTGGAAGAATCAGGGCGCGGGCAAGCAGTACGGGGTGGAAATGATTCCCACGCAGATCTTCTTTAACGCTGAGGGTAAGGAACTGTTTCGCCACACCGGTTTCTTTGGCAAGGAGGACATTCTTGGCAAGTGGAAGGAACTGGGCGTGAACCTGGTTGGGCAAGCCAGCGCCGCGATTGTCCGCGATCAGGCGGTGTCGGCGGATGCTCGCTCACGTGACCAGGTTTGTTTCATGTGCGATGGCGACGTGAATGCGAAGACGCGGACGATCGTGAAGGGGCAGGCCGAGCAACGCGTGTTATGCTCGCCGCACTGCTACTTCATCTACTACTCCAGCGTCCCGGGCGCGGACGCAAAAGCCGAGGATGCGAAAGTGAGCGTGACGGATTGGGCCAGCGGCGATCTCGTGGCCGCAACTTCAGCCACGTTTCTCTACGGCGTGGATGCGAAGGGACGCCCAACCCTCAAGGCATTCGCGGGCCGAGGCGCGGCCACGACGGAGCAGCAATCCAGCCAGGGCAACCTGCTCACTTGGGACGTGCTGCGCTCCAAGGAACTCGCGACGCGCTGCGCCTTTTGCGACCGCGCCGTGTATCCCGAGGACGCCTGTAGCGTGAAATTCGGGACGACGCACGGACATGGTTGTTGCACGCATTGCTCGCTGGGCGTGGCGGCGCGCCTCAGGCAGGACATCGAAGTTGAAGCGAAGGACGGTTTAACTGGCGAACTCATCCGGGTGAAAACGTTGGACGGGCAGATTGCTTCGCTGGAACCCGCCAGCGCCGTGGCGTGGTTTGGCCAGAAGAAGAACGCCGAAGGGAAGTGGGTTTCCGCCGGCTGCTTCAAACAAGGGTTCTTTGTGAATGAAACCAACTTGCAGAAGTGGCTGGACGCACGCCCGGCCATGACCGGGCGGCAAATCAGCATCGCCCAGGCGCTGGCCGACAAGATGAAACTGTCCTCCGAACAAATCGCCAAAGCCTGCAAGCTGGGAG
>CAYJNU010000441.1:0-3052 GCA_964371005.1 uncultured Verrucomicrobiota bacterium | reverse complement strand
TGGGTCGCGCGCACCGGCTGAAGCCGGAACTACAAGCGCGCCCGGATGCACAGCTCAATGTCCCAAGTGTGAACCATCGAAGAAGCCTATGAACACAATACCTGAACAAGTCGCCCAGCGGAGCGCGGAGCTTTTCAACCAGGGACTCTGCTGCGCGGAAAGCGTGCTGCAAGCCATTGCCGAAAGCCCCGGCATTCAATCGGAGTTGATCCCGAAGATTGCCACCGGCCTGTGTGGTGGCATCTCGCGGAGTGGCGGAATCTGCGGTGCCGTGAGCGGCGGGGTGCTGGCGATCAATATGATTACCGGTCGGCAGAGCCCGAAAGACCCGCGCGAGGAAAATCACGGGCTCGTTCGTCAATTCCTGGCCGAGTGTGAAGCGCGTTTTGGTTCGACCAATTGCGAGAAGTTGCTTGGCTGCCGGTTGGACACGCCCGAGGGGCAGCAGTGCTTCAAGGAGCACAACCTCCGGGAGAAATGCGCGGGCTTCACCCGCGAGGCAGCACGACTGGCAAGTACAGTGTTGAGCGAACATTCCGCTCTGTCCTCCTCGCAGTCCTGCTGAATCAGAAATGACGCAGCTACTCACCGATTTGAAGCATGCGGTTGAAGGTGCACCCGCCATCGCACTTGGCGCCTCGGCGCTGTGGGGGGTGCTGAGCATCGTATTAAGCCCGTGTCACCTGGCGAGCATCCCGCTGATCGTGGGTTTTATCAGCGGCCAGGGCAGGGTGAGTGCGGGGCGAGCTTGCGTAACCGCGACGTTGTTCTCGACCGGGATTCTCACCACCATCGCCGTCATCGGCGCGATCACGGCGGCGGTGGGGCGCATTATGGGCGACGTGGGGGGCTGGGCGAACTACTTCGTCGCGGCCATCCTTTTTGTCGTCGGCTTGCATCTACTGGGCGTTATTCCGATGCCCTGGTCGGGGCCCGGGCAGGTTGGAATTAAGAGGAAAGGATTGCTGGCGGCCTTTCTTCTCGGACTCATCTTTGGTGTTGCGCTTGGCCCTTGCACCTTCGCCTACATGGCGCCGGTGCTGGCAGTGACCGTGAAGGTGGCCGGTTCCGACCCGATCTACGGCTCGTCACTGTTGCTGGCGTACGGCGTCGGCCACTGCGCCGTGATCGTGCTGGCCGGCACATTCACCGAAGTCGTCCAGCGATTCCTCAACTGGAACGAGCAATCCAAGGGAGTCACGATCCTGAAATCCGTCTGCGGCGTGCTGGTGATCCTGGGCGGAGTGTGGCTGATCTACCTGGCGCCATGATGCGTGGCGCGTGATACGTGATTCATGAAACAAGAACCAAACGAAACAACACATCCCGTGAAGCAACAAGTTAGTCGTCGAAACTTCCTCGCCGCCGCCGGTACTGCCGCGCTGGCCGCAACCACGACCGCTGCCCTTTCCGCTGAGAGTGGAGGCGGGGGGCAGCCGCTGAAAGTCCTCGGCATTGCTTGTAGCATGAGACCGGGCAAGACCACCGCCGTCGGAGTACAGGCGGCGCTGGCCGGCGCCAAGGGCGTCAGCCCGCGCATCCAGACCGAGTTCGTGGATTTGGGCGGCAAAGACCTGTGGTCCGGCGCCCTTGGCAAACGCGGCCCGGACGGTGTGCCGCTCAAGGACGAGTTCGAAGACGTGTTGGCCAAGCTGAAAGATCCGCGGCTCGCAGGCATCATCATCGGTTCGCCGTCGTACTACCGTACGATGAGCGCCCAGTGCAAACTGTTCCTGGAACGTTGCGCGGTCCTGCGCGAGCCCACACTGCTGCTTGCGAACAAGGTGGTGGGGGTGGTGGCCGTGGGCGGCTATCGCAACGGCGGACAGGAAATGGTCATCGAGCAAATCCAAGCCGTGATGCTCTGCCACGAAGCGGTGATTGTCGGCGGGAAACCGCGCGCACACCAGGGCGCGACGCTCTGGAACGCGGTCGATGATGACGTGACCCAGGACACTTTGGGAATGGAGAGCGCCACGAAACTCGGCGTTCGGGTGGCGGAATACGTCTTGAAGTGTTCGGCTTGAGTGTCTGCCGGGAAAAACCGGGCTTGTTCCGCGGGCTTTCCCATGGTGAGCATTTCGTAGTAACTCACAACCCACAAACGCATCAGACCACAACATGAACAATGAATTGAACCGTCGAAACTTCCTGGCCGCCGCCGGCACTGTCGCCCTGGCCGCAACCGCAACCTCCGCCCTTGGCGTCGAAGCCGTTGGCGGCAGGACTCTGAAAATCCTCGGCATCGCGTGCAGCCCGCGCAAGGGCATGACCACGGCAAAGGCAGTTCAAGCCGCGCTCGACGCCGCCAAAGCGGTGGATGCGCGCATTGCTGTGGAGTTGATTGACCTAGGTGGGCTGAGCATCGCCGGTTGGTCGCCGGCGATTCCCAAGGACGATTTCGACGCGATCCTGCCCAAGCTCAAGGACCCGCAACTGGGCGGCCTGATCATCGCGTCGCCGTCGTATTTCCGTTCGCTCAGCTCGCTGTGCAAGGCGTTCATCGAGCGCTGCATGCCCTTGCGCGAGGGCGCGATGCTGCTGGCGAACAAGCCGGTGGGCGCGTTGGCGGTGGGCGGCAATCGCAACGGCGGGCAGGAGTTGGTCGTGCAACAAATCCTCACCGCCATGCTCAGCTACGGCATGGTGCCGGTGGGCGGCAATTCGCCGGCGATGCTCGGCGGCACGTTGTGGAGCGTGAAGGACGACGTCGGCCAGGACGAATCGGGCCTGAAGTCGGCGGCCCTGCTCGGCGCGCACGTGGCGGAAGTGGCGCTGAGATTGTCCAAGAGCCCATGAGCAACGTCCTAGCCCCCAAACGCCTCGCCTTTTTCGAGCGCTACCTGACGCTTTGGGTCTTTCTATGCATGATCGCCGGTGTGGCGCTTGGTAAGCTCGCGCCCGGCCTGACCGCCACTTTCAGTGGTCTGGAGTTCGGCGACGGTTCGCAAGTCAACGTTCCCATCGCAGTTCTCATCTGGCTGATGATCTACCCGATGATGCTCAAGGTGGATTTCACGGCGCTGGGCGGCATCGCGCGCAAGCCCAAGGG
>CAYJNU010000440.1:0-6931 GCA_964371005.1 uncultured Verrucomicrobiota bacterium | reverse complement strand
AATGGCACGAACCATCACCAGTTCACTTACACGCCGCAGGACCTGATGGAAACCTACCGCAGCCCGCTCGGCGCGACGGAGACCTTCACCTACAACAAGGACAAGGAACTCATCCGCCGCCAGTTCCCGTCCGGCCAGGCCCTCCAGTGGAACTACGCGACGAACGGCCAGCTCGCGAGCCTCCAGACCCCGGAAGGCAGTCACGCCTTTGCCTATCACGCGGCCAATGGCCTGCTGGCCAGCGCCACCTCGCGCGACGGTCAGCAAGTGGACTTCGCCTACGACGGCAGCCTGCTCACCAGCGCAACGTGGAGCGGCGTCGTCACTGGCGCCGTGAGCTATGCCTACAACAACGACTTCCGCGTGACTCAACTGGCCTACGCGGGTCTGAGCCTGCCGCTGGGCTACGACGGCGACGGGTTGCTGACCAACGCCGGCCCGATCAGCCTGACCTACAACCGCACCAACGGCCTCCTGCAGTGCATCGCTGACGGCGCGTTCACCATCGCCTGCCAGCGGAACGAATTCGGAGAGATCACCAACACCGTGGCGTCACAGGGCGGCGAGCTTTGCCGCGTGGACCGCAGTTACGACGAACTCGGCCGCATCGCGCGCAAAGTCGAAACCATCGCTGGCGCAACTGTCATTTGGGACTACACCTACGACACCGTCGGCCAACTGGTGGAAGTGAGACGCGACGGCGTGGCCGTGGAAGCCTACGCCTACGACGCCGTCGGCAACCGCATCGGCGTGACCAATACGCTCACCGGCGAGACCTTGACCGCCGGCGATTATCGCTACGACGCGGATAACAGGCTTCTCCAAGCCGGCATTCGCACGTTCACCTATGACGCCGATGGCCGCGTCCAAACCACCCGACTCTCCGGCGTCATAACCACGTTCCACTACAATACCGACGGCACGCTGGCGGGTGTGGACCTACCGGGTGGAAAGCAGATTACTTACCTGCACGATAGCCGGGGACGGCGCATCGCCCGGACTGTGAACGGCGTCCGCACCCACGCCTGGCTCTACGGCGAGGGCCTCATGCCGCTGGCCGAATATGACGGCAACGGTGCGCTCCGCACTCGGTTCATCTACGGCGGACGTTGGACGCCCGTGGCATTTGTTCGCAATGGCGCAACCAACCACATCGTCACCGACAAGCTCGGCAGCCCACGTCTGGTGGTGGATGCCACCGGCGCTGTCATCAGACGCGTGGACTACGATGCCTCCGGCAATGTGGTGCTGGACACCGCGCCCGCGCTCGATATGCCTTTCGGCTTCGCCGGCGGCATGGCCGACCCGGACCAGGAGTTGATCCGCTTCGGTGCGCGGGATTTTCAGCCTTCAACCGGCAGATGGACGGCGAAGGATCCAATCCTCATCGCTGGTGGCTGGAGTCTCTATGGATACGTGCAAGGTGACCCTGTCAACAGACTGGATGTGGAAGGTAATATGGGAGCGGTGATCGGCGTGGATTTTGGGCCTCTCGAGCAACTCATGGGGTCCGTCTCCGAGATACTCGGGTTCAACAAAAGAATCACCGAGGCAGAAACGCTGGATATCCTGCAGAGCCTTAGCGACAATTCCGAAACGGGAGTCTCAAAAACCAACAAACAGGCAAAACAAGCAATGTGTGGTGGGGGCGGCGGAGGCGGGAGCGGAGGCGGAGAACTCCAGGAGGTCGGCGCGTCTGTCAATGACTTTGACGTGTTCGGTGCTTGGCGTCTTGAGAAGGAGGCCGCCAAGAGAGCTCAGGAGGCTCAGAGAAAAGCACACGAGGCTTACTGGGAACATCAAAAGAAGAAGCACCCTGGCCTTTACAACTTCTACATCAACAACTTCGTCAATAAAGACAAATGCTATCTTGATGGAGCCCACAACGGCGTTGGGGGGTAAGCCGGCTTTCGAGATGTGAAGATCTCCCGGCTTAATACCGAAAGGACGTGTTTTCGTAGTGGTCTGAGAAACCTCGAAGGGCCGTCCTGCGTTGACACAGCATATGAAGACGAGGCTTCTGTGCCTAAATTGCTCTCCATGCGGCTCCGTGCCGGGTGTGACCGCCGCACTGCTTCTGCTGTGGAGCCTTGCAGGTTCAGTCTCCGCTCAGACCGTGCCCACGCCGGAGTGGCTCAGCAGGGCGCTGACGAACCGGCCACAGTTCTCATCGCCGACAAGCCGGCCCGCTATGCGGCCGGCGACCAACGTGGCCCTGGCTACCCCAGCCAAGCCCGCGGACCTTCACGTCGGCGGCTTATCCGACCAAGACGTGACGATGGCCAACGCCGTCATCGCCGAGAACACGCTCACGTTGAGCCTGCCAGGGATGGGCACTTCGGTGGACGGCCCCGGCCCGTTGACGGAAGCCGATCGTCTCGTGCTGCTGGCGCTGAAGTTCCACCACCAGCGCAAGGCCCTCGTGCCGTTTGGCGAGTTCCGTCAGCGCCTCGAAGGGTTGGAGACACGCGAGCGCTTTCGGCAAGTGGCGGAGGAATTCTGGGCGTGGTATCGCGAGGCCACGAAGAAGGGTCAGGCGGATCAGTTGGGCGGCAAACAAACCTTGAATGCATGCGGCGACAGTGATGTAATCGCCAACGGTTGGACAGGTTGCATTGTCCCGCCAATAGAGAGAATCGAGCGAGCTTAAACCAGATCCCGGACCCAGGCGTTGCCATGATGAAAATCGTCGCGCTTCCCCGTGTTCTGTCCCTGTTCTTCCTGGGCCTTCAGGTCGCACAGGCACAGACTTCCTTCAACAACGGTCCCGCCCTCGCGGCGCACCCCACCGGACCGGCTGAACTCCAACTGACCTGGCCAAACACCAACGGCACGTTCGTGCCCGAGACGCTGGAACGCCTCGGGGATGGCGGTCAGTGGCAGGCGGTCGCCGGCTGGCCCCGCTTGGAATCGAACGAGTATTCGATCGCCGTGACGATTACGAACGCGCAGCAGTTCTTCCGCTTGCGGCAGGTGGCCACCAACGCGCTGCCGCCCAATCCCGGTTCGATTGCCCCGCCGACCGACCCGACGCTTCCCACGACGGTCAGCGGGAGCACCGAGTTTCTCTACACCGGGACCAACGCGATCCAGACGGGCGTGACCTCCAACACCATCGTGCCCCACCAGGCGGGCGTGCTGCGGGGGCGCGTGTTGGACCGCCAGGGCGCGGCGCTGCCAGGCGTGGCGATCACCGTGCTGGGCCACCCGGAGTTGGGCCACACGTGGAGCCGGCTCGACGGCGGGTTCGATCTCGCGGTGAACGGGGGCGGTTACTTGACCGTGAAATACGCGAAGGCGGGCTACATCCCCGCACAACGCCAGGTCTCGGTTTCCTGGCAGGACTACGCCGAAGTGCCGGACGTGACGCTGCTGGTGCGGGATGCCCAAGTGACGACAATTAACCTTTCCTCCAGCGCGCCCATCCAGGTCGCCCAAGGCAGCGTGAGTTCGGATCAAGACGGCCCGCGCCGCGCAACGCTGCTGTTCGCGCAAGGCACGGAGGCGAGCATCTTCCTCCCGGACGGCACGCCGCAGCCGGTGACGAACCTGAGCATACGCGCCACGGAATACACCGTCGGCACGAACGGCCCGCGCGCCATGCCCGCCGCGCTGCCGCCGGACATCGGCTACACCTACTGCGTGGAGCTGAGCGCCGATGAAGCGGTGGCCAACGGCATCAAGGTCGGCGGCAAGGATGTGGTCTTCAGCAAGCCGGTCGTATTCTACGTCGAGAACTTCCTCGGCTTCCCGGTGGGCGGCATCGTGCCGGTGGGTTACTACGATGCCGACCGCGCCGCTTGGGTGCCGCATGACAACGGACGGATCATCCAGATCCTCAGTGTCACCGGTGGCCTGGCCGACGTGGACATTGACGGTGACGGCACGGCCAACGACGCGACGAGCCTCGCCACACTGGGCATCAACGACGCCGAGCGCACGAAGTTGGCGAACTTGTATGCCGTGGGCCAGAGCCTCTGGCGGGTGACGCTGCCGCATCTCTCCACGTGGGACTGTAATTGGAACTGGGGGCCGCCGCTGGATGCGGTCACAGCCGCGATAAGCCTGGCAGCGCTTGCTGCCGGGAATGACTCCGCCGCACCGCCAAATGAGTGTGAAACTTCTGGCTCGGTGATCGGGATTCAGGGCCAGACCCTCGGCGAATCGGTCGGCATCACGGGCACGGCATTCCGGCTGCACTATGCGAGCGGTCGCACTCCGGGGCGGAGCGGAGCTTACTCGCTCAACATCCCGGTCAGCCGCGAGAGTCTGCCCGCGTCGTTGAAGCGGGTTGAACTTGAGGTGTTGGTGGCCGGCCAGGTCTTCAAGCGAACTCTGCCAGCTCAGACCAACCAGTTCTACCGGTTCGTCTGGGATGGCCGCGATGCCTATGGGCGGCAGGTCCAGGGCCAACAGACCGTCTCAATCCGCATCGGCTATGTCTATGATGGCTTCTACCAAACCTCGGCCGAACTGTGGCGCGCTTTCGGTTACAAAGGAAACGGTGTGCCTCTTTCCGTGGCGCGAAGCGAGATCACCCTGTGGCAGGAACTGAAGACCACGTTGGCCACGTGGGACGCCCGCGCGCAGAGCCTGGGTGGGTGGACGTTGAATGTGCAGCACGCCTACATTCCTGAGCAACGCCTACTCTATCCGGGCGATGGTGGCCCACCGCGCACGATCGAGGAGTTTGTGGACACGGTCGCGGGGAATCCTACTGCGTCGTGGGGCGGCACGTTTACCGACGGCGTGCCCGCGACCTCGGTCTATATTGGCCACCCCAAGGCGGTGGCCTTCCTGCCAGTTGGTTCCTACTACCTCGGCACGGATCGGGGGCATGTGTACCGGGTCGGTTTGGACGGCAACATCAGCGTGGCGGTGGGAAACGGCTACGGCGGCGATGGGACTCCGGCCACCAACGCGGCGATCTGGCCGCTCGGGCTCGCCATCGGCCCTGACAGCACGCTCTACATCGCGGAAGGCGACCGCGTCCGCCATGTGACGGCGGATGGGATCATCCACACCGTTGCTGGGGTGGCCGGGCAAATGGGCTTTAACGGCGAAACCGGCCTGGCGACCCAGATGCTGCTGCACCTGGCCATCGGCCTCACAGTGGGGCCGGACGGCAGCGTTTACATCGCTGACTTGAACAATACCCGGGTGCGGCGTGTCGCTCCGGATGGCACGTTAACCACGGTGGCTGGCGGGGGTTCTACGGACGCCGATGGAATTCCCGCTACCCAAGCCGCCTTGAACCAGCCTACGGACGTTTGTCTCGGGGCGGACGGAAGCCTCTATATCAGCGAGCGCTGGGTGGGTCACATCCGCCGCGTCGGGACCGACGGACGCATCAGCACCGTTGCCGGTGGAGGATGCGGCACCAACCTGTGCGACGTCAGTGGAATCCCGGCAACGCAAGCATGCCTCTATTCGCCCGAGGCCATTACCATGGCGCGTGATGGCAGCCTCTACGTCATGGAAGGGGCTTGGGTTCGCCGGATTGGCACGGACGGCTTCATTAACATCTTCGCCGGCCGGGGACCCGGTTCCGCCGGATATGCTGGAGACGGCGGACCGCCCCGGCAGGCTCAATTCTATTGGCCGGTTGATCTGGCCCTCGCGCCGGACGGCAGCCTCTACATCACCGATACAGACAATCTGGTGGTCCGGCGGGTGGGGCCGAACCTTCCCGGTTTCAGCGCAGCGGCCTTAGGCATTGCCTCCGAGGACGGCAGCGAAGTCTTCTTCTTCGATGCCAACGGTCGCCATCTCCGCACGGCGAACGCCTTGAACGGCGTGACGCTGCTCTCGTTCGAGTACGACGCAGCGGGCCGGCTTACGGCGATCCAGGATGCGGACGGCAATCGCACCACGATCGAACGCCAGCCGGACGGAACACTCACAGCCATTGTCGCGCCGTTCGGACAGCGCACCGCGTTGGAGGTGAACACAGACGGCTGGCTGAGCCGGTTCACCGATCCCGCCAACCAGACCTACGAATTTGGTTACTCCTCCGGCGGGCTGCTCACCGCGCTGACTGATCCGCGCACGAACCGCTTCGCCTTCACCTACGACAGCGCCGGACAGCTCATCAAGGACGAGAACCAATCGTGCTGCTTCAGCGAACTCTCGCGTGCCGAGAACACGAACGGTTTCGCCGTCACGCTCACCAGCCCGGAGGGCCGGCAGAGCAGCTACCGGACGGAGTTCCCGCAGTCTGGTGGCCAGCGGTTCGTGAACACGTTCCCGGATGGCACGCGCACCGAGATGCTCCTGCCGGCGCCCAGCACGCGGCTGCTCACGAATGCGGACCTCACCTTTACCGGTGAGCAGGACGACGGCGACCCGCGTTTCAAAATGCAGTCGCCCTTCACCAAGGGCGTGACCAACACGACACCCGGTGGATTGAGTTACCAGATGTTCGCCACCCGCAGTGCTGGGCTGACCAACGCTGCGGACTTGTTCAGCCTGCGGGCACTCACCAACACCGTCACGATCAACGGCAACACCTTCTCCAACCAGTACGATGCTGCCACGCGCACCTTCACCAGCACCTCGCCCGAAGGCCGGCAGTCGTTCACCGTTGTGGACGAGCAGGCGCGACCGACGCAGTTGGAGATGCCCGGCTTGGAGCCGCTCCTGACAACCTACGACGCGCATGGACGACTGGCGCAGACCGCGCAGGGCGCTCGCCAGTCCGGACTCGCTTACGATGCCACGACCGGCTTCCTCGCCGCGACCACCAACGCCCTCGGCGAAGTCACCACCTACCAGCGCGACGCCGTGGGCCGGGTGACGACGCTCACGCTGCCGGACGGTTCGGATTGGACGCACGCGTGGGATGCCAAGGACAACCTGACAATGCTCACCGAGCCCAACGGCACGAACCACCAACAGTTCACCTACACGCCACAGGACCTGATGGAAACCT
>CAYJNU010000439.1:0-6999 GCA_964371005.1 uncultured Verrucomicrobiota bacterium | reverse complement strand
GAGTCGGTTTGAGAATGGCGAAAGGGTCGATAGCACGTAACATAGTAATACTAGTAACCCAGTTCCTGCGTCGCCAGCGCGTTCAAACCTGCAAGGTCCGAAGCGGCAATGAAGAGCCAGTCCGCCGGGTTGTTGGAGTCAGTTTTCCGAGGCAAGCAAGACTCCTTCCTTTCGGACCGTGCCAAAAAAGAAATCTCCAACGAAGTCCTTTTCGCGCAGCCTGGAGGGCGTGATTGGCACAAGCGTCAGCGACGGGCGCGGCCAGACTTTCCAGATGGCTTCGCGAAACTTCTGCGCCGCTTCCAGTTGTCGCCCCGCGCCGTCAGCCACCAGACATAAATCCACGTCGCTGTCAGGTCCAGCCTCGCCGCGCGCGTGCGAACCAAAGAGAATGACCTGCCGGAGCGGTAAGGCGGCGTCCATCGCCTCCAAGCATTGCCGAAGCGTTTCGCGTTGCGGCGCGAGGGACGGTGGCAGGTTTTCCAGCAGCAGCTTCACGGCAGGACTATAGCCGGTACGAGCGCCTCTCCGCAAGCGCGTGACCTACAACTTCGCCCGTCAGATGGACGGGGCGACGCAGATCAAATCCACGTCCAACGCGCCTCGATTGCCTAAGCCGTAACAATTCAGTCGGAGCGCGACCGGTCCCCGGTCGCAGCAGGTTTGAATGCCCGAGGGCCGCCCGATTTCTTCCGCGGCGAATTCCGCGAGACGCATCCCTGAACAGTGACCGCGAACCACGCCACCGGGTCCCGGGCGAAAGTCCGTCTGGCCGTGCTGCGACCGGGGACCGGTCGCGGTCCGATTGCATAGATACGGCTTAGAACCGTCCAAGTGTCAGGCTTTCGATAAGTCCACCAGCCGCGCATCAGGAATGCGTTGGGCAATGATGCGGCGGGCCAGATTCACCCACCGTTGGCACCGATCCAGAATTGCGCTGTCCGCCGTGACGACAACCTGACTTGCCTCCGCGAGTTCTGCGTCAGGGTTCATCACCAAATCCACCTGCCAGTTCCAGCCGTGCGCTGCCGCGACCTCCAAGATCAAAGCTCTCAACCGGCCGCTGTTGGAAACGGGTTGGTCCAACCACCAATGACAGCCTGAGACGCCCCATCCCTGCGTCAGTTCGCCGATGAGCCGAAGTGCAGGCCCGGTTTCCTGCACGCGATGATAGCTGCCGTGGATGCCGAGCACGTCGCGGCAACAGCCATCGCGCCCCACCAATACCACGCCTCCGCCGAGGGCCGCTTCCAGGACCATCAACACGTTGTAGCCGTCGAGCCAGAGATCCTCATCGCGCAAGGCCTCGGGCGACAGACACCGCTGCCGTCGGCTGGCGAGTGAATCGTCGGCACAGGCGCAACGGCCCACGGCAAGCCGCTGCCGGTCGCGGAGCGCGTAGCGGTTGCCCACCAGTTCCAACGAGGAGTGCACCGCGTACCCGTGGCTAAGCAGCCATGAAAGGTCGCTCGTTGCCGTCCGCAACGTTGGCCACATCCCTGGCGCAAACAGCCGGTCATCTTCCGGCGCCGCGCCACGGTGAGTGCTGGTGTGGGGCATTATGTTGTTGGCCAGACTCAGCTATCAAGCCTGATGCACAGAGTTTATACGATTCCCACAACCTTGCGAGGTTCTATGCAGGCAATGCCCTCCGCGTTGAAGAGGAGTGGTGGCCACTTCTGCGAAAGGAGCGCGACTGTGTGCGTGAGCACCAGTCGCAGCCGCCGTGAATGGGTTTCTGCGCCGAGATTTCCCCATCCGCCTCTCCTTCACTACGCCGCTGCGGCTGGTCTGGGAGACACAGCCGCGCTCCGCCCACAATGTAACGGCGCTTCTCTTCCCGCGGGTTGACGGCGTCCTGTCCGCTGCTTACGGTGAAGTCGCCGATGAAAAGCAAAATCACGATGAACACCTCAACTCCTCTCACCCGCCGGCATTTCCTCAAGCACACGTCCACCATGCTCGCCATCGTCGGCGCGCCGCAAATCGTGCCTTCCTCCGTGCTCGGCCTTGGCGGCCAGACTGCGCCCAGCAATCGCATCACGGTGGGTTTCATCGGCACGGGCAGTCACGGCGTGGGGTGGAATCTGGGGCCGTATCTCCGGCACAAGGACGCCCAGGTAGTCGCCGCGTGCGACGTGGACAGCAAGCACCTCTTCCGCGCATCGGAGACGATCAACGATCGCTACAAGAACGAAGATTGTTTCACGGCCAAGGATTTCCGCGAGGTGCTGGCCCGGAAAGACATTGACGCGGTGATGATTTCCACGCCGGACCATTGGCACACGCTGATCAGCCTGCTCGCAATCCAGGCGGGTAAAGACGTGCAATGCGAGAAACCCACGCTGACCATCAACGAGGGCAAACTGCTCGTCCAAGCCGTCCGCAAGCACAAGAAGGTGTTCCAGACGAGCACCGAGGATCGGGCGGTGCCCGAATACCACCGCATGGCGGAACTCGTCCGCAACGGTCGCATCGGCAAGCTTCAGCGCATCGAGGTGATTCTACCCAAGCAACCGGACAAGCCGGGCGATCCCACGCCGCAGCCCGTCCCGCCGGAGCTGGATTACGAGATGTGGCTCGGCCCAGCGCCGTTCGCGCCCTACACGCGCGACCGCGTCCACTTCAACTTCCGCTGGATCCAGGATTACTCCGGCGGGATCATCTGCGATTGGGGTGCGCACCTCTTCGACACCGCGCAGTGGGCGAACGACACCGAGCGCAGCGGCCCGGTGGAGATCGAAGGCGCCGGCACGTATTGGGAGGGCGGCCTCTACAACACGGTCAAGGACTACGACGTCACCTACCGCTACGCAAACGGCGTGGAGATGACCTGCAAGCCCGGCAACCCGAGCATCAAGTTCATCGGCACGGACGGCTGGGTGGGCAACACCGGCTGGCGCGGCCCGGTCCAGGCTAGCTCGCCCGAAATCCTGAACTCCAAGATCGGCCCGGAGGAACTCCACCTCTACACAAACCCAAACGGCGAGCACGACGATTTCCTTCAGTGCGTGAAAAGCCGCAAGGATCCATATTTCCCGGTGGACATCGGCCATCGCGTCTCGACCGTCTGCCACCTCGCCAACATCGCCATCAAGACGGGCCGGAAGCTGAAGTGGTCGCCCGAGCAGGAGCAGTTCATCGGCGACGATGAAGCGAACAAGTTGCTCGACCGTCCGCGCCGCAAGCCGTGGGAACTACCGAAGGTGTGAACATCAGGCAATCCAGCCATCGTGCCGCAATGACATTTATGAAAAACACGATCCTGCAGTCTCTCACCCTCTGCGCCAGCATTTCTGTGTTTGCGCCGAACGCGAACGCCGGCCCCACTCTCGCGAGTGGCGGCAAGCCACGCTGCGTCGTCATTCAGCAGGCTGCGGCCACAGCGCCGGAACAGCATGCCGTCAATGAACTGGTTTCGCACCTGAACCAGATCACTGGCGCGCGATTCGAAGTGCAAACCAACGCCACCGAAGCGCCGAAGAGCGCCATCATCGTCGGCCAGGGCGCGCTGGCGGCGAAGCTCTTTCCGGAAGTGGATTTCGCCAAGCTCGGCGCCGAGGAATTCGTCATCCGCACCAAAGGCGACCATTTGCTCCTCGCCGGCGGACGGCCCCGCGGGACGATCTACGCCGTGGATCGCTTCCTCCAAGACCAGTGCGGCGTGCGCTGGTGGACGCCGTGGGCCACGAACATCCCGCACCGCGCCACGCTGCGGATTCCCGACTTGAGCCTGCGCGGTCAGCCGCCCTTCGAATATCGCGAGCCGTTCTGGTATCAGGGCTTTGATCCGCTTTGGAAGACACGCAACTTCGCGAACGGCGAGAACCATCGCATTCCCGCCGAGTGGGGCGGCTGCATCCAATACAAGGGTTTCGCCCACACGTTCTACCCGCTCGTGCCGCCGGAGCAGCATTTCGCCACGCACCCGGAATGGTACAGCTTGATCAACGGCAAACGCACTCACCAGAACGCCCAGCTCTGCCTCTCGAACCCGGAGCTGCGGGACTTCGTCGTCGGACGCGTGAAGGAGTGGCTGCGCGAGTCACCGGACGCGAGCATCATTTCCGTGACGCAGAACGACTGGCACGGCCAGTGTCAGTGCGACCTGTGCAAAGCCATTGACGATGCCGAGGGCAGCCCGTCTGGTAGCCTGCTCTCCTTCGTGAACTTCGTTGCAGAGAAGATCGAGCCGGAGTTTCCAAACGTGGCGGTGGACACGTTCGCCTACCAATACACGCGCAAGCCGCCGAAGACGATCAAGCCGCGCCCCAATGTCATCGTCCGGCTCTGCTCCATCGAGTGCAATTTCCGCGAGCCGCTGGATCATCCGTCCAACGCCTCGTTCCTCGCCGACATCGAGGGCTGGTCGAAGATTTGCCGGCGGCTCTACATCTGGGATTACACCACGGATTTCGCTGCTTACCTGATGCCGCATCCGAACTGGTTCACGCTCGGCGCGAACGTGCGGCTGTTCCAGAAATACGGCGTGCGCGGCGTGTTCGAGCAGGGCTCGTATCAGGGCTACGGCAACGAGATGGGCGAACTGCGCGCATGGGTATTGGCGCAACTGCTCTGGAATCCGCAGCAGGACGACCGCGCGCTGATCAAGGAATTCCTCGAAGGTTACTATGGCAAGGCGGCGGCCAAACCCATCGGGCGCTACCTTGGACTCATGCACGACGCGTCGAAGGGCTTTTACCTCGGCTGTTTCACGCGACAGAACGCGCCGCATCGAACGGCGAAGGTACTGATCGAAGCCGAGCGGCTCTGGCAACAGGCGGAGAAGGCTGCGAGTAACGACCCGGAGCTGATCGCTCGCGTGCGGTTGAGCCATCTCCCGGTGCGCTTTGCCTTCCTGCGCGAGTGGGAACTGCTCCGCCATGCCTGCTGGGAGCAGAACCTAACTTGGCCGCTGCCGGAATCCCGCAAAGCGGTGGCGGATGAATTCGGAGCCGTGGCCAAGGGCGTGCCGGGAATGCCGTGGACCGTGGTGCATCCGATGCGAGAGTCTGGCTTGTCGGTGGACAAGTTCCTTGAAGGTTTTGCCCAAGACCCGCCGAAGCGCGACTTCAGCTCGTCACCTCCGAAGCGCGCAGCGAAACCAAAACCACCGACGGACATCGATCGCAGCGTTTGGCGGAAGGCCGTGGACGTGCAGGATGGCGTCGCCCGGCTGGCGAATCCGGGCGAATGGGCCGAGGTCCGATTCGACGCGGCGGCTTCCGATAGCCGCGCCGTCTGGATGCCCGGCAGCCACAAGGAATGGGCCTGCGCCTTCGTGGGCAGCAGCCTGCCGGAGAAGGTGCGTACCGGGCGCTGGCAGGTTTACGCCGTGGTGCGCGTCGAACCCACGCCCGGCACAAAGCCCGATGCCGTGGCATTCACTGCCGGCATTTACGACGAGAAGGCAAAGAAGTCTCCGGCGAGCTTGGGCGTGCGGCTGGATCAAGCAGGGAAGGGTTTCCACTCACATCTCCTGGGCACGGTGGACATGAACGCCGACTGCCAAATCTACGTCGCCCCCGGCGAGGGCAACACGACCCAAGCAGTGTGGGTGGACCGCGTGTTCTTTGTTCCAGCGCCGTGACAGGACAGGGTCACTTCTTGTACTTGGAGAGGTCAGGCATCTTCTTGAAGCGCGCGAGGGCGTCTTGAGTCCACTGGCCAGAGGATGACGCCGCCGGCCTCACCTCGGGGGTGAGAGACAGTCTGGTTGTCGCGGCAACGGTTGGTGTCGAAAAGCTCATGCGCGTGCGCGGGGGGGGTGTTGGAGACGTAGCTTCGTCTGCTGCAACAGGTGAAGCCGGAGCTTGGGCCGTTCGCCTTTCGAAGAAGGAACTCTCTCCGAACCCGGATGGCGATGGAGGAACGGCGGGGGCAGGTGCCGCCACGGTGGGCTGCTCAACCGCTTCCGGTTCGGATTCTTCTTCCGCGCGCCAGCACAGGCGCACCGAGGGAACTGGGCCGACATGAACCACCATCTCACAATAATCCAGGCGAGTGAGCTGCACCTTGTCGGTGACTTGACGCGCCTGGAGCAACGCCTCAAGAATCGCGCCCGTGGTGGGCCGATGCTGGTTGGCCGAAATCAGGGAGCGGATGATGGATGGGTGGACCTCGTCCAGCCGGCGCAAATGCACCATGAGCCGATGGATCGGGCTGATCTCCAGGTCCACGCCGGCCAGTTCGTAACCGGCTTCGAGGAACACGTCGAGGCTGGCGTTGAGCTCCTGCAACACCTGGCTGATGCGCGTTTCGTTGTCCGCTTTCAGCGCAGTCACGCTGGATTGAATATCCGTGCGCAGTTGCTGGAGCTGGCCGGTGGTCGAGGCCACGGCTTCGCGGATTTCCGCCACCTTCGGAGGAAGCTGTTGCATGGCGGCTTTAATCTCGGCCGCCTTCTGGCTCAGGTTCTTCGCTTTGCTGATGAACTGTTTCATAGTGCTCTCCGGTCAGAGTTCAAGTCGCTGAAGTTTCATCGCCTTGCTCCTTGGCTTCGCGCTCTTTTTGCGCCTCGGCAATGACCTTGTGGAAATGCTCAAGGAACGCGCTTTCGTTGTTCAACATTTCCTGGGTGACATCAATCTCCAGCGAACCCTGCTTGGCACGAGTTTCGAGCAACTCTTGCGCATTGCGCAAATGGTCCCGCTGGCGGGCCGCCATGTCCTTCAAGGTTGCAAGCGTGCTGTGGACCATCTCCATCTCGTGCTCCATCCGCTTCATGGCATCGGCCATCGTGCCGGAATGAACCACTGCGATCGCCCGACTCAAATCTTGGCGCAACGCGTCCAATCCTTCGCTCAGCGTCGTCGCCAGCGCAGCAAAATCACCGTTATCGAGTCCGGCTTTCTTGGAGGACTGCGCCAATCTCTCATCCATCGTAGCGCGCAGTGCTTCGAGGTTCTGGACCAGCGGCGACAGGTCAATCGTCACGGGTGATTGCACCGGTGCGGGCGTCGGTTGCTTTTCAAGCGCAGCGTGAATGGCCTCCAAACC
>CAYJNU010000438.1:0-7009 GCA_964371005.1 uncultured Verrucomicrobiota bacterium | reverse complement strand
AAACGCCCCATTTTCCACATCTCGCTCTATCGAAACTTGAAACACCCTCTGGTAGTGAACCGAGCCAAAAATGTCCAGCGCGTGTTGCTGGTGACACGCGATGCAGGTGGCCGGCCCCTCGTAGGCCGTGATCTGCGCGTGCGCCTGTTGCGCGGCGGGAGAAATGACCGGCACCTGGGCTTGCGACCGGATGCCGGTGAGGAGGAGGAGCGTGGCGAGAACGAGCCGCACGGTGCTGGGGCAGAGGCCCGCAAGAGGACGCGCGGTCAGGCCAAGCAATGAAAGAGTGTTTGTATGAGGTCCTGCCATGATGATAATTAGTATACCTAGTTCGCCTTTCCGTGCAAGCAAAATGTCAGTATTTTCACGGAGGGATGATGTGTTGCCATGCCCCCGCCCCAAAGCGCGGGCCTTGCCAGCAGGAGTGTTGGCAGCGACGGTTTTTCCCCCACCGGAAGTAGAATAAAGGCTCGCCAACACGCGGAATACCCGCGCCCGGCCATCGTTTCCTGGCGATTCGAGGAGCGAATGAAGGTATCCATTCATTCCATGACGGCCCACGCCCGGGAGAAGAGCTGCTCGTCAATTCACCCTCCCACTTGTCACGGCCATGTGAATCCGATGGTGAACTGTCACATGTTTGTGGCGCCAGACCGTTTTGGCTGACGATGGCCAACGGAGCCAGGTCGCGGGGCAATGGACCGAAGTGGCGGCGAGCCGCGCGTCACCTGACTCAGATTCTCGGTGGTTCGGGGAAGATTTCCGGGTAGAGTTCCGTGGCGCACTCCGGGCAGAGCCCGTGGCTGAACCTGGCGCTGGTGTGGGATTGGATGTAACGCTCCATCCGGTGCCAGTCGCCGTGATCATCGCGGACCTTCCGGCAGTTCGCGCAGGCCGTAATCAAACCGGTGAGCGGCTTGGATTCCTTGAGCGCCGCCTGGAGTTTCTGATTGCGAAGCTGCAGGAGGGAATTCAGCCGCCGCAACATCACGAGATCCCGAAAACGGGCCTGAGCAATCGTGATGGCACGGCCCAATTCAAGATCACCGGCCGGCTTGACGAGATAACCGTTGGCCCCAGCCTGGCTGGCTTGATAGACCAAATCCGGCGATTCGTGGGCGGTCAGTACCACCACTGCGGTAGGACAGCGATCTTGGATCATCCGGGTGGCTTTCAGTCCTGCGGAAGGGTCTTCGCGGCCCGTGTCCGGGTCCACCATTTGCAGGTCCATCAGAATCACAGAGGGATGCCGGGCTGCGGTCAATTCGACCGCCTCCGGACCATCGTAGGCACAGCCAGCCAAGGAATAGCCCAGCCGGGTCAATTGTCCGACCGTGCCTTCGTTGACGAGGGCATCATCTTCAGCCACCAGAACATGGACGGGTTTGTTTAGAATCATGGGAACGTTCCTTTCTTAAGCGGTGAGAGCGAGTTTGAAGGCGATTTCGGCCACTGCGCCGTCCTCATTGCGAAGGGACAGTTCGCCGCGCAAGGGGCTGCGAACGCTGGCCTGGATCAAGCGCATCCCGACGTGCCGACTGTTCCCGGTCAAAACCTCATCCGGCCAGCCCGGACCGTCATCACGATACCGCAACCGGACCAGAGGGCGACCTTTGGACTCGCCTTGAATCTGGAGTTGCACTTCCAGCCGGCCCTCCGCCCGTTTGTCGAACGCATGCTTCGCGCTGTTGGTGGTCAGTTCGCTGAGGATCAGCGCGATGGCTGTCGCCTGTTCGGGCACGATCTCGAGGGCGTTGCTGGGCGTGAGCACGGACACGCGAATCCGTTCGCGAATCGGCGAACCACTCAGTGCGCCGGCCACGATTTGGGTCAACAGGTCGCGCAAGGGCAGCGGCTGCCACTGGGACGTGGAAAGCATGCGATGCACAAGTTCCATCCCGCGCATCCGGTCCTCCAGATCGGTGAGCGCCGCATGACAGCCCACGGCGGCCGGCTCCATGCGCTCCCGTTCCAGCCGGACGATTTCCAGCAGGCGGGCCAGATTGTTTTTCACGCGGTGGCTCACGTCGTGAAGCAGCGTGGTCTTGATGTTGTCGTCGCGGCGGACCCGTTCGAGCAGGCCGGCATTCTTCACGGCGATCGCCGCCTGGGTGGCAAAGAGACCCAAGAGGACGGCATCATCTCGCGAGAAGAAGCCAGCCGTGTCGGAATGGATCTCCAGCACTCCGAGGAAGACGTCGCCCCAGCGCAGTGGGGCAGCCATGGCAGCAGTCCACGAACTCCGCGCCCCGCGGGGTTGGCCTGCCTCCCAACTTTCGCGATCCGTCACGACCAGAGGCGCTCCGGTCTCCCAACACCGGCCGGCGAGGGATTGCCCTTTCTTCAAACAGGCCTGCTGCGGGGAAGCGCCGCCGCCGGCGTTGACCACCCATTCCAGTTCCTCGCTGCCCAGCCGTTGAAGAAACAGACAGGCCGAACAGCCGCGAAACAGCGCCAGCGATTTCTGCACGATCGTGTTGAGCAACACGCCCGTTTCCATTTCCGCGGTGATGCTCAGGCTGGCTTGATGCAGGGCCTCCAACTGCGCGCTGCGCCCGGTCATCGCATCTTCCACCTGCTTGCGCTCCGTAAGGTCGTGATAGATGCAATGGAGGACGGTTCGCTCCGGCAGTTTCAGGGTTCGCGCAATAACCTCGAAAGTGCGCAGTGTCCCTTGGCGGGTGCGCTGCTCGATTTCAAACCGGCCCGTGCCGGACCTGAGCAGTCTGGCAAACAGGGCTTTCATGTCTTCCGGGGACCCGAGCCCCGCGTGGGTGCTCGCGGGGGTTTGGGCAAACTCCTCACGGGAATATCCCAACTGTTGGTGGGCGGCCTCGTTGAAGGTCAGCGGCAGCAGCGTATCCGGATCGAGCATGAGAATACCGTTCGGTGATTGCTCGAACAGGGTGCGGTACTGTTCCTCAGTCCGCCGAATGTGCTCCTCCAAATGGAGTTTCTCCTGCCAGTGCCGGGCTTGTTGCTTGGCCCGAACCCGGGAGAGGTTCGCCTGATACACCAGCAGCGACGCAAGTCCGAAAGCCAGGACGACCGTGCCCAGGAACCACATCGTCTTGCGGTAGGAGGCGCTTACGAAGGCCGTGACCTCGTCATACGGAGCATTCAGCACCAGCACCCAGGAGGCATTGGCCACCTGCAGAGGGACGAACGCCGCCAGCCTCTTGGGTTGGTTCTTCAACTGGTACTCGGTGGTGCCAGCCTTGCCGGTGAGCATGTTCCGGGCGTAATCGAACGACACATGGCATTGGGCGCACTGCAACTGCGGCCGGAAAATGTTCTCCCGGGCCATCTCCGGATGTTCGGATTGCAGCAGGATCGAGCCATCCTCATCCATGATCCAAATGCGCACCGGCTTGCCGTTGGGGGAGAGCGGCGCCAGGTGCTCAGCCAGAAACGCACCCAAATCCACGGTCATCAATAACACGCCCGACCAACTTTGCGTCGAACGGCGGGTGCCGGAATCCCAACCGGATTGATAGAGGGGCGTGGCTACGATGGCGACGCCCGGCGACACGGCATTCGTAATTCCGGCGACCTTGCTCCAGGCCGACACCAGAACGGATCCCTGATTCTTCTTCAACTTGCTCCATTCCAGCAGCTCACTGCCTCGAAAATCGGCACGCTCCATGCCACTGGCTGGAAACATCACTTTCCCTTCCGGGTTGATCATCATCAGCGTCGCGTGGCGCGAGGCCTCGGGAGGGCCGGCGTAGAGCTTCAAATCTCCCGCCATCCGTTGGGCGTCGCCCCGCTGGACGGAAGCCAGCCGGGCGAGTGTGCCAAGGTGAGCCGAACACTCCATGAGCGACAACTCGGCTTCGTGCGCGGCTTCCTGGGCCAGCACCAGTTGGGTGGCGTTGAACTCCTGGAGGACCCGAGCCCGCCCCGACCGGTTGAGGTCAATCCCCAGGAACAGCGCCATTCCGATCAAGGCCAGAATCAGGCCGACTAGGATGCGACTGTAAACGGGCTTCACACCGTAGCTTATACATATAAGTATCAAAGCTCAACATGAAGTTTTTGGAGGTCGTGTTTGAACTCCCGTTGGAGGAGATGGCAGTCGCAGGACGGCGCTGTGCCCCCGGCGGCGAACCGGAACCCCGCCCACGCATCCTACTGATACTTCCAGTTCCGTGATTTGCCTTTGGCAATCCACTCGATGGCGGTCTTGAGGCGTTTGGCGCGGGTTTCCTCGCGCTTGGCTTCGGTGATCCACTCGACGTATTCCCGCCGGCAACTGGGACTGAATCTTTCGAATGCGGCCAAGGTCGCTTTGTTCTTCTTGAGCGCCGCCAGAAGGTAGTCCGGCACGGCGATTTCCTTCTTCACCTTCGGTTTGGCACGCGCCGGAATCTTGATTCCGGCTTCGTTAAGTTCCACGGCCTTCCGGATGTAGCCGGTCAGGGTTTCGTCGCCGGGCAAATCAGAAGCGGCGATGATCCGGCGGAATCTCGTCTTCGGATTCTCCTTCGCCGGGAGTCCGCGGAAGATCAATCTGCCTTTCCAAAAGATGAGCGCGCAATGCTTCTTGAAGGCCGGCGTGGCCAGCAGGATGCCTTTGTGCTCGTAGAACGGCGTGCTCCACTTGACCGTCTCCGTCACGGTCGGGCACGCAGCATGGACAAGTCGGCGGATGCGGATGAGGATCGGTTTGGCGAAATCGGCCGCCTTGGCGATGTAAGCGTCAACGCGCGGGTCTTGGTTTGGCATGGGCGGAAGTTGAAGGACTTCAGCGAAGATTTCAACCCGCTCCCTTTCCACAGCACTGCCGCGCTTGGTGACCGCGGCACGTTGTGCCCGGAAACCGCAGGTGAACAGCGAAGGCGCGAAGACTCGAAGTGGGACACGAAACAGCTCGGCGCAAGACCGCCTGCCCAATGGCTTCATCCGTAGAGTGAACCTGACTTTCTTTCACAATCCGTCTTGCTTCGCGCGTTTGCGCCTTCCTTGTTCGTCCCAACAGCGGAATCCAAGTTGAATCGGTGCTTGCGCAAACCCGCCTTCATCCCGCCATCGGAATACCGCCCGCCATTGAAGCTCGCCGCACGTCACGTCGCCGGAACACCCGCAGGACCGGCGCCCTGTTCCTCTGTTCCCACCCGCGGCTGCTCGTCAGCGGGACGGCTTGGCGACCGTCCGAACGGCATCAAGCAAACCGCAAGCGCGACGAGAGCTGAAGCCACCGGTGCAATGCCAATCGTGATTGCCTGGAGGAGCAGCAAGATCGTCGGCGCCAGCAATAGCGGGGCGGGTGCACCCGCAAGCAGGTTCAGCAGCAGCGCCCTCCCTCCTCTGCGTTCACCCCGGCGATCTGAGAGCAGCAGTGCGATCGTCCCAAACAATGCAGGCCATACGAAGAGATAGCTCGCGCCCGGCAAGAGCGCGTTTGCAGTCAACGCCAGAGCCACCCACACAACGAGTGCGCCCGCGAGCCCTTCAGACGTGTTCGCGCGGCGCAGCAGCCAGACTCTCAGAACCAGTGTGATCGCGATGGCGACCAGGAGCGTGCCTGCCAGGAAACCGCCCTCATGCGGCAGACCAACAACGAAAGGACCGAATTGACGTGGTTTGAAATGCCGCACCAAACCGAATACTGCGCCGGCTCCCACAGCGGTTGCCAGCACCACGGCTATCAAGTTCACCGTCACGCTCATGACGATGAAGCGGAAGCGTAGCGCCGAACGCCAGAGCCCTTTGACCAATGCAAACACGAAGAGCCCAGCGGTGGCCCAAGCGAGCGTGCGAGCCAACCAGGACGGGTAATGCACGAGCAAGCCTCGCCACAGCGTGAAAAACGTAGCGTCGCCGGGTTTCGAGCACTGCCCCAGGGCCTCGTTGTTGGCCTGACCGAGGTGCGCGGCAAGCGGGAGGACGCATTCGCCATAGTGTTGGAGCGTTCGCAGGTTGAGGTTGTCCGGCGTGTCTTGTGGTGTGTGATAGTACTCGATGCCGCCGACGAAGCCGAAGTTGAAGCCGCGTTTGCCGGCCCTCAGAAACTCAGTGAAGTCGGTGTCATTTGGCATGCGTCGGTAAATCTCCTCGGAGAAGGAGCCCGCCACCGGCAGTGGGCACGCCTGGCCGAAGAAACCAATCCGCCCACGGTTGTCCCGGCCGGTCTCGAACATCAAAACCGGTCCATGATTCCCGCGCGCCTCCAGGTTTACCACGAGGCGCAGGCCTTTCACCAAATCCGGGTGGTCACGGACGAACGTATTGGAGCCCAACAACACACCAGGCAACTCTTCGCCATCGGTGATCAGAACGCCCAGCGTATTGCGAAGCGGCCCGCCCGCCTTAAGGGCCCGAATCGTTTCAAGAATGGTAGCCACGCCCGAAGCGTCATCCGCAGCGCCGGGACCACGAGGAGTTGAATCGCAGTGGGCCACCAGCAGAACAGGAGGAGTGGATGGTTGCATCCCTTCGAGTTCGCCATACAGGTTGACGGCCTTCAGGTCATTCAACTCCCCGATCATCTCCCGTGGTTTCAGTCCCAATTCCCGCATCCGCGCCAGCACGTACTCGCGCACGCGGACATTTTCACGTGAGCCAGTCGGATGTGGAGCTTGGGCAATGGCTTTGACGTGCTCCAAAGCACGCGCGGCGGAAAACGAGGTCGGCGGGGCGTCAACCGGAAGCGGCGCGGGCAGCCAGAAAGTCGAGAGTCCAACCGCCGCGGCGAATGCGCAGATTAAGATCCACCACCAACGCTCCGGTTTCATTGTGCCGCAAGCCTATCGGAGCGCTGAAGCCGATCAAACGGAAAACCGCCGCATCAGCCGCTTCACCGCTGGCTGGCTTCTCGAAGTGCCCTCGCCACAGTCTTCCCGTTGCCGCGGGTGTATTCACCCCAAGCGAAAGCGCCGGACGGGAGCGCTCTCGGAAAATGGTTGTTTCGGTGAAGGGGATTTACTGCGACAGTTAGGCGTCGGTTTTTCATCGTGAACATTTCATCCGCCATTTTTGATCGCAGCGCGCCGGACCTGGATTCGTG
>CAYJNU010000437.1:5444-7023 GCA_964371005.1 uncultured Verrucomicrobiota bacterium | reverse complement strand
CCGACAGGGACTCTCACCCTGCAAGAGACACCAAGCTTCGCTTGGCGCACACGATCCCAGTCCGGTCAGTCCCCCAAAGACCTTACGGCGCCACTTCGGCCGTTCTTACGACGGCAAAAAAATCCGTAACATCCAACTGCCGGCTCAGCGAGGCCCGGCGAGTCCGTTGGGCAGACGTGGACATGGAGCGCGGCGAGATGCGCGTGCAGAACGTCCACTCACCGGCAAACCACGCTCTCCGCTAAGGCGACACCACCCGGTAAAACCGCCCCGGCAGCCGCGGTGGCTCGGGATCGCTCCATTCGAGAGTCGTGCTCGATGGATTCGTGATCCAAACCGGGAACCAGTCGGTGAGGTTGGAGGAGGCTTCGATTCGGTATTCGTAACCAGGGACCACGGTGAGGTGGAGTTGGATCGAGCCTCCGGGCGCATGGGTGATTCCGCCGAACAGGGCCGCAGGCGGAGACTCCGGACCATTCCGGAACGCGGCGATGAACCGCCCCCCGGCTGAACCGTCTCCACTGGGAAACTGATGACTATTGAACTCGCCGTCGAGCGGGTTGAACGCCAGGTCCGTGATCGTGTCCGTCAGGAACAGCCGATAAGTCTTGTTGGCAGCCAACCCTGGCACGTCAATGATCAACAGATGGTCGCCCAGCCAGTAGCTGTACATGCTGAACGGCACGGACTGGCCCAGGTCGTTCTGAATCGAGATGTCGCCCGCGTCCACCAACACCGGTTCGCTGAACAGCACCATCAGGGTGGCTTCGAAGGTTGCCCCGACGTTAGTCCAGCCGCAGTTGAAACTGGCCACCGCAGGCGGGGTTATGTCCACTGCGGTGCCCACTTGGACGCTGAAGATTTGCTGGTCGGTGTTGGTTCCGTCCGTGGCCGCGAGGCCGATGAGAAAACTGCCGGTGTTGGCCGGAGTCCAGTCTATCGAGCCGGTCGCCGGATCAACGGCCAGCAAACTCGGACCGAACAGTCTGGACCAGGTCACGGGTCCGCCACCGACTGCGGTAGGCCGGCCATCGTCGTCGTACCGGTAGGGCAAGCCAACCATCCCGGAGAGGTTCGGCCACGAAGTGATCCGGAACGGACCGGTCGGCACCGGAACCGGCAGCGCCGCAGTCGCCCACGGCGAGTAGATGACGTTGGTGCTGACTTTGACCCCACTTCCCGGACCGACCGTGGACGGGCCGCTGGCATCGCCCCACCAGTTGCCCGTCGCGGTGACGCTGTGTGTGCTGGCATTCAGGACGCCAAAGTCCTTCTCCGGGTCAATAAAATTGCACCCGCCGATGGTCGCATAGGCGCTGTCCGCCACATATAATGCCGCGGCCCCGTATTGCTGAAGTGACACGGCTGTTGCCGTCAATTGACCTGCGCGGACATCCATGCCATAGCCGGGGACGTTTTGGATTTGCACCCGGTTAACCACCACATTGTATCCCGCATCGCTACGGATTCCATGCTGGTAACTCCGCTCAATGACGCAGTCCTGGATTCCCAGAGTGCCGGCGGTGCTCCCGCTCAGCCACACCATGCTCATGTTGTGGCCGTTGAGGAAGCCGCCATA
>CAYJNU010000437.1:0-5344 GCA_964371005.1 uncultured Verrucomicrobiota bacterium | reverse complement strand
GCACGTTGTTCTCGATCAGCGGCACGTGCGGCGCATCCACCCGCAGCGCCGTCTGGTAGGAACGCTCCAGCACACAGTCGTGGACGGCCATCGTGCCGGCGGTGCTCCCGCTCAGCCACACCATGCTCATGTTGTGGCCGTTGAGAAAGCCGCCATACCGCACCAGCGCGTGATGCAGCACGTTGGCCGGATTGTTGAACTGAAGATAGGCCCAGTCCCCCGGCGCCGCCCCGGCGCCCTCATCGCTGGTGTGGCCGCCGTACTCGTCGTCCCGGCTGCTGGTGAAGACCACCGGTTGGGCCGCCGTCCCCTCCAGCGCCAGCGTGCCGTTGACCACCAGCCCCAGCTTGCCGCCGCCGCTCGCGCTGTAGGCGAACTTCACCACCACGCCCGGCTCCAGCGTCAGCGTGTGATCCACCGGAATGGTCACCCAGTTGGTGATCAGATAGGTGACTCCGCTGGTCCAGCGGGTATCGTTGGTGAGGGTGCCGCCGACGGAACGAACCTCGCCTGCCCATGTCGTCGCGGCTGTGCTGCTCCACAAAGCCAGAAGCAAGAGCCATTGCCATGCGCTGGGAAAGCTCGAATGTCTTTCCCGACACGACTTCGGGGGCCGTTCAAGGAGCAGATCATCCACGGTGGCCAAGGCGGTCGCCGGTTGAGGATGAGGCATGGGGTTCGCGGCTTCACCAAGAAGCCCGGTCTTTTGCGCATTGGTTTTCATACTGTTTCTCTCCGGTTGGTTTTGTGATGCGAAATCGATTTGGGATAGCGATGCCCGGCCACGCAGTGCCGGGCAACTTGGCGGTGGTTTGGTGGGTCTTCATGGCGCACCATTGAGCAAACCGTCGTTGGGTGTTGGCGTTGGATTGGTCATCCATACTTGAAATTGACTCTGTTCGGTCATGGCAAGCATCGAGTTCACGGCGAAACGAGCACGCGATAGAAAGCGGCCGCCTGACCCGGAGTCGGTGTCAACAGCGCCTGCCAGGTTCCGTTGCCGAGGCCGGAAACCACCGGGGCTGGCTCGGGAAGCCACGGACCGTCAAGCCTCGTTGCTGTCCGGATGTCGAAGTTTACCGTAGCGGGCCCGTTCCAGGTAAATCGAAGCACCAACGATCCATCCGGCTGCGGGGACAGCGAACTGATCTGCATCGCAGGCGCGGTGTCCACGGCAAACAACAGGCCGCCATCGCTCGGCGCGACGTCATTGAAATCTCCCGACGGCGGATCTTCCGTCATCGCGACGACCTGGGCCATGCCGGTGACGTTGGCCGCCAACAGCGGCGCGGTGAATTCCGCCGGCAGCGTCACGTACACATAACCGGGCGTGCTGCGCCAGACGGTGGCCAGATAGTCCGCATAGTTCAACGGACACCACTGCCCACCAACGCGGAAATAGACCGTGCCTTCCAGCGGATTGGCCCAGCCGATGGGGTTGTCGAAATTGGCGAACTTCGCCAGCAAATCGAGGCCCAGCGTCGCCGTGCCGTTCGTCCACGGCTCGCCGGTCGCCGGGTTGTTGTCCAGGTCCAACGCGACGTAATACACCGCGGTGTCCTCGAAGCTGTAACTCAGCAGCTTCAGCTCGAACGACAAGACGCCTTTGGCATGGCGAAAGACTTTCAGGCCCGTCAATTCCTCTCCGTTGTTGCCTGGCTGCGCCCAGCCGTCGTTCGCCGGGTCAGCGACCGAGGCCGCCAAGTCCGTGTCGTCAAACGAAAACTCAGGCACGACCGCGCCGGTCGCACAGTCAATCATGCCGGCGTCGGGCAAAGCATCCGCCGTCCCGACGAGGTCATACGGATCCATCACGAAGAGCGACAGGAAGGCCGTTTCCAGGTTTTGCGTGACCGGAAGCGGACAGGGGAACACATCGTTGACGCAGGCGGTGCCTTCGCCGCAGATCGGGAAGGACGCGTTGGTGAAGAGGTTCAGCGGCACGCGCAGGAAGACTTGGTGCTTGTCGGTGCCGTAAGTCGCGTCCGCGCCCACGACGAACACGCTGCCGTTCGGATCGAACCAGTCGCCCAAGGCGATCTGGACACGCTCCAACTCCACCAGCGGCGGGATGGAAGAGAGCTTGCGTCGCCAGAACTTGAGCGTGCCCGAGTTAGAGGTCGGCCCGAAGCCGCCGAGAAACACCTCGATCTCGTAGTCCACCCCGAACCGCGTGTGGAAACCGGGGCCGGGTTTGAACCCGGTGAAGTTCGCGCGATCGGCATCGAAGAGGATGCTCGCGCTTACCGCCGGATCAATGACGCTGCCCTCCAGTTCCTCAACGAAGGTGAGCTTCAAGTCGAGCGCCTGATTGGCAACCTGATAATCCAGGCGCAACAAGTCAGGACCGGTGGTGTCGCCGGTGGGATCGAGGAACTGCGCGCTCCACGCGTCGTGCGACAACACGAGGAGAACGGAGAGAAGGAGATGATGTGCTTTCATCGTGAATGACCTTTCGCATCTCGGTTTACTGCTTGTCCATGTGACCCGCGCCGTGGCTCAGGTACAACTGCCATTCCTGCTCGGCCGCGGCGGCTTCGACGGCTTGCACGTTCCAGTCCCGCAACCACTTTTCGCGCGCCTGCCGGGAATCATCGGCGTGTTGTGCGGTCCGTTCGCGGAACTGCCGATCGGACTCCAGCGCGCGGCGCCAGGCCGCTTCGCTCGCGACCTGGCCAGCCAGCACGCGATTCGCGGCCTTGCGCTTCGCCGTGTTCTTCATGGCGATGTAGGTGCTGAACTCCGACTTGAAGCCGCCCAACTGATCGGCCTGACCTTTCTGCGCGGCCTCGCGATACCACGCCCAAAACTCCTCCGCCACCCGTCGGTAGCGCTCGCGTGTTTCCAACGCTTCGAGGCGCTGGCGGAACTCGCCAAAGGGCACGAGGGCCTTGCGCTCGTGATAGAACTTCAGCGCCAGCAGCACGAGGCGGTCGGCTTCCGTTAACGGGCCGGGGCCGTCCACCGAAGTGCCCATCCCCGGCAGGCTCAATGTGAGCGTGTTCTCGGCGATGACGGCGTTGGCCATCGCCAGGTCTTGCTCGGTCAAGCCGCCGACGTGCAGGGGCGTAGCCTTGGCTGTCCCAGCGGGAGCGGCGCTGGTTGCTAAAGGCGGAGCGGCCGCGTTTGTCGTCAACGCTCGCGCGCGCCAGTTCGTTGTAGGGAGGGTCTCTGCGAGAACTGATCCAGCGCGACCGACCAGCAGCAGGAGCGGGAGACTTGCGGCCGCGCGCAGCAGAACAGTCAGCGAAGAGCTTCTGTGAGAGGAAAAAGTTGGCGAGTTCAAGGGAGCGCTGTGTTAACCATCGCTACCCACCAAGCCGCGAGAGCGCGGCCCCGGCGGATAACAGTAGTGGGAAGTCTTCATACAGCGTTCAAACTGTTCGTTATACCTCTTCTGGGCTTCGACGTTGGGATCAGGCACGCGAAGAGCCTCCAACTGACGGAAGAAGCCAGCGAGCAGATCCTCAAGGGACGCGTCTTCGTGCTTTCCGCAGCCCGACCGTCCGCGGAGTCCCTCCTCATCCCTGCTGTTGACTGGATTGTTGCCGATGTAGGCGTAGAGATGCGCCCCGCCATACAGCAGAATCGGATCTTTCGCAGTCCATCTCCCTGCTAGCGGCTGGTAATCCCGCGCGCCGAAGCGGGTCAATTCGTGGTCTGGGTCGTTCATCCCTCCAGCGAAGCCGAAGGGCAGGTCAATGGCCGGCCCAGTGTCCAACACCACGTTACCGAAGGCGTCGTAGTCCACGCGCTTGACCACTGCGCCGCTGGCGTCCACCACCAACCGCGGGCTACCAAGGTGATCGGTGACGATGTGATTCGTCGCGCCATCGCGGATGAAGGCCACTGGCGTCCAATTACCACCGTAGATGAACGTGGTGCGCAGCGCGCCGGTGCCGTCGTATTCGGCCAGCGGCATCAGGCCCTCGCCGTAGAGCCAGGCGTGCGTGCGGGCGCCGTTCACGGCGCGGGCGATGCGCCGGCCCCGGCTGTCGTGCAGGTAGGTGATCTGGCGTCCGTCCGGCAAGTCCACACCCGCCAGCGTGCCGTCGGTGTTGTAGCGGAAAGTCGTCGTGACACCTGAGAGTCGCGCGGTCTGGAGACGGCCATCGGTGTCATAGGTAAAGGTGCGGATGCCGGCTTGCAGGAGCTTGTTGTCGGCGTCGTGGTGGTAATCGGCGGCGGTCAGCGTCTCACCGGTGAGTGTGTTCGTCATCCCGATGCGGTTGCCGACCGGGTCGTAGGCGTAGGCTTCCACCGTTGTGCCGTCGCGCTTCACCTTGACGAGTTGGCCAACAGTGTCGTAGGCGTAGTCCCAAGTGGCGGTCGTCCCGGCGATGGTTTCCACCTTGCGCGTGATGCGGCCCAGCGCGTTGTAGGTTCGGTCCACCCGGTAGAGATCCGCCCCTTGCGAGGCGACGGTGTTGGTGATCTCCCCGAATTCGTTCCGTTGGTAGGCGATGGTGAATGTACCATCGGCGACGCGTTCGAGGAAACCGTTCGTGCGGTTGTAGGTCAGGTTGACCGGGCCGGCGTTGGTGAGCAAGCCGTCCCGGTCGTAACCCAGCGGCAGGCTCAGGCCGGCGTAGGCCAGTTGGGTCACGCGAAAATCGTTGTTGTAGGTGTAGCTCACCGCGCCGGTGACCACTCCGCTCCAGGTTGCACTCGTGAGCAAGCTGCCGTCGTAGGCGAAGTCCACCTGCTGTCCGTCGCGTGAGGTGGCGCTGGCCAGCAGGCCGTTGGCGGCATGGTAGGCAAGGGTGTGACTGCCTTCCGGCGTTTGGAGGCTCGCGAGCTGGCCGTTCGTCGCGTAGTGCCATTGGAGCGCCTGGCCGGACGGAAACTGGCGGCGGATGAGTTCCTTGTCCTTGTTGTAAGCGAATGATTCCACCGCGCCGAGCGGGCTGCGGCAGGTTTCCATCAGGTCCTGCGGCGTGTAAGTGAACTGGTGATGGTTCGTGCCATTCGGTTCGGTGAGCGCCATCAGGTTGCCCTTGGCATCCCAGGCGTGAGCCCAACCGGAACCGTCGGACAGCGCAAGCGTTGTTATGCGGCCCACGGTGTCGCGCTGGTAGGTGGTGACTTCGCCGAGGGTGTTCGTGGCCGCGGTGAGATAGCCGGTGACGGGATCGTAACTGAGGCTCGACTGCCGTGTGCCCTGCGCCGTCTGCGCCAGCCGGCCATGCGCGTCGTAAGTCATCTGGACCGTTTCCACGCCGGGCATCTGGATCGCGGTCGGTCGATTTTGCTCGTCCACTGTGGTAGCGGTCTCGCGCCCCTCGGGAGTCGTGTCGGTGAAGGTGCGCGTGTCGGCGTCGTAACGGGTCGTGAAGGTCTGGCC
>CAYJNU010000436.1:0-7038 GCA_964371005.1 uncultured Verrucomicrobiota bacterium | reverse complement strand
AATAAACAACCACGCGCAAAGCGCGTGGTTTTGCAGGTTGCCCCCCATAGGGGGGCTGCATCCAGCGATGCCGTCGTAGTAATTCAACGCTCTTTGTGCCAACTACGCTCTCAAAAGCAGGAAGAGCGGAAGAACAACTGGCATAGCCGAGAACACCAACCGCGTGCAGAGCACGTGGTTTCCATGATGAATGAACATCCCCAGATTCAACGTCCAGCGTTTGGTGCAATCCTCGACCCGGGAGGAGTCCTTGCTCTACAAAACCCGCTGGGAAATTGAGAAGGGGTTTGACGAAACCAAGACCAAATAATCACTGGGCCGAACTGGGGACACAGCTTCGATCCTCCCTATTCGGCGCGAATCCACACCTGGGAATTCCCGCCTGCCCGGTTGTTCCGCGCGTAGTTCGGGATGGCCAACAGCGCCGTGCCGTCGGCCCACTGGCCTTTGAGGCACATGACGCCGCCGAGCAAATCGCCGCGCCACTCGGTCGCCAGCGGCGCATCACCGATGCGCTGCTCAATGTCCGGCTGGTCGGCTTGCTCGACGTTGTAGATCAGTGGTCCGTAGCGCAGCGCCACGCGACCGCGATCGTCCACGATCCGGCTGTCGGCTTTGATCCGCTGCGCTTCCATCGGCAGGACCAGTTCCACCTTGTCGCCCTTTGCCCACCGCCGGGTGATGACGGCGTAGCCGTTCTTGATCTCGGGGGCGAGTGTCTTGCCATTCACGATAAGCGATTTCAATCCGTTGACCGCGGGGGTGTTGGTGTACAGCACGCTGGTGTCGCGATTCGGCACGCGGACGCGCAGGGTGAATTGCTTCGCCTCCTTGGGGTTCACCGTGATCGCGACTTTACCGCTCCACGGATAATCCGTCTCCTGCACGATCTCGACATCCGTGCCGACGACGCGCTCGACGTTGATCGTGCCGCCAATGAACAGATTCACGTAGAGGCCGTCGTTGCCTTTCACGTAGGTCCACGTCGGGATCATGAGCAACGTGCGCGGGATGTTGCCGACGCAGCAGGGGCAGACGTGCCACGGATAACGCGGGCGGCTGCCGACCAGCGGGTTGTCGTAATAGAAGTTTTTCCCCGTCAGGTCCATCGAGCCGAGCAGCGCGTTATACATCGTCTCCTCGTAAAGGTCGGCGTATTTCGCGTCGTGGTAGGCGAGGTTCATTTTGTATTGGAAGAAGATCAGGCCGCAACTGGAGCACGCCTCGCAATACGCGTGGTTGCGCAAGGAGTAGTTCGGCCCGAAGCCCTCCGAGGTCTCGCCGCTGCCGATGCCGCCGGTGACGTAGTACTTCTTGTTGACCATGTTGTCCCAAAGCGACATCACCGCGCTCTGGTAATCCACGTCGTGCGTCTCGGCCGCCACATCCGCCATCGCGGAGTAATTGTAGGTCGCGCGCACGGCGTGACCGACGGCTTCGTACTGCTTGATGGGCAACTGGTGGCTTTGATCGTATTCCGCGCCGCCGCGGCGTGAATCGAGGAGGAAACGCGCCAGTTTCACGTAGGCATCGCCGCGTCCGCTGCCCTCCATGTCGTTGACGAACCGGCCGAACCGCACCAACGCCTGCTCCATCTCCTGATGGCCGTCATACCAATCCTTCTTGCCCGGACCGAGGTTGGCCACCCAGCAGTCCGCCAGTTTCTTCGCCGCGTCGTAAAGCCGTTTGTCCTTGCCCTCGGTCAGCGTGTAATGATTGATCGCCGACTCGATGAAATATCCCGCCACGTAGCCTTCGTGATCGCCGCGATGCTCGGGCGACCAACGTTCGCGCCAGCGATTCCGATCGGCCAACGTGTAGGCCGTCTGCAAATAGCCGTCCGGCTCCTGCGCCGCCAGAACCTTCGGAATCCAATCCTCCATCGTGGCCTTGAGCTGCGCCTGCGCCTGGATGACTTCGGCGTCGCCCTGCGGGTCCACCATCAGCGCAATGCAGATGGACTCGATGGTCTGATGCACCCACGCATTGGCAAAGACGTAACCCTTGTGCCGTCCATGCGGCTCGCCGCGCAACGCCTTGGCCGCCTCGACGAAATTGTCAATGCCGCCCTCGCCCTGCGTGAGGTTGGTGCGGTTGATGTAATCCACGCAATGCGGAATCCAGTTCACGATCAGCGCTTTGGCCCGTGCGCTCCAAAGCGGGCTGCTGATCTGGTAGCGCTTCGTGTAAACAACGTCCAAGCGATCCGCCGGCGGCGGCGTGCAGACGCGGACCTTCAGCGTGGACGCGGAAGACAAAGCGCCTTCGGTGGCCGTGAGCTTCAGTGTGTAATCGCCAGCGGCGGTGAACGTCGCCGTGGTTTCGAGGGTCTTCAGATCGGCGAAGGTCACGTCGCCCGGCCCGGCGGCTTTGGTCCACGCCAGCTTCGTCGCGGCAGGATTGGTCTGAAGCGATCTTACCGCGCCGGAGAGATACGTTTTGCCACCGAGCATCACGCTGCGGTCCACGCCCGCCACCACACCGGGCGGAAACGCCGGCGACTTGCCGGAGTCGAGCACGCGCCATTCAAGCACGCCGGTCGAGAACTCACCGTCCGAGTCAATCTCCAGCCGCAGCCTGGTCGTCGTGACCTCGTCGAACGTCGTGACGTTGAACTTGTCGCCCACCACCCCCAGACCGCTGGCGTTCGCGACGGGAACGAGTTCCTTTCCATCCCAATACTTCAGCCCACAGGCCTTCGGCAACCGCACACCCCGATGATCGTCCCACCAATACACTTCGATCTGCTTCGTGCTGACGGGCTGACTCCATTCGTACTGCACCCATTGCGTGCCCCGGCGGGGCCAGTTGCCGTAGGAGCGATGGCTGTCATCGCGCGAAGCCTCCGGCGTAAAGCCGTCGTTCAACGCATCCACGGTCGTGTCGCCCGACGTGTAGGCGCTCGATGGTATGGCCACGGCGGCCAGATTGGGGCCGAGTTCAGCCGCCGCCGCCACCAGCGCGAAGCAAATGGTGGCGAGAATTCCAGCCCAAATGATGAGTCGATTTCGGTTCATAGTGCAAAGCGACTGAAGTTCAGTATGTCGGCAACGGCGAAAGCATCGCGACAACAGAGGCGCAAGCCCATGTTTGAAATCCACCCCGGTCCTCTGATTTCACACCCGTGCGAGGCGCCAGACTGTCGCAACGGCGGAGGAGCAAGGCAGTCACCCCGAGATCGAAGCGCGAGCATGCTGAGACGCGGGCTTGTGCGGGCTGAAGCAGCCTGTGCACTCAGTTCATGGGGCGAGCTTCATCCGCAGGCACGCTGCTTCCTGATCATTGCGCACGTGCAACACGTCGCCCGCGAGCGCGATGGGATTCCAAGACTTCGCGCCGAACATGCGTTCACCCGCATGGAACGATTCCGGAATCCGGTTTCACCCTCGACAACGCTTCGGCCTGTGGTAAAAACCTCCGCATGGAAACGCCGTTCCCCTCCGATGCCGAACTGGCCGCCCTCGCCCGGCAAGTGGACGACCAACTCAACGCTCTCCAATCTGTCCCCGCCAGCCAGGTCCGATTCCGCGGCGTCGCGCCCGGCGAACGCGCCGAACTGCCCGCCGCGCCCGAACAGCAGGCGATCATCGAGCGGGCCGCCGGCGAGCCGTTCGAGACCTTCTGGCAGAAATACAAGCGCCACGCCCGGCGCGACCTCTGCCTCCCCGGCGGTTTGCTGCACGAGCAATGGCGCAAGTGGCGCGACCTCCAGAGCAAGGACGCCGTCAAGATGTCGCTCGCCGCGCTGGCCGGCATGGGCATCTCCATCGCCAACGTCCCCGCCCTCGCCGTCGCCGCGACCGTGTTCCTGCTCAACGTCGTCGGCAAGATCGGCATCGAAGCCGTCTGCGAAGGCTGCGCCGAGGAGGAAGCCGCCCACGACGAGGCCCGCAAGCAAGCAGCCGAAGCGAAGGTCAACCCGCGCTAACACCCCGTCACCAAATCAAGAAGCAACCCATGTCCACTGAACTGAACCTCCGCTTCCCGGACGACCAGCACGTCATTGTCCGTCTCGGCCCAGACGACGACGGCTCCGGCCAATTACCCTTCGCCAATCCGATCGCGGACGAAGACCTCCGGTACATCCAGTGGTATGTCGAAACCTACGGCGCCCATTCGCTCGGCGACCCGGATGACAAGGAAGCCGTGCGCATAAAGGGGCAGCTTCCCGTCTGGGGCAAGGCGCTCTTCGACGCCGTCTTCAAAGCCCGCGAAGCCACGCGCCGCTTCAACAAGTTCCAAGATGCCGAAGGCGACGCCCGCCTCCTCACCATCTCCGCCGAGCACCCGGCCATCCTCGCGCTGCCGTGGGAACTGCTGCACGACTCGTCGGCTCCCAACGGCACGTTCCTGTTTCACGAACAACCCAGCATCAGCATCCGCCGCCGCGTCGCCGGTGCTGATCAGGGACGACCGGCTTACAGGCCGGTGGCCAAGGATTCCACGCACCTCCTCTTCGTCATCAGCCGCCCGGACGATGCCGGCTTCCTCGATCCACGCGCCGATTCCCAACCCGTCCTCGATGCCATTGACCAGCACGCCCCCGGTCGCGTCACCAGCGAATTCCTCCGCCCGCCCACGCTCGACGCGTTGAACGACCGGCTCAACGACAATACGAAACCCGCCGTGGACATCCTCCACTTCGACGGCCACGGCGTCTTTGACCGGCACGGCAACCTGCCCAATCGCGTTGCCGCCGCGGACGCAGCGCGCATTGGCCGGCTGGAAGAAATCCTGCGCGACAAGCGGGCGGAAATTCCCGACGATCCGAATTGCCCGCCCAACACCGGCTACCTCCTGTTCGAGAAACCGAACGGCCAACCCGACTTCGTCTCCGCCGACAAACTCGGCGCGAACCTCCATCGTCACAAGGTCGCTCTCGTCATTCTCTCCGCCTGCCAGTCCGCTGCCGTGGGCGGCGAAGCGAAGAAGGCGGACGGTCAGCCCGACCCGGCGATGGGCAGCGTGGCCGCGCGCCTCACCGCCACCGGAATCCCCTCCGTGCTGGCGATGACCCATTCGGTGCTCGTTCATACTACGCGGGCGTTGTTCGGCGAGTTCTACAAGGAACTGGCCCGGCACAAAGGCATCGGCGAGGCGCTCGACCTCGCCCGCCGTTACCTCGCCAATCACCCCGAGAAATACGAAGTCCAGCGCGGCGCCGAGCGCGTGAAGCTCCAGCTCCACGACTGGTTCCTCCCCGCCCTCTACCAGCAAGGCGCGGACACGGCGCTGCTCCGTCCGCCTCGTAGCAGCCGACGTGAGGAGGCTCCATCTTCCGCCGCCGGGGAAAGTCAGAGGCTCGTTACCTCGGCTCCTACAGTCAGAACCAATCTCCCCAAAGCCCCCGAAGCCGGCTTCTTCGGGCGCAAACGCAAGCTCTGGGAAATCGAGCGTTGGTTCGCCGACAAGACCCGCCGCATCACGCTCACCGGCTTTGGCGGACAAGGCAAAACCGCCCTCGCGCGGGAAGCGGGACGCTGGCTCACCCGCACCGGCTTGTTCCAGGCCGCCGTGTTCGTGGACTACTCCCGCGTCCAGGCCGCCGATGCCGTGTCCGTGGCGAAGAACGAAATCGGCAAGGTGCTCGACCAGACCTTCATTGACGCCGACGCCGCCACCGCCGCGCTGCAACAGACGCCCACGCTCGTCATCCTCGACAACCTCGAAGCGCTCGCGCCGGAATCGTTGCGGGCGCTGCTGGACGCCGCGGTGCCGTGGTCCGAGGCGGGCGGCTCGCGCGTGCTTTGCACCACCAGCCGGCCCGACTTCGGCCACGCGGGCTACCGCGTCGAAGGCACGAACATCCACCGGCGCATCCAGCTTGACGGCCTCGGCAGCAAAGCGGCGCCCGACGACGCGCTCGAATGGTGCGCCGCGTTGATGAAGCTCCCGCCCCTCCCTGAAAAGGGTTGGATTGCACCTGCGCGAGAGGCGCTCATCGAGTTGTTTGACCGGGTGAAGTTCCATCCGCTCTCGATCCGCGTGCTGGCGCAGCAGCTCAAGACCCGGCGCATGGCGGAACTGGGAGAGCGGTTGGAGCAGTTGCTCGCCTCCGGTAGCAGCCGACGTGAGGAGGCAACCGCGAAGTCCGAAATCCGAAACCCGAAATCCGAAATTGAAGACAGCCCCGCCGGGCTGCTCGCCTCGCTCGAACTCTCGCTCGACCAACTGAACGAGGCCGCCCGCCAGGTGCTGCCGCGACTGGGCGTTTTTCAGGGCGGGGCGATGGAAGCGGATTTGAAGCTTATCACCGGCTTGGGCGACCCTTACGAAACCAATCGCATTCAACTTCAGCAACAACTTGCGGCGGCGGAAGAAGGGCGGGTGCGCTTGGAAGGCGACAAGGCGGTGCCGACGGAAGTCCTTGAACAGGTCAAAGCGAAGTTGCGAGAAGACTTGGCGAAATTTCCACCGCCCCCCGCCGCCAACCTCTGGCCCGGCCTACGCCGGCAGTTGGAGGCGGCGGCGCTGATCGAGGCGGAGGACGTTCCGGGCGTGACCGTGCCGTTCCTCCGGTTCCATCCCACGCTGGCGCCGATGCTCTGGGCGCGCTTGGACGCCGCTGAGCGCGAGCGCCTGACCACCGCCCACCGCCAGCGCTACTACGCCCTCTCCGGCTACCTCTACCAGGAAGACCGCCGCCATCCGCACCAGGCGCGGGCCATTGCGTGGCAGGAACTGCCCAACCTGCTCCACGCCGTCCACGCCGCCCTCGACGCCGGCGACCCGGACGCGGTGGACTTCGCCGACAACGTGAACCGGTTCCTCAGCACCATCTTCGGCCTCAAGCAGGAGGCGGAGCGGCTGTCGAAGAAGGCGCAAACGCCGGCGCCCGACGCCGGGTCGAAGGCGTGGTTCATGGCGCAGTCCAACCGGGGCGAGCAATTGCTTGAGGCGGGCCAGGTGGCCGAGGCGGCGCAGGTCTTCCAAGCCATCCTCCAGCAACTCGGCGACACGCCCACCTACAAGCGGGCCGTGACCCAGTTGTGTTCGGCATGGAGTTGAACGGAAGGGGTAGGTTGAGGGTTGCTGCGG
>CAYJNU010000435.1:6636-7044 GCA_964371005.1 uncultured Verrucomicrobiota bacterium | reverse complement strand
GTTCGGAACTGGTCTTCCTCAAAACGCCGGAGAGCGAGGAACTCATTGAGATTTGCAGCTTCCCGGGCAGCGGACCGGTGCAGGTGCAGCCCGACCTCACGCATCTCGCGTTCGAGGTGGACAGCCTGGAGGAATTTGGGAAACACCTTGCCGCGCTCGGTCTCAAATACTCCGATCCGCCACATATCCGTGAGGATGGCACCGGCTTCGCGTTCCTGGATGCGCCGGAAGGGTATGAGATCGAGTTGATGCAACGAGGCAAGGGAGGAGCGGAGTATTGAAGTCCGCAATCCGCAATCTGAAATCTGAGAGAAGTCCGAAATCCGAAATCCGAATCGGGAGTCTGTTAAGGAAACGCCGGGACGGACAAAGCCGGAGTGGGGCCCGCCCCCCGCGGCGGCCCCGGCC
>CAYJNU010000435.1:0-6626 GCA_964371005.1 uncultured Verrucomicrobiota bacterium | reverse complement strand
GTCCAATCTACCAAATGGCATGGCAAACATGACAAGGTCCGGGCGGCCGCGGCTTGTTGCGCCCGAGGACGGGCGCACTCCGGCGCAGTTTATGCCGCGCGTCTGGCCCAAACGGCGCAGGCTGCCAGGTTCAGGTTTCGAGTTTCGCACATATTCCGGATTCCGGATTTCGGGTTTCGGATTTCCCCTTCATGATTTTCAGTTGCCGCCAATTCAGCTTCACGTTTCCCTGCCCGACGCTGGTCATGGGCATCGTGAACGTGACGCCGGATTCGTTTTCCGATGGCGGCAAGTTCTTCGATGCGGACAAAGCAGTCGCGCACGGTATCGAGCTGGTTCATCAAGGTGCGGCCATCCTCGACATCGGTGGGGAGTCCACGCGACCCGGGGCCGCCGCCGTGGCGGAAGCGGAAGAACTCCGCCGCGTGTTGCCGGTCATCGAAGGACTGTCGCCGCAGGTAAACGTGCCGCTCTCCATTGACACGATGAAGCCTGCGGTGGCGCGAGCGGCGCTGGCGGCGGGGGCCAGCCTCGTGAACGACGTGGGCGCGAATCGGGCAGACGACACGATGTGGCGGGTCACGGCGGAAGCGCAGGCGGGCTACGTCTGCATGCACATGCGCGGCACACCCGGCACGATGCAGACAGCGCCCGTCTATGCCGACGTGGTGCGCGAAGTGGGTGAGTTTTTCGAGGACCGGCGGCGGCGGTTGAAGGCAGCCGGGTTGGCGGAGGACCAAGTGGTGTTCGACGTGGGCATTGGCTTCGGAAAAACCCTGGAGCACAATTTGCAGTTGCTCCGCGGCTTGGCCGGTCTTAGAAAGTTGGAGCGGCCACTGCTCCTCGGGGTTTCGCGGAAGTCGTTCATCGGACGGCTGGTCGGGGCGGAGGTGGACACGCGGTTGCCGGGTTCGCTGGCGTGCGCCTGTTGGGCAGTGACGCAAGGCGTGCAACTCCTTCGAACCCACGATGTGGCGGAAACCGTGCAAGCCGTGCGCATGACGGAATCGCTGATGAAAGCATGACGGTGAACTGGATACAATTGCTTGGCCTGTGGCGCCCAGCGCTGGAAATCGCCATCCTCGCGGTGGTGATCTATGGCGCCTTGCGCTTTGTCCGGGGCACCCGCGGCTGGCCGGTGGTGACGGGATTCATCGTCGCGTTGCTGGCGCTGGCGCTGGTCACGTATGCGTTGGACTTGCGGGTCTTGCGCTGGCTGCTCGGTACCTTCTCGGCGTTTCTGGCCGTGGCGGTGCTGGTCATCTTCCAGCCGGAGTTGCGGCGCATGTTGGCCCAGTTGGGTAGTCTGCCGCTCTTTTCCACGACACACGAGCGGGAGAGCATCGAGGTCATCATCCAGACTGTCGAACGTCTGGCCGATGTCCGGATTGGGGCGCTCATCGCCATTGAGCAATCCATTCAACTTCGCGAAGCCGTACAATCGGGCATCACCGTGGATTGCGAAGCCACTCCGGAAATGCTCGAAACGATCTTCTTCCCAAACAACGCCATCCACGATGGCGGCGTCTTGATCAAAGGCGACCGGATTACGCACGCGGCGTGCATCTTTCCGCTCTCGCAGCGGCAGGACCTGAACAAGTCGCTCGGCACACGGCATCGCGCGGCCCTGGGCCTGAGCGAAGAGACAGATGCGCCCGTCGTGGTGGTTTCCGAAGAAACGGGTGCGGTCTCTTATGCCTACAAAGGTCAACTCGTGCGCAGCGTCACGCTTGAGGAATTGCGGGCCTTTCTGACCACAACGCTCATCCACCCGGTCAAGACCCGCGGCTTGGCCGCCTGGCTGCGGGTCTGGTTCACGGAACGACCCAAACCCGGGCCGGTCGTGGTCACGCGCGACGATCCCGCCGGGGTGAGCCCGGTCTCCGGCAAATGATGCACTTCCTCCGCAACCTCGTGCTGCACGACCTCGGTTTGAAGCTGTTCGCGCTGGCGCTCGCGTTGCTGATCTGGGCCACGGTCCAGTTCGCGATCCGCAAGGAGATTGTCGGGATTGGGCCGACCGGACCGCAAGTGATGCGCACCTTCCAGAGTCTCCCGGTGGTCGTCATGTCAGCCGCGGCAGACGTGCGTGCTTTCAGGGTGGCGCCCGCGTCCGTGAAGGTCACGATCCGAGGTGAACGGGAGATCGTCGAACAACTGGCCGAGAAAGAGCTGCGCGTCACGGTGGACTTGACGGACGTCACCGCAGCGCACGAACTGCGCAAGCACGTCAATGTTGCGACCCCACCGGGCATCACCCTGGTCCGCGTGTCGCCGCCCGATGTGGACATCGTCGTTCCGTCTGAATGATCAACTCACCATGTCGAAGAAACCCAAAATCTTTGGAACGGACGGCGTCCGGGGGACCGCCAACCTTGAACCCGTCACCGCTGAAACCGCGTTGAAGCTGGGCCGGGCCGTGGCCCACGTATTCAAGCACCTGGAATCCCAGGCCCGCGACCGCGGCAAGCACAAGATCGTCATCGGCAAAGACACGCGCCTTTCCGGCTACATGCTCGAAAACGCGCTCTCCTCCGGCATCCTTTCAATGGGCGTGGATGTGCTGTTCATCGGACCGCTGCCCACGCCGGGAGTCGCGTACGTCACGCGCAGCCTGCGCGCGGATGCCGGCATCGTCATCACCGCGTCGCACAATCCATACACCGATAACGGCATCAAGTTCTTCCGTGCGGACGGTTACAAGCTCGATGACAAGATCGAGGCGCAGGTTGAAGGCCTGGTGTTCAGCGGCGAGATCGAGCATATCCGCCCCGGCGCGGTCGAGATCGGCAAAGCGGTACGCATTGACGACGCCCTGGGGCGTTACATCGAATATGCGAAGGCCAGCTTCCCGCGCCGCATGACCCTCGAAGGCTTGCGCATCGTGGTGGACTGCGGCCACGGCGCCGCTTACAAGGCCACCCCCTGCGTGCTGCGAGAACTCGGCGCCGAGGTGTTCGTGTTCGGCCACCAACCCGATGGCAAGAACATCAATAAAGACTGCGGTTCGATGCACCCGCAGTATTTCGCCCAGCGCGTGAAGGAATTCCGCGCCGACCTGGGGATTGCGCACGACGGGGACGCCGACCGCGTCCTGCTATGCGATGAAACGGGCGCGCTGGTGGACGGCGACGACATCATGGCGATTGCCGCTCTCGAGATGCTCTCGCAAGGAACCCTGGCTGGCCAAACGCTCGTAGCCACAGTGATGAGCAATGCCGGGGTGGACGTCGCCGTCACCGCGGCGGGCGGCAAGGTCATCCGCACGGACGTGGGCGACAAAAACGTCATTGATGAAATGCTGCGCAGCGATTTCAACTTCGGAGGCGAGCAGAGCGGGCATATCATCTTCCGCGATTTTTCCACGACCGGCGATGGTCTGGTGGCGGCTCTGCAAATCCTGCGAATCATGCAGGCGACCCGCCAACCCCTGAGCCAACTGGCGCGTTGTTGGACGCGTTTCCCACAAGTGGCGACGAACATCATCGTCCGAGAAAAGAAAGAGTTCGACGAACTGGACGGCGTCGCCAAGCTGGTAGCCGACGCCGAGGCCGAACTTCAGGCGCAAGGAGGCAGGTTGTTGCTTCGCTACTCCGGCACGGAGCCCAAAGCGCGCTTACTCATGGAGGGGCCCGATCGCGCCGTGCTCGACAAATGGTCGCGACAGATTGCGGACGCGATCAAGCGCCAGATCGGTGCCCAATAGTATCCATTCAGCAGGACAGACTTCGACGAGGGGTGCGCCCACGCGAGTTGCCCTTTGGCCCGGGCCGCACCACATTACACCCACATGAAAGTCGGCGTCATTGGCAGCGGATTTGTGGGCAGCAGTGCCGCTTTCGCCATGGTCCTGCGCGGCGTGGCCAGCGAGTTGGTGCTGGTGGATTTGTTCCCAGCGTTCGCTCACGCGCAGGCGGAAGACCTGTTGCACGCGGTGCCGTTCGGCTCACCGGTGCGAGTTTCCGCCGGTGACTACGCTGCGCTCGCTGGCGCACGCGCTGTGGTCCTCGCCTGCGGTGTGAGCCAGAAACCCGGCGAAACCCGCCTCCAACTCCTCGAACGCAACGCGGCCGTTTTCCGCGATGTTACCACCCAGGTTCGCACCCACGCGCCCGACGCCATCCTGGTGGTAGCGTCGAACCCGGTGGACCTCATCACGCAAATCGTCCTGAAGCTCTCCGGATCTCCGCCGGAACGGGTCATTGGCTCCGGCACGATTCTCGACACCGCGCGTTTCCGGTCGCTCTTGGGGGAACATCTGGGCATCGCGGCGCAATCCATTCACGCCTACGTGCTGGGGGAGCACGGCGACTCCGAGGTGCTCGTCTGGTCCAGCGCGAAGGCCGGCGGCGTGCCGCTCGAAGATTTCGCCCGTCAGACCGGGCGTGCGCTTGGGTTGGAGATGCAGGCGTGCATTGACGACGGCGTTCGCCGCGCCGCCTACCGCATCATCCAAGGCAAGAAGGCGACGTATTACGGCATCGGCGCCGGGCTGGCCCGAATCGTCAAAGCGATTCGTGATGACGAGCGCGTGGTCCTGACGCTCAGCGCGCTGAACCGCGACGTGCCGGAGTTGGCGAAGGTCTGCTTCTCGCTCCCCCGGGTGCTGGGTGCGCAAGGGGTCGTCGCCACGCTGGACCCGTCCCTGGATGCCGCCGAGACTGCGGCACTGCGACAGAGCGTCAGCGTCTTGAGCGAGGCGGCGGCCTCGCTGGGGCTCTGAGACGCGCCCCTTTTCCCGCTGGGCATTGCCCGCTGCCCTGCTACACTGCGGGCGATGCGGACAGTGATTTATGCCGGCAGTTTCGATCCCATTACGAACGGGCATCTGGACGTCGCCCAGCGGGCGGCCAAGTTGTTCGACCGGGTGATCGTGGCCGTGGCGCGGAACGATGGGAAGACGCCCCTGTTCACGCTGAAGGAACGGACGGACCTCGTGGCCCGGGCGGTCCGCCACCTTCCCAATGCCGAAGCCGATTCGTTCACGGGCTTGCTGGCGCATTACGTGATCCGACGCCGCGCCCACGCCGTGCTCCGCGGGTTGCGCGCCGTATCGGATTTCGAGTTCGAGTTCCAACTGGCCCTGATGAACCGCAAGCTCAGTGACAAAGTGGAGACCATCTTCATGATGCCCAAGGACACCTACACCTTCCTCAGTTCGCGGATGGTCAAGGAAATCGCGATGCTGGGCGGCGATGTGCGTCCCTTCGTGCCGCCCCATGTGCGGCGGGCGTTGCAGCGGAAGTTGGCCACACTCCAAAGCTGATTCAAGCCATGTCCCTGTTGGTCAATCTCAGCCATCTGGAGCGGCACGCAGCAGTGCTGAAGGGCGAACTGTCCGTCGAGGAACTGGCGATCGAGTCGCTGGACGAGCTCGTCCGGGTAAACAAACCCTTGAGGTACGATTTCCAGGCGGAATTACTGCCGGACGAACTCCTGCTGCGGGGGACGCTGGAACTGGAGCTGGAATGCGATTGCGTCCGCTGCCTCAAGCCGGCGACGCATCTCGTCCGGTTGGCCGACTGGACCTGCTTGGTCCCGCTGGCCGGGGAGGAAGCGGCGGCCCGGGACGGGGATTTCGTGGACTTGACGCCTTATGTCCGGGAAGATATTTTGCTCGCGTTTCCGCAACATCCGTTGTGCGAGCCGGAATGTCCCGGGTTGGCGCCAGCGGACCCGGAGAAGTCAAACACACGACCCGGCGAAAGCCCGACGGCTTCGTCGTCGGCTTGGACTGAATTGGATAAACTGCAGTTTTAACGAGATTTTATGGGCGTTCCGAAGCGTAAACCATCGACGAGCCGGCAGCGAATGCGCCGGGCTTACAACAGCGTGCTGAAGCTCCCTCAGCTCGGCACGTGTTCTCAATGTGGCGCCCCTGCGCGACCGCACCGGGTATGCCCCGCCTGCGGCTACTACAAGGGACGCCAAATCCTCACGGTAACCGCCGGGGCTTGATCCGTTCGTTTACCGGCGGGGCGGTCTCTGGCGCCGCCGGCATTTCGCCTTATGCGCATCGCAGTGGATGTCATGGGCGGCGACCACGGCTGTGAGGTCGCCGTTGCGGGCATCAAACAAGCGCTCGACGCGGATTCCAGCATCTCCTCACTCCTGTTGGTGGGACGCGAGGACGACGTACGAACGGCGTGCCTCAAAGCCCACCTCACTGACCGCCGAGCTGAAATTGTTCACGCCAGCGAAGTGCTGACGATGGACGACAAGCCACTCGAAGGCATCCGCAAGAAGAAGGATTCCTCGATGGTGCGTGCGATCGAACTGGTGCGCAACGAGAAGGCCGATGCGGTCATCTCCACAGGCAATACGGGCGCGCTGGTTGCCGGGTCGATGAAGCTGGGACGGCTCGACGGTGTGGAGCGCCCAGCCATTGCCTGTCGCATGCCCTCGCGAACCTCCGATTTTGTGCTCCTGGATGCGGGAGCGAATGCGGTTGCCGAACCTCTGCACCTCGCCCAGTTCGCGGTGATGGGCAGCCTCTATGCGCGGGAGATTCTCGGGACGGACCGGCCGCGCGTGGGAGTCCTGAGCAACGGATCCGAGGAATCGAAAGGTAACGAACTGACCCGCGAGGCGGCCCGGCTTTGTGCGCTGCTCGATCTGAATTACAT
>CAYJNU010000434.1:0-7048 GCA_964371005.1 uncultured Verrucomicrobiota bacterium | reverse complement strand
CCGCTCCCGGAGGCCAGAAGGTCCAGGCGCGGGAGAACGAATCCGGGCCGCTCTCGAAATCGGAGAGCGGGCTGACGTCCTTGCCGGAGGCCACGTCTTCAATGCGGATATTGTCAAGGAACACGTCGCCTGGCACCTGGCCGAAGCGAAAGTGCAGCGTGCCGGCACCTTGCGAATCATTCTCGGCGGTGAACTCGAACTCGATGGATCCGCCGGCGGGCTCGATTCGGATCGGCGCGATCCCTGGTCCGCCAAAGAACATGCGCCCGCGAACGGGGCGACCCTTCACCACCAGACGCGGCGCGGCGGCGGATGCATCCACGCGGACCGTGAGTCCGCCCCCGGTCTTGGATGCCGCCGGCGCAGGCTGCGCAGCCATTTCCATGGCGAACAGGAGGACCGCTGCGAAGAAAGCGAAACCCATTGCGAGACCTCGCTCAAACCGTCGCGAGGGCGTGCCTCTTCTGGAGCGCGTAAACGGCGGTGCAGTGACCTGTTTCATGAAAGCAATGGGTGGCCGGGTCGAAGAACGGCTCGCATTATTCGTTCGCCGCCTGGACCCGGAACGATGCCTCGTACTTCCCGACCAGCCTCAGGGTTAATCGCGCTGTGGCTTCGCCTTCGCGTTCTGCCTTGAGTTCCAGCGGCGCTTTCCCTTCGTAGGTCACGGGCTGGAGCGGCTCGACCAACAGCGGCTCCTTGCCTTTGCCAAACACCAACAACTCCAGGCGATCCCCCGCACCTTTCCGCACGCCGAGCACACAGAGTGGCAGGGTTACCTGATTGCCTTCGTGCTCGATCGTCACCAGCTTGAGTTGTTCCTTCGCCACCGCCTGTCCGTCTTTGGTCGGAACCAAGCCGGCCAGCCACAACTGCCCGACCGGCACTGGCTGTTTGCCTGCGCCGCTGAGCGTGGCAGCGGACAGCTTGCCCTCCGGAACCACGAGCGCCCCGCGCTTCTCGGCTTTCAGGCCGAACGGGCGTTTGATGTCGGCATCTGTCGGAATGGGAGTGTCGGCCAGCTTTTCGAGATCGAAGTTGAGCAGGGCGGCAAACTTGATGGCTTCCGCTCGCGGCAGTTCTTCCTGAGCGAAAACCGGTAGCGAGACCAGGACCAAGCCAATCAGCGGGAGGATCGTCTTCATAATCTGCGCAATTCATTCTGTCGTTTCAAATGCAAGCGGCGCGATGCTGGCATGGGATTGTAGTGGTATCAAGCAGCCCTTCGGCATCGCGTGTGCATTGGCATGCGGCCCTTTGTCACCATCATTTGTGTTCTTGGACCCTTACCCCGTATTTGTCCTATCCCCCGTGCAAGAATGCCGGTATGAAAACAGAACACGGCAATGCATCACGGCGGGACTTCCTCGGTGTCCTCGCCCAAATCCCACTCATCCCCGCGGGCGTTTTGGCCGCGCGTCACGCCGCTGCCGCGCCTGCGCCGGCGGAGCACCAGGTCCTCATGAAGGATTTCTCCATCGCGGGCTTTCGCTACTACGATGGCAACGAGGGCTTGCCCGAACTCCGCGCCGGCACGCCGCTCACCCTCCGGGCGCAGTCGGACAATGCGCACGATCCCTTTGCCGTGGAAATCTTTCATGGTCGCACGAAATTGGGTTACGTCCCCCGCTTCTGCAACAGGCACGCCAGCCGGCTATTGCAGAATGACGTGTCGCTCACTTGCGAAGTCGCCCATGTTCGCACCGACGCCCCACCTTGGGACGCCGTCGCTGTCCGCGTCTCCCTCAACCAACCTGAACTCCAAGCCGCATGAAAACTGAAGCCTCAAAACTCCAATCTGGAATCGCCTTCGCGCGCCCCGAGCCGTCCTCACCCACGTTCGATGTTGAGCGTACGATGTTGGATGTACGAGGTTCCTCCGACGTGCCGTTCGACCACTGGCTTCCCGTTCGGGGCCCGCGCCGCCACAACCCCTGGCGCACATACGACAAGCCGCTTCGTCTCCCGCCCCTCGCCACCTGTCATTGACCACCCACCATGAAACTCCGTGACCTCAATCAATACTTTCGCCGGCAGCGCGGCGAACTCATCGCCGGGTGGGGCGAAGCCGAACTCGTCCGTCATCTCGACGGTCGTTACGAACTTCGCGGCGGTACGCCGGAAGATCGTCAGGCAGCGCGTGAGTGGATTTCCCTGTTCTTCCACGAAGCGACCGTGACCGTATGAAATCAAGGCTTGTGAGCGGATGGGCGGAGTGCTACCACGACCACGGAGCGTTTCAGAAGCGGTGAACGGGAACGATCCAATGAGGCACTACGGCATACCATATTCCTGTCGTACGCGACACCGGCTTACAACCGGGAGGATGGAAACACCCTACCACGCAGATGCAGACGTCTCGACAAGCTCCACCCATGATGCCGATCTCCAGTCAAGGCGGGCACTCCGCCGACGTGCGCATGCACCTGCTGCTCCGCGGGAACTCCATTCCCGTGGTCCAGATGGGGCCGGACTTCGTGTTGCTGGATGCCGCGGGCGCACAACCGGGGCGAAGCCAGCCTGGTGCTGCGCGTGGACCAGAGCGAGCGAAGCTGGCGCGTGCGCTTGCCGGACGGCATCTCCGCCGGCTCCAAGCGCGTCACCATCGCGGCTGCCGCGTAAGCCGTCTTCTTCGTCCCGGCGATCTGCCGGGCAGCCTTCAAACTGCTGCAAGCCTGTCGCACCGGCGCAGGCTACCGCGTCCTGACCTCCGGGGAAAGGTTGGAGCATGAATCCAGGTCAAATGAACTTCGACGAATTCTTCAAAGCAGCCACCGGCCACACGCCATTCCGGTGGCAGGAGCGGCTCTACAGGCAATTCCTGAAAGGAAATCTTCCCGCTCGTTGCAACATCCCTACCGGGCTGGGCAAGACCTCCATCATTACCATCTGGCTCCTCGCTCTCGCGGAGCAGTTGCGGATGGGCTCTGCTGCAATCGGCCTACCACGTCGGCTGGTTTACATCGTTGACCGGCGCGTCGTCGTGGATCAGGCAACCGAAGAAGCCGACGCGCTTCTGACCAAGTTCAAGTCAGCCGCTGCCGGCTCGGAACCGTGCGCGCTTGGCACCATTGCCCGTTGCCTCGCGGAAACCGGCTGCCTCAAGGACACCGACCCGTTCGCCGTCTCCACGCTGCGCGGGCAGCACGCCGACAACCGGCTCTGGTTGCGCGATGCGGCGCGACCGGCTGTCATCGTCGGCACGGTGGACATGATTGGCAGCCGGCTCTTGTTCTCTGGATACGGCGGCCTCGGTCGCTACTCCCGTAGCCTGCATGCAGGCTTGCTTGCTCAAGACGCTCTGATCGTTCTCGACGAAGCACACCTTTGTCCGTCATTCGTGGAGACGCTTGGCGCTCTGGATCGCCAACTCCATCGCAGCCCTTCGATCAAGCCTTTCCATGTCATGCTGCTTTCCGCAACTCAACTCCCCGCAGCCGAAGCGTCGGTCGCGGGGACCAGCCTCAATGGCAATGATTTCGTCTTGCAGCCTGAACACGACCTGAAAGACGCCGAAGTTGCCCTCCGTCTCCAAGCCGCCAAGTCGCTGAAATTTCTATGCCCTCCAAAAACTGAGGAACCAGAAAAGTCGGATGCGGTTGCCGGGCGGATGGCTGCCGCTGCCGTCGCCCTCGCGCGCTCCAACTCGGCGATCGTTGTTTTTGCCAACACCGTTGAGCTCGTCAAACGCGCCTCCAAGGCACTCAAATCGGCTCCTCACGCCGTACCCGAGGACCACGTTTTGACGCTGACTGGCGAGATGCGCGGTAAGGAACGCGACGAGTTGGTTGAGCAATCAGTCTTTGCCCGCTTCCGCCAACGGCATCGCGATCGGGCACAGTTGGATCATCCCATCTTTCTTGTCGCCACTGCCGCCGCCGAAGTCGGCATCAATTTCGACGCCGACCACGCCGTGTGCGATCTCGTGACATTGGAACGGATGGTTCAAAGGTTCGGGCGGGTGAACCGTTTCGGCGATGGCGACGCCAGCATCCACGTTGTCCTGTCCGACGGCGGTGAGAAACAGCAGCCGAACGGCCCGCAAGCCACAACCCTCGCTTTGCTCCAATCGCTGCCGGAGACCACCGCTGGGTTCGATGCCTCACCGGCGGCTCTCACGCAACTCGTCACGAGTCATCCGGACGTTTGCAGCGCCTTTGCTCCGCGCCCGCCGTGTCCGCCGCTCGATGAAGCCCGTCTCGACGATTGGTCGCTCACCACGTTTCCCGGACGTGACTTTGCCCGCCCGCAGGTCAGCTACTGGTTGCGCGGCTTGACGCCCGACGACACGCCGCACACCTGGCTGGCTTGGCGTGCCGACCTGCAATATGCCGCCAACGCCGACGATGCCGCTCAGATGGCGCAGACGATTCCGCTCCGCCCTGCCGAGTTGGCTCAGGTCAACACGTTCCGTCCGGGTGGTGCGGCTGATGTGATCGGCAGGCTGCGCGAGCGTGCGCCTGAAGCGTTCGCCGCTCTGCTCGACCCCGCCGGCAACTGGTCCGCCCGCAGACTTGGCGACTTCTCCGAAAAGAAAGAGGAGCGTGATCGCTTGCTCCGCTTCGCTACTGTGGTTCTTCCCGCGAGCATTGGTGGGTTGAAGCAAGGCTTGTTGGACGACTCCGACGGACCGGTCCCCGATGTCGTGGACACGAACCTATTCCAGCGCGTCCTTCTCCAGCGGACATCCGACGGTTGGCAGGCGCATCAACTTCCTCTCAATGAAGACAACGCGGCGTTGGGAACCTACGAGAGCGTTCCCACTGCCCGCAAAGCGCTTCCCCACATACTCGGTCCGAAAACAAAATTCCTCGCCGACTATGGCCCTGAGGATGAGACAGAAGACGACCTCACCGCAGACTCGGAGTCTGTCTCGACACCCGCCTTTCGCCGCGTAGCTTACTTCGCTTCGCCAGATGGTGCCGCAGAGCTTGCCGTGTCGGAAGACTTCGCATCCTTGCAGCGCGCTGACGTGCCGCTGGACGAACACAACGCGGCGGCGGCAGACATCGCGCGCAGGCTGACGGCGAAGCTCAAACTTCCGGCTGAACTCGCCGACGCTGTCGTTCAAGCCTGCGCCTGCCACGACCTCGGCAAGCGGCAACCTCAGTGGCAAAAGGCCATTGGCAATCCCCACGGGCCGCCGCTGGCCAAGTCTGCCAACAGTGGCTTTGACCGCGCGGCCACGGGAGGCTACCGCCACGAGTTTGGTTCACTGCTCGAAGCCGCACGCGAGCCGGCGTTGGCCGCACACAAGCACCGTGATTTAATCCTCCACCTCATCGCCGCCCACCATGGCCACGCGCGCCCGAGCTTCGGCCCGGAGGCATTTCAGATTATGAACGAACTCCGCTGCGAATGCGGCGCCGCCTGCCGCGACGCCGAACTTCGCTTCGCCCGGCTCCAGCGGGAATTTGGTTGGTGGCAGTTGGCCTATCTCGAATCGCTCGTGAAATGCGCCGATGCCCTCGCTTCCGCCCAAGCTGACACCATCGCGCTATGAGCCACCGCATAACCATCCCGTGCAATCCAGCCAACCCGGTGAACTACCTCGCCTGCTGCGGCCTCTTCGATCTGCTGGCGCGCATGGATGCCGGAGCTCTCGGCTGGTGGCACACGAAAGCGTCGGTCGCATTTGTGCTAGAAAGTGAAGCCACGGAGGCGGACTTTCTAGCTATCGTTCTCCGTAGTCTGAGTTCGGCGTCGTGCTGGAGGTTCGGTCGGACGCCTGCGGGGGAGGTGCCGGTTCGTGTCGTCGTCGAGTTTACTCCGCCGGGCAAGCCGCCGTTCTCCGTAGCGCTCGACTGGTGGTTTGAGACGTCCGAACTGGATGGTACTATCCGCGAGAAGTCCGCGTGGAAGATGTATGCCGGCCAGCAGACCGTCGAGCGAATCATCTGGGACATGCTCAACGAAGCGGCCAAGTTGCGGGCGGGAGTGGCCGTCGGCACGCCAGTCGCGGGCCTGTTTGAGCAGAGCGCCGAAATGACCGGACGCTTCGGCTTCGATCCGCGTGCTTCACGCAACGCGCTCGACGTAGGTTACTCCGCCAACGACCTGCACCTGCCGGTGCGCACATTTGTGTTTGCGGAGCTACTCGCGATGTTCGGCCTCCACTCATTCTTTCCCGCGCGCACCGGCCAGACGGGAAGACTTCAGTCCACACGCGGTTGGCGCGGCGCTGACGACGGGGAGGGGGAGAAAGGCTTCGCCTATTGCCTGTGGCCGGAGCCGCTGCCGGTGATCCTGGCACGACTGGCAGCCGCCCGCCCATCCCCCGGCGCACGCACCCTTTTCAGCCCGCGCGCCATGCGCAAGAACTACTCGAATCTCACGTCAGCTCGAACCATTCAATTCTCTGTCACACCATGAAAACTGAACAATACGACTCCTACATCGCCGCCACCGACTGGCTCCAGCAACGGGACCAACCGGTGGCCATCACGCTCACCGAAATCCTTGAACCCGCTGGCGGCCTGGGTGCCGTGCTCTTCCCGCCAACCTACGCCCGCAAAGGCGGCGAACATCCCTACGCAATCTCCGTGCTCCGCAGCGACCTTCCGCCCGAGGCGGCCGCTGCGCAGGGGCTGGAGGCAAATATCTGCGACCTCGACAGTGTTGGCTCGCAAGCCAACCGCATGGAGCCGACGTTTGCCGAGTCGCCGCTCAGTTCCCTCGTACCGCAGCGCGTCATCAAGGCTGGCGCGGCCACAATGAACCTGCTGCAAATCGGTCATCGTATCGCCGACGGCGCGGTGCGTTTCTCTGCCTTGGCAGAAGAGGCGACGAAAGCCATCGCCGCGCTGGGAAGTGAACGCGACGCCACCGCGCTCGCACGCCTTGCCCCGACCTCGCTCCTCTTCGGCTTCTGGGATTCGCGGGATTCCATGCTCAAGTGGCCGCGCATTGTCAATTCGACCATCCGGGCAACCAACGTCGCCGTGCTGAAGCGCTCGGCGCAATTCAATCCTGCCTTTGACCCCGCCGCGCTCGACCTAGTATTACTGTGTTAAGTAAATGCTTGTATTTTTCACCGGCCACGGCACGC
>CAYJNU010000433.1:0-7090 GCA_964371005.1 uncultured Verrucomicrobiota bacterium | reverse complement strand
TCCTTGAGCCGCTCGGCCCAAACCTTGTAACCGCCCTCCTGCACCCACGGCGGCATGGCGGCGTCAAGGCCCGTCGCGGCGGCGGTGTAGGTGTACATGTCGGCAGTGATCTTCAAACCGCTGGCACGAGCAGCTTCGATCTTTCGGATGGCGGGCCCGAGCTTGGGCCAGTTGGCCTTGCCGGCGGCTTTGAGGTGGTAAATCTGCGCTGGAATATGCGCCGCGCGCGCGATGCGGAGAAGTTCGTCCAGCCCTTCGAGGAATCCGTTGCCCTCGCTGCGCAGGTGCGAGATGTAGATGCCGCCGTGCGCGGAAGCCACTTTGCAGAGCTCAATCAGTTCGTCGGTTTTCGCGTAAAACGCCGGCGTGTAAATGAGCGCGGAACTTAGGCCAAGCGCGCCTTCTTCCATCGCTTGCCGGACCAGGGCCTTCATCCGACCCAACTCCGCTGGCGTCGGCGCACGATCCGCGTAGCCGATTTCGTGGACGCGCACACTCGTCGCGCCGATGAACGAAGCGACGTTGCAGGACACGCCGCGCTTTTCCAAATAGTCCAGATACCCGCCGAGCGTGCTCCAAGGGACTTCGTATTTGATGTCGCCCTGATCTTCAATCATCTCCTGCTTCATCTTCTCGTTGAGCGGCCCCATGGAGTTGCCCTCGCCCATGACTTCGAGCGTGACGCCCTGGCGGATGTCGCTTTGCGAACGGCCGTCCGCGATGAGCGATTCGTTTGCCCAACTGAGCATGTTGATGAAGCCCGGGGCGACGGCGAGGCCCTGGGCGTCAATCTCGATCCCGGCCCTGTCCCCGGCCAGTTTTCCGACCGCGGCGATCCGGTCGCCGTTGAGGGCTACGTCACCTGTCGCAGGGGAGTTGCCGCTGCCGTCGTAAATCGTACCGTTGCGGATGAGTACGTCGAACTCGGCGCTCAGGGCGTTGACGGACCCGCAGCCGAGGAAGACGGCGACGAGAAACGAGCTGGGCATGCGCATGCGCACATTTCCCCAGAACCCGCTCCCCGCGCAAGCCAAATGCGGCTTTGCTTTTTCCGGGGAACGCTTACGTTTCCCGCGCATGAAGTCGTCGATCGTCTGCCGCCTCGCCTATGTTCTCACTCTGCTCGTCGCGTTTACCTCGCGCGCCGACGAAGTGGACGACTACATCCAGACGCAGATGCAGCAGCAACACATCCCTGGTCTGTCACTGGCGGTTGTCACGAACGGTGCGGTTCTCAAAACGGCGGCCTATGGTCTGGCGAACGTCGAGTTGGGCGTGCCGGTGCGGACGGACACGGTGTTCCAAATCCAATCGGTCACCAAGACCTTCACGGCCACGGCCATCATGATGCTGGTCGAGGAAGGCAAAGTGGGTTTGGAGGACAAACTCACGGAACACTTCGGCAGATTGCCGGAGGCTTGGAATGGAATCACCGTGCGTCACTTGCTCACGCACACCTCCGGCATCAAGGATTTCATCAACGAACCGACGGTGGACCTGCGCCTGGACCTCAAGCCGGAGGATGTGATCGAGTCGTTGCGGAAGCTGCCACTGAACTTCGCGCCCGGCGAGAAGTACGCTTATTCCAACACCGGCTACCATCTGCTAGGCATGATCATCCGCAAGGTGACCGGGAGATACTGGGACGAGTTCCTGTGCGAACGCATCTTCCAGCCGCTCGGGATGAACGATACCCGCGTCATCAGTTGGTCGGAGATTATCACCAATCGCGCGGCCGGCTATGCCTGGGAGGACGGGCGGTTGCGGAACGGCAACTTCATTGCGCCGACGATCCTGGGCTATGCGGGCGGCGGGCTGCGCTCGACGGTGCTCGACCTGGCCAAGTGGGATGCTGTGCTTTGCACGGAGAAACTGCTCAAACGATCCACCCTCGAACAGATGTGGACGCCGGCGAAGTTCAACAATGGCAGAGATTCCACGTACGGTTTCGGCTGGGGGATCGGCAAGGAACACGGGCATCGGCTCATCAGCCACACCGGGTCGCACATGACCGGGTTCAAGTCCGCCCTGGCACGGTTCGTGGACGACAAGCTGACGGTGATCGTGCTGACCAATCAGCGCGCCGCAGACCAGATGGCGATCGCGAAAGGCGTGGCGGCGTTCTACATTCCGGGGCTGAGACAACCTGCCGGAACTGAGTAGCCGTCGCTCGTGGTTTCCACGACTCACCCGGAGACCATCCGGATGTGACAGAGGTAACTTAACCACATTCGGTTGAGACAAGTTCTCGGCGTGCCAACGGTCTTCGCGGCGTGGCTTTCCGATCGCTTCCGGCAATCCCATACGGGGCGGCTTCAAATCTTGAGGAAGACTTTCCGCCGGTACATCCAAAAGAGGATCAACCACTCGATCAGCAGGACGCAGCCACCGAAGATCAGCGGTCTGTATGGCGCGCCGAGCAGCAGGAAGAAGCTGTCGCTCACATGCGTCTGTAACGAACTGTCAATGAAGCCCACCGTCAGGTGCGCGATGCAGTAGGCCGCGATGGAGTTGACGCCAATGATGACAAGCGGGAACGCCCACGCCCGCCAGCCACGCGCTTCCGTCAGGAAATGAAACGCCGCGAGCAGCAGGAAAGCCCAGCCGCCGCTGAACAACACCCACGACGGCGTCCAGATGCGTTTGACGTTCGGGCAGACACCGGTGGCGTTGAGCAGCCAGCCGAGCGCCAGGCCCGCTACCCCGGCGAGCGCGAGTCGGCCGAGTAAATTGCGCTGCGGCAACCCGGCCCGCAGCCAGCCACCGGCGATCAAGCCCAGGATCATCGTGCCCAGCGTGGGAATGAAGCTGAGCGTGGAATAGCCGCCGCCGTTGTGGGTGAAGGGTCGTTCACGCGGGAAGAGGTTCAGAAACCAGGTGTCGAATGCCCAAGCCGCGTTGGTGTTCTTGTTCCAATGCGCCGCGAATCCGGTCAGATTGCCCTTCCAATCGGTGGACGTGCCGGCCTGTTGCCAGTCGAAATCCGGGCCGGGCAACGGGTAGAAGGCAAACAGCGCCCAGTAGCCGACGAGGATGACGGCGAGCGCGGTCCATTGAAGTTTCACCGAGCGTTCGCCCAGCAAGAAGAGCGCGAAGTAGCCGAGGCCGATTTGCGTCAGCGTGTCTTCGAAGGTGAAGTTCGTCTGCTTCGCGCCGACGGAGCGCAGGAAGATGCCGAGGGCCACGAGCACCAAGCCGCGCCAGACGGCGTGCAAACGCAGGCGACCCGGCGATTGCCCGCGTGCCAGCCGGGCCGCCAGGGAGAACGGTAGCGCCACACCAACGAGAAACGAGAAGGACGGCTGAATCAGGTCGTGAAGGGAGCAGCCAACCCAGGCCACATGGTCTTGGTGGTGGGCCAGGAAGGCCCAGAAGCCACTTTCCGGCAGCGCGCGGGCCACGCCGCCCAACCACAAGACCTCCGCCATCATCAGGAACATCACGAAACCGCGATAGGCATCTATGGAAACCAGGCGGGCGGGCGGTTGGGTGCTGGTTGGTGCAGACATGCGAGCCGCAGATTGAGGGGATGACCGGGAGGATTCAATGCTGAAAAAACCAATCCTCGCCGGGGCCCGTCGCCGGACAGGTTTTCATCGCGAATGACTGTTCCGCGGCTGTGGCGGCGACCGTTGCTTTGCTCGCAGCCTTTGCCGTGGCCGGGGGGTGTTGCCGGGCCCGGCTTTTCCGCTGGCTGTGGCAGATGGTTCCGACTACGCTCCGCAAGTTGCCGCCCCTTGCGGTTTGATTTGCGGGGTGGCCGGAATACATGGCGCTATTGACCAAGCTGGCGGATACGAGGCTGCTCCTGCAGGAGTGGCTGAGCGCACCCAAGCGCATCGGCGCCGTCGCGCCCAGTTCGCGTCGGTTGGCCGAGGCGATGGCCTCTTGGGTGCCGTGCGAGTCCCCCGGACTGGTGGTGGAGCTTGGCGCGGGCACGGGGGCGGTGACGAAGGCGCTGCTTGCTCAAGGCGTGCCCGCGGAACAGTTGGTGGCGGTGGAGAATACGCCGGCCATGGCCGCGTTGTTGCGCAAACGATTCCCACAAATCCGGGTCATCGAAGGCGACGCCCGATCCCTGTCCCAGTTGCTCCGGCCGCATTTGCCCAACGGACAATCCGTGGCCACCGTCGTCTCCAGTCTGCCGCTGCGCCATTTTTCCCCCGAAGACGCCACGGCGCTGGCGCGGCAGATTCGCCAGTTACTGCCGCCGCTGGGTCGCTGGATTCAATTCACCTACCACATTGGAAACGGCAAGCCCCCCCGGGGCGTGGCCTTCAAGGTGCGTCACTCGGACGTGGTCTGGCTCAATGTTCCCCCGGCGCGGGTGATGGTTTACGAGAAGTGACCGGCGGTGCGGGGGCGTGGAATGCCCCGGCCAGCTCGATTAGAAACAGCCGGCGGATGGCGTCGTAGCCGCGCTCGTTCGGGTCTTCGAGGTTCTCGTGATACCAATAGTGCGGATCGCCGCGCCGGTAAAAACTCCGCCAAAACTGCCGGCAATGGATGCCGTGCCCGAGAAAGGCAGCACGGAGGTCAACCAAATGGACGTTGGCGTGACGGGCCGCAGAACGCTCGATGATGTCGTTGTAGGCTGCAAGAATCCGCATCCCGTCGGGCCACGGCGGTAACCCGGCACTCGGGGCATCTCCCAAGCCATCGGTCGGGTCATAGATGTTCGCGAGGAAAACGACGCAGCCGCCGGGAAACTTGCCCTGGACGCCTTCCAGCAGGGTTTCGAGACGGCGCTCAAAGTTGGCGATCCAAGGTTGGGCTTGCTCCCAGGTTGCGCCATACATGGCCTGTTCGCGCGGCGGGGTCTGGCCGTAATTGTGGATGACGTCGTTGCCGCCGGTCGTGATCACGACGATGCCGAGCGTTTCGGGATTGGCCACGGGCAGCCGCGGTAGCTGTTTCTCCGCATGCTGGGCAGAAGTGCTGCCGGAGAGCGCGAGGTTTGTGGTCTGCAGGGTGGGTAGAACGACGCTCAAGCTGACACCACGCAGATCAGAGAATTCGTCGGGGGGATTGGCCACCAAGCGGTCCAAGTAGGAATAGCCCTTCCGCGCCCCGAAACCAGCCGTCACACTATCGCCGAGTCCCACCAAGAGCACGGGCCGCTCCGTCCACGGGCGTCGGAACCCGTCGCGTGCCACGCTCGGTCCGGCCGGGCCGGAGCCGATGGGGCGCGCGATCCCAAAAGCCAGATACCCCAGAAACGCGAGCGCAAAGGCCCCACCCAAGAAGACGCCCCACCCGAGTAGTCGAACCACTCGCGGGCGGTGGGATAGCTCCCGGCTCATGGCCCCGACCCTACCCGAGGCCGGGGAGGAGATTCCAGCGGAAAGTGAAATCTTCAGGACGCGGAAGTTCAAGCTTGCATCCGCCGTGCGCCCATGCGAAACCACTGCGACATTTTGGCATTTTCGTTTATGGCGCACCTCCGCACTGATTCAATTATTGGCCGGCTCGCCGGTTCAACCATCGAGTTTCATTCGCCGTCCACCCGCTTGCTGCTGTGCCTGGCCACCCTGCTGGGGCTCGCCGCGCCACGCGCGTCGGGCGGAACTGTCCGGGCCTGGGGCGACAATCGCGACGGGCAGTGCAATGTGCCGCCTGGCCTGACCAACGTTGTGGCGGTCGCTGGCGGCGGCTCGCTCAGTCTCGCGCTCAAACGTGAGGGCACGGTGGTGGCTTGGGGCTGGTATCACCTGGGCGCAACCAATGTCCCCGCGGGGCTGTCAAACGTGATCGCAATTGCCGCGAACTACGGTTACGGCCTGGCGCTGAAAAGCGACAGCACCGTGGTGGGTTGGGGAACCGCGTCGAACACCATCCCGGCCGGTCTGACCAACGTGGTGGCCTTGGCCGCGGGTCTGGATCACAAGCTGGCGCTCCGCCAAAACGGCACCGTGACGTCGTGGGACAACCAATATGTCCCGCCGGCCACGCTTTCGAACGTCGTCGGCATTGCGGCCGGTGATGGCCACAGCGTCGCCCTTCAGGCGAACGGCCAGCTCATCGCTTGGGGCAGCAACGCGTCGGGAGAAACCAATGTGCCCCCCAGCCTAACCAACGCCGTGGCGATCGCGGCCGGGGACCATCACACCTTGGGATTGCGTACCGACGGAAAAGTGATGGCCTGGGGTAGTAACAGTGACGGTCAGACCAACGTGCCCGCAGGGTTGACGAACGTGGTGGCGATCGCGGCGGGCAGCGGCCACAGCCTCGCGCTCAAGGCCGACGGAACCATTGTCGCGTGGGGGCGCAACGACTTTGGGCAGGCCAGCCCCGGCCCGCTGACCAGCGTGGTGGGGATTTCCGGCGGCGCGTATCACAGTCTCGCGCTGGTGGGAGATTCTTCGCCGGTCATCACCGGCCAGCCGATGAGCCAGACGGTCGTCATTGGCAAAGACGCCACCTTCCGCGTGCTCGCCATCGGCAGCCAACCGCTGCGCTATCAGTGGTCCCATGACGGGACGAATCTGGCCGGGGCAACCGCGGCCTCGCTGATGTTGAGCGACCTTCAGTTGAACGATGGAGGCGCTTACCGCGTGGTCGTTTCCAACACGTATGGCTCGGTGACAAGTTCTCCAGCCATCCTGACCCCGGTCCTGGAGCCGCCGTTGGTCGCCGTGGAGCCACTGGCTCAAGACTCGGCTTGCGGCGATGAGGTTGTTTTTCAGTCGGTCGCCAGCGGCTCCGCGCCGTTGAGCTACCAATGGCTCTTCGAGGGAGTGGAGATTGTGGCCGCGACCAATTCGACTTTGACGCTGCCCGGCGTCACGACCAATGGCGCGGGCAGATATTCAGTCGTCGTGACCAACGCGGCCGGCGCCGTCACCAGCGCGGTGGCCACGTTGACCGTGGCGGTGGAGCCCCCGCTGATCACCAGTCCTCTGACGGCCTCTGGCTTGCAGGGCAGCCCCTTCACGTACACCATCACAGCGCAGCGCGGAGTGACGTTTGGCGCGATCGGCTTGCCCCCTGGGCTGGTGATCGACCCGCTCACGGGGGTGATTTCCGGCACTTTGCTGGAATCGGGCACCTTCGAGATGCTCATTTCCGCCTCCAACTCCTGTGCGAAAGA
>CAYJNU010000432.1:0-7095 GCA_964371005.1 uncultured Verrucomicrobiota bacterium | reverse complement strand
GACACAAGGATTTTCAGTCCTCTGCTCTACCAACTGAGCTACCCAGCCAGACTACTTACAATAAGCAACTTCATCGAGATCGTGCTGCCCATTGTCTGCTTGTTCCATACCGCCATTAGCTGCCGCAGGACGTTCTCAGCGATGTCAACGCTTCTTGACAATGCCCGGCAGTAGTCGAAAACGACCGGGAACTGACATCTTTCACCAGCACGTCCAAAGCCGGGCGCTGGCGCACGTTCCATAAGCACGCTGGTCTGATGCAGTTTATTCCGTCGCGGCAATACTATGCAAGGTGCAAGGTGCGTGGCAAGTCCGGGTTACCGGTTTAATTGGGTCATAATGAATTGACGCCAGCGGTCGTCCTATGAGCCGGTAATCTGGCGGGTGTGCGGGATTGGCGGAAGAAGGTGTTGGGCGGCGGTTGAACCGCTTTCCTGCCGCTTCTTCAGAACGGCTGGCCTTTGAGGCCTTGTCACCCGGGGTGTCACCGTGCTTGCCTTGGGCTGGTCCACCTCCGGGCGTTCAGGCTGGTAATCGGACGGTGAACCTGACAGCAACCCCAACTACCGTTCGGCCAAAACGTCCATCACCCACGCAACGGGAAGCGGACCTCGAAGCAGGTGTGTGCGTCCGTGCTCTCCATCAACACGATTTCTCCTCCGTGCGCGCGAGTGATTTCGCGGGCCAGACTCAGCCCCAGTCCAATCCCGTCTGTGCCGGTGCTGCCAGCGTGTTTAACGCGGTAGAATCGGTCGAACACCCGCGACTGTTCCTCCGGCGGTATGCCCGGCCCGGTGTTGCCAATGCGGAATCCAATCTCGCCGCCGGAATGCTCCAGCGTGATCTCAATCCTGCCATCGGGCTGGTTGTACTTGATGGCATTGGTGATGAGGTTGAGCAGCGCCGTGTGCAGGAGGGCGCGATCCGCTGGAACACGGAGGCCCGGGGCGATGTGCGTCTCGAAGGTCAGCCGGAGATCCGCGGCGAGCACGCGGGCATCCTCGATCATGTCTTCCAGTTCCGCGCTTAAATCTACGGGCGCAAGCGCGAGCTTGAGTTGGCCGGCATCAGCCTGGGCCAGCAGCAGCAAACTGCGCGTGATGGTCTTCAGCCGTTGGGTTTCTTCGAGCAGATTGCTGAACAACTGCTGCTCCGCCGACCCGGGCGCGGCGGCTTGCAGCGCATTTTCGAGTTCGCCCTGCATGATGGCGAGCGGGGTCTTCAGTTCGTGCGAGGCGTCCGCACTGAAGCGCGTGGCCTGACGGAAGCTCGCCTCCAACCGGTCCATCATGCGGTTGAGGACCTGAACGACGCGGTTGCCTTCCGGGCTTTCGCCGGATTCGGGAATGCGTTGGTCCAATCCGCGCGCGGTGACCCGCTCGGCGGTTTCGGCGATGGTCTTCAGCGGGCGCAACGCCCGCCCCGCCACCACCCAACCACCCAGCCCGACGAGAAACAAGGCCACGGGCAGCGTGAGCAGAAAGGCGTTGCGCAGATGGTTGAGCTCGCGTTCGACTTCTTCCTGGTTGAGGCCGATTGCCAGCGTCACGTCGTCGTTGCCGAGGACGCCGATGCGCCACCGGGCCTCCGCCGCGACGACCGTGAGGAACTTCGGCGTCTTGGTAAAAATCACCGACGGCGGTCCGCCCCGGCCCAAACCCAGGCCGCCGCGCCCCCAACCACCCGGGCGAGCGTTTGAGTCAGGCGCCGCAGAGTCACTGGCGGCGGAGTTCGTGGCGAAGCGATTGGACGCGTCCGGTGGGTTGGCGGCCTCCGGTTGCAGGGCGAGCTTCTCGGGGGCAACGTCTGCCGGCCAATGCGGCGAGCGATAACTGGTCTGCCCCTTGGCATCCTTGATCAGCAGAATAATCTGGTTGGTGTAATCCGCACCGAAGGTGAACTCCAGGGAGCTGGCCATGCGCTCGTAGCTGCCGCGCCCGGTAAACCAGCCGGGATGCCGCGAGCCGAGCGTGCGGATTTCGCGGTCCACGGCCTCGATGCGCTGATCGTAGATGAGCAGCCAGGTCACGATGCCAAATGCCACCAGCACCACGCCGGAAATGGCAGCGGAGAGCAACGCAATCTTGAGGCGCGACGGCAGCGGTTTCATGTGTCTGCCTTGATGCGATAGCCCACGCCGCGCTTGGTTTCAATGATCTTCTCCGGAAAGTCCTCGTCCATCTTCTTGCGAATACGCTGGACGTAAACGTTTACAAAAGGCTGTCGGGAAAACAGTCGTCCAAAGATGTTCGCGGACGGATCGTTGGCGTTCATCGGTCGCGCCACCACCGCCAGCGGCATCGGTTGGATGCCTGCGCCGCAGGCGAATCGCGTTTTGTTGGAAGGATTCTGCATCTGGGTCAGGGCTGAACGACACGGAAGAAGCCAGTGTCCCCGACGATTGCCGCCGTGGCCGTCATCAGCGTCGTGGTATCGCCCACGTTCTCCCAGTTGCCAGTGTCCAGACTGGCTCGCCGCTGCACTTGGTAAGGCCCAACCCCACCACGCCAAGTCAAGACCACGTCCGGCCCCACGCGGACGACTTCCGTAATGCGAATGCCGTTGAGATTCGGCACCAGATTGTCCGCTCTAGGTGCGTTGAAGCCTTCCTGCAACAGGTCAAGCCACATGGCGTTCCAGCACGCGGGCCGGGCCTCGGGGCGCAACCGGCTTAGTCCCAGCGGCCGGTCCTGCAGTCCAGCCACGGGCTGAAAGATCGTGTCCCCATCGCTGAGATTCAGGTAGTAGAGGCTGCCGGTGCCTGCACCGTTGGCGGCTGTGAGATCCACGCGCAATTGAATCCGATACCAATCATTCGCGCTATTGCCGCCCTCGAACGCGGCATCACTCGCGACACCCTGATCCGCCTCCTGGATACGGAAGTTGTGGGCATAAACCCCGAAGGCCGGGCCGATCTCTCCTTGGGTGATCCTCAGTACGCCATCGCCCTTCAGGTCACAGCCGAGAGCGAACATCGCGACGTGCTCCCCGGTGGCGTCAAACTGGATGATCGCATTGGTCTCCGCACCGGAGAACGACACGAAGTCGAAGCTCGCATCGTTGGCGCGGGTAAGGAACGCGGGTTCGACGAACAAGGCCGTCTTGTGATAATAGACGACTTTCGTGCCATTGCCGGACGCATCCAGCAGCACCCCCGCCCGTCCCTGGCCGATCTGGTCCCTCCAGAGGTCCTGCCCGTCAATCGTGTTGCTGAGCGTCAACGATTCAAAAGTATAGACCTCCACGGCATGGGCCGGAGACGGTTGCACACTCAGCCAGGCTGCCACCAGCAGAGACGCGAAGGCCAGTGGGCTACAAATGTGTGTGTTTTGCCGGAAAGTTGAACACGACGTGGTGGCTCGTCCGAACAATCGGTTGCGTTTACTCGTTTTCATTGGGGTCACGGCTGAACGACGCGGAAGAAGCCACTGTTGCCAACAATTGCCACCGTAGCCGTCATCAGCGTCGTGGTATCGCCCACGTTCTCCCAGTTGCCAGTGTCCAGACTGGCTCGCCGTTGCACTTGGTAAGGGCCAACCCCACCCCGCCAAGTCAAGACCACGTCCGTGCCCACACGGACGATTTGCGTCATGCGAATGCCATTGAGATTCGGCACTAGGTTGTCGGCGTTGGGAACGCTGTTGCCATTGGAAAAGAGGTGGAGCCACATCGCATTCCACCTGGCGGGCCGCGCGTCCGGATGCAGGCGGCTCAGACCCAGCGGCTGGTTTTGCAGACCGGACACGGTATGAAAGGCCGTGTCGCCGTCGGTCAGGTTCATGAAATACAAACTGCCGGTGCCTTCACCGTTGGCAGCCGTAAAGTCCAGGCGAAGCTGAAGCCGATACCAGTCGTTGCCGCTGTTGCCATCTCCGCCGCCCTCGTTGAATCCGTCGTTGTAATTGGTCCCGAGATTGGCCTCCTGGATGCGGAAGTTCCGGTCATAGACCCCGAAGGCCGGCCCGATCTCGCCATCGGTGCTCAACAGCAGCCCGTCGCCATTGCGGTCGCGGCCCAAGGCGAACATAGCCACGTGCTCGCCGTTGGCCTCAAACTGGATGACCGCATTCGTCTCGGTGCCGGAGAAGGAAACGAAATTGAAACCCGCATCGTTGGTGCGGGTGATGAAAGCGGACTCGTCGAAGACAACCGTTTTGAAGTGGCGGACGACTTTGGTGCCGTTGCTCGACGCATCCAGCCCTACCACTGCCTGTCCTTGGCCGGGTTGGTCCTTCCAGTGGTCCTGGCCGTTTATGAAGTTGTTAACCGTGAGCGATTCAAAGGTGTAAACCTCCACGGCCTGGGCCGCGGGTGCGAGCTGACCAAGCACGACCAGCAGCGCGAGTTTGTGCCAGCCAACCAGAAAACCGCCAGCTCGCAGGGTTGGCTGGCTGGGGTGGTGGATTGCGAAGGCCGGTGCGGGTGGCAGGATAGTTTCGGGTGCTTTCATTCTTCGTTAACAGAATACCACACAAGGCTGAATGCAGTCCGGTGGATCAGGTGAACGTGCGCTGCCGGGCGGAGAACAAAGAAACAAGGGCGCGGGCTGAGCGAGAGAACGGTGGGGTTCACTTTGGCGCCTCAACAGTCACCCGGGCTTGGTGAACCCGTTCCGGTCGCTTGTCGGCGGTCGAATAAAGCTTCATGAACTCCTTTGCCACAGGGCCGCGGCCGGGCAGCAAATGCGCCACGGCTTCCGGCGGCACGGATTGGTAGAGCAACTCGACCTCCGCCACGAGCGGCCCGTTCGCCGAATTCACCGGGACGCGATACGTCACCTCGTCGCGGCCACTCAACTGGGCATTGAAATTGGCATCCCGTTCTGCCCCGCCACACACGGCCACCTGGGCAGCGTCTGTCCCGGCAGCCACGAAACCCTTGGGCGGGATGCGATTGTCCTTGAAGTACGTTGTGCCGCCCAGGAGCGACCAAGTGGGCTTTCCCTGGGCGTCCGCCATCACCGCCTGATAAACCTGGACTTCCTCCGGGCGCGTGATGATGTCGCGATGCGGTGCGTAACCGTCCAGAACACCGCGAAGCGCACCGGACTTGTCCATGCCACCCGACTCGAACAACACCCGCTTTCGCGCATCCGTGACCCGGACGTGAAGCCACGCCCGGCGGTACGGATGTCCGGTGGGGAACTTGTGGCCCGCGAGATTCTCGACTTCGACCCGCAAAACCACCGCCCCGGTTTCGCGCTGGCCCGTGACGCGCAACCGCGCCGCATGCCGGAGTTGGTCGCGGGCCTTCTCGATCAAGGTCTCGAACTGCTTGGGGCTAGCATTCGCATCGAGTCGCTTGGCGTTGCCCGCGAGCATCTGGAGCATGAAGGCGTTGCCGCCCACAAACTGATGCTCCCAAAACGGTGCCCGTGGGTCCAGCCACGGCGGACGGGCGCTGACCTTCACGGGTTCATCCCGCCGTGCCATGTGGCAATCCTGACAATGCTGGCCGCGTCGAGCATACTCGCTGTTCCGCCATTCCAGATACGGCACCTGCTCAGGGAACTCGCCAGTGATCTTGCCGGCCTCGTCCAGAATTGGCGTGAACAGCGTGTGACAGGTCGCGCACAGGGCGGAATCCTGAACCTGCGCCCCAAACTTCGGTGTGTAGTCCACGTGGCGTCGCATGGGCATCGTGACAACGTCGTGGTACGGGCCGAAGATCTCTCGATTCGTCGCAATCAAGAAGTGGCCGCTGAAACTCGCCGCTGTGCCGAGTTTGCCGGATTGGATCTGGTGGCACAGCGTGCAGCCCACACCTTCCGCGGCGAGTGGCGAAGTGCTGGCAGCGGCAAAGGCGAGTTCATTCGTGCCATCCACGCGCGCTTGGTGGCGCGCCAAAGGCGCGTGGCAGGTTTGGCACTTGTTCTCAATGAAGGCTTTTAGCCCAGGCCGCTCCTTCACCTCCGCCTCCATGACCGCACGCCACAGCGGGTCTTTGAAGGCATGCGCCATCATCGTGGCCCGCCAATCGGTCGCCAGCACAGCGGCCTCGCCTGGCTGTCCGGCTTGCTTGGGATTCCAAGGGTCGTGGCAGAAGGCACAATTGCCGGCGCCGCTGAACAACGGGGTCTCGAAACTGGCCAGCTCCGTTGCGAGCGCCGGCAGTGCGAAGCAAAGCGCAACTATGACCCGCCCGGCGAATCTGAGTTGGTGGGTAAACGTGTTCATGCCTCGCTAGATACTGAGGGCGCTACAACCGTGGTCGCACCGGTATCTGACTCGACCGAGGGAGTGGGGCAGCGTTCCCGTTCGAACCACACGTAGAGCACCGGCAGCAACACCAGTGTGAGAAAAGTTGAACTCAGGATGCCGCCGATGACCACGGTCGCCAGCGGACGCTGGACCTCGGCACCGGGACCGGTGGCGATGGCCATGGGCACGAAGCCCAGGCTCGCGACAAACGCCGTCATCAGCACGGGTCGCAACCGCGTCATGGCACCCTCGAACACCGCCTGGCACATGGCGAGGCCCTGTTCGCGCAGTTCGTTGAAGTAACTGATCATGACCACACCGTTCAGCACGGCCACCCCGCTGAGGGCAATGAAACCCACCGCCGCCGTGATGCTGAACGGCATCCCGCGCAGATAGAGCGCGAGCACACCGCCGGTGATGGCCAGTGGGATTCCCGTGTAAATCAGGAATGCCTGCCGCAGGCTGCCGAAGGCCACGAAGATCAGCAGGAAGATCAACACCAGTGCCGCCGGCACGACGATGAGCAGGCGGATACGCGCCTCCTGCAAGTTCTTGAACTGCCCGCCGAACTCGTAGGTGTAACCGTCCGGGAACCGGACCTGTTCCCGGATGCGCGCCTCGGCGTCCTTCACGAAGCTTTCCACGTCGCGTCCGCTGAGGTTCACCATCAAGGCCACCCGCCGATGCCCCTCTTCGCGCACGATCGGGTCCACGCTGGCCACCGTCCGGAACTCAGCCACCTTCTCCAGCGCCACCAGTCCGTGTTCGCCCACGCGCACCGGCAGCGCGCGGATTTCCTCGATGCGCTCGCGCAAGTTGCCCGGCAACCGGACGACCACTTCATGCCGGCGGTTGCCTTCGTAGATCAATCCGACGGTCTGCCCAGCCAGCGCGG
>CAYJNU010000431.1:0-7116 GCA_964371005.1 uncultured Verrucomicrobiota bacterium | reverse complement strand
CGTTTGGATGTGGCCAGGGCAGGATCAGGGCCAAGGTCACGAGCAGCGCGGTTACGTCCGTCCGCAGTTTGTGCTGCCAGAAGAGGTACAGCGCCGCCGCCAGGCTCAATCCCAAGGCAATGCAGTCGGCCATCGCATCCACGTTGACGGAGCTTACGCCAGCCCCCGGCTTCTTGCCAGGCCGGTCAGGCGGAGATTTGGACGCACGCGGCGAAAGCATTGGCGCAGCGAATCCCGGCACCGCGGTAGGGTTATACCCCATAGGAAAGCCCCGGTCTTCCGCCTAGCTTTGGGACATCATGAGAACTCTGTTTACGGCGGAAGCGACCTCCAAGGGCGGACGTTCGGGAACCATTCAGACACCGGACCGGCTGCTGGATGTCACTTTGGGCAATCCGCTGGAGAAAGGCAGCGAGAAACGCGGCCCCAATCCCGAGCTGTTGTTTGCGGGCGCGTATTCGGCCTGTTACCACGGCGCCTTGGTCAACGCGGCCAAGAAGCTCGCCATCCCGGTCAAGAATTCCGCAGTGCGGGCACTGGTAAGCTTGATCGAGGATGACCAAGGCGGGTACCGCCTGGAGGTGGAGTTGCGCGCGCAGCTTCCTGGAATCGAGCGCGCCCAGGTCCAACGCATCATGGATGAAGCGCACAGAACTTGCCCCTATTCCAAAGCCCTGCGCGGCGACAGTTCCGTGAAGCTTGTAGTGGACTAAAACCCCAGCAGCGCGCCGCTTCTCGCATTACTACCCATCCACAAGCAACGAACCACGCTTCCCAAAGAACCAGGAAACACATGAAAACCAAACTCAACTTACTCGCCATTGGCAGTTCACTGCTGCTGGCTGCACCCGCTTCGCCGGCGCAAAACACCAACACTAATTCCCTCCCCCTCACCCAAACCTTGAAATACCAGGTGGCGTTGGAAAAGGACCGGGCTTTGGGTGAACGATCTCTCCTTCCACCTGGGCTCAAAGAAAAGATGAAGCTCACCAACGCGCAAAGAACCGAGTTGAAGCCCATCGAGGAGGACTTCGCAATGACAAGCCAGCAATACCAGACGGCCAACCAACCCCGGATTGATGCCGGTCAAGAAGCGAATCGGCAGGCACGGGTGGCGAAGGACGAGGCCCAAATCCAGCGAGCGCGCACCCAGTTGCAGGAGGCCTGGGCAGCTCTCCAGCCATACCGAGAGGCAGCCGTCAATCAAATCAAGCCGCTGCTGACGCCGGATCAGCTCAAGGTGTTGGAGGATCCGAAGAACCAATGGCGCGAAAACCATGCAGAGGAAGCGAATGACCCGTCTGCGAATTGATTCATAACCACAGCCATTGCGGGATGCCGGCACAGAAAACGGAAGAACCCAATATGAAAGACCCCGTCTATAAACTCATCGAACTCACCGGCACTTCCACCACCTCCATTGAGGAAGCCGTGGACCAGGCCATTAAACGCGCGCACAAGACCGTCAAGTACCTCTGCTGGTTCCAAGTGGTCGAGACGCGCGGCAACATCACCAAGGGAAAAGTGGATCACTGGCAGGTGACCATCAAAGTTGGATTCTCCGTGGAAGCCTGAGCGCAATCGTGCGTGAAAGCCGCAGGTTGATTCTATGAACATTATGACTACAGAACACACAACCGCAGGACTGAATATCACTCGCGAACGGATGATTGAACTGCTGAACGAGGATTTGGCGGGGGAATACCAGGCGATCATTGCCTACACCGCGTACAGCCAGGTGCTGAAGGGGGCCGCGTACACAGACATTGCGCGGGAGCTGGAAGCGCATGCCGGGGAAGAACTGGCGCATGCGATTAAGATCGCCAAACAGATTGACTATCTGGGCGGCATGCCGGGCGTTACGCCCAAACCGGTGAAAGCCTGCAATGACCCGGTCGCCATGCTGCGCGCGGATTTGGAGAACGAACGGGAAACGGTAGGGCGTTATCGCGAGCGCATTCGCCAGGCTGAGGCGATGGGCGAATTTGCGCTGAGCGAAACCCTGCGTGCGATCATCGTACAGGAGCAGGAGCATGAGATTGACTTGGCTTCGGCGCTCAACATTGACGTGCCTCTTCCCAAAACGCCTGCGAACAGGAACGGGCGGCACCCAGCGAAGAACCACCATGCCTCAAGGCGATAAATCCAGCTACACCGACAAACAGAAGCGTCAGGCGGCGCATATCGAAGCCGGTTACGAGAAGAGGGGGCTCAGCACGAAAACCGCGGAAGCGCGGGCCTGGGCCACCGTGAACAAACTCAGCGGTGGCGGCAAAAGGAGCGGCTCGGGCCGGAAGCAACCCAATAGCAATACCCCAGCTAACAGACGGGTTTTCAAATGAGCCAAGCCACTCCACAAATGCGGGAGTTCGCCGAGCGTCTCATGACTTATGAGACGGTGGGGAATTTATTGTCCGCGACCGAAACTCCGGCGGGCTTTCACGTTTCGGAGAAGCTGCGGCTGCATCTGGCGACCTCCCTGGGAAACAGCAGTTTTCACACGCTCCTGACGCGCGCGCTCGCGCTGGCCAGCGCGGAAGTTCCCTGGCTGCGCACGGTGCGGGTTAAGGCGGATGGGGCATTGGAAGGGGTGAAGACACTTCAGGCGCAACTCGACCAGGATACGTTTTTCGAGGGCCGGGTGGTGCTGTTGGCCCAGTTCCTCGGTCTGCTGGTGGCCTTCATCGGTGAGAATTTGACGTTGCGCCTGATGCGCGAGGTCTGGCCGAAGGTTCCGCTCAAAGGTTTGGATCTCAGTCACGGAGTCAAAAATGAAAAATCAAAGTAAGGCAGCCAAACTCACCCTGTCGAAAAAAGCCGGGCGGCAGGCCGCCAAAGTCACGATCCACAAACTGCCGACCGGCGTGCGCGGACTCGACGACATCCTGGGCGGCGGCATACCGGAATTCTCTTTCAACATCATCGCGGGCACGCCGGGCTGCGGCAAAACCACGCTGGCGCACCAGATCGTTTTCGCCAATGCCACGGTGGAGAGCCCCGCGCTTTATTTCACCGTCCTCGGGGAACCCGCCCTGAAGATGCTGCGCTACCAGCAGCAATATTCTTTCTTCGACGCAGCCAAGCTGGGCAAGGCCATCCGCTTTATCAACCTGAGCGACGTGGTGGTGGGGCAGGACTTGAACGCGGTGCTGGAGGAGATCATCAAGCAAGTCACGGCCGCCAATCCGGGCATCGTGGTGGTGGACTCGTTTCGCACGGTCGTGCGCAAAGCCACGGCGGACGCGGGCGAAGGGGAGATGCAATCGTTCATCCAGCGCCTCGCCCAGTTTCTCACCAGTTGGGAAGCCACGACCTTCCTGGTGGGCGAATATGTCCCGGAAGAAATGCGCGACAATCCGGTGTTCACCGTCGCCGACGGGCTTTTTTGGCTTTCCCAATTGACGGAGCGAAATTCCGTGGGGCGCAAATTGCAAATCTTCAAGGTGCGCGGCCAGGCCTCGGTGCCGGGCTTGCACACCATCCGCATCACCGATGACGGGTTGCAAGCCTTCTCCCGCACGCTGGGATTGGGCGCCGCAAATATCAACCCGTTGCGGAAGCGCCGGCGGCTTTCCATCGGCATTCCCGAGTTGGACAAGATGATGAACGGGGGGCTGCTCGAAGGCGACAGCCTCCTCGTGGCCGGGCCTTCGGGGACGGGAAAATCGGCGCTGGCCACGCAATTCATTGCCGAAGGTCTGCGCCGGGGGGAACCGGCCATCATGGCACTCTTCGAAGAACGCCCGGAAGGCTACACGGATCGCGCCGCCAGTCTGGGTTTGCATTTCAAAACGCCGCAGCAAAAGGGCAATCTGGAAATCCTTTACCTGCGTCCGCTCGACCTTTCGGTGGATGAAATCACGCAACAGATTCTCGATGCCGTCAAGAGGGTCCGCGCGAAACGGCTGGTGATTGATTCGCTGGTCGGTTTTGAGATGGCGCTGGCGCCCGGCTTCCGCGAGGACTTTCGCGAGTCGCTCTACCGGATGATCGTGGCGTTGACCGGCGCCGGGGTCACGATCCTCACCACGGTCGAGGTGGAGGATAACTTCACCGCGCTGCAGTTCAGTCACTACGCGATTTCATTCCTCACCGATGACATCATCCGGCTGCGCTACGTGGAGATTGACGGCCAGCTTCGCAAGGTGATGGTCGTGATCAAAATGCGCGGCGGCAACCACAGCAAGGACATCCGCGAATATGTCATCACGGACAAAGGCGTGGTCGTCATCCGCCCGCGATCCACGGATTACGAGGGGCTGATCACCGGGATCCCCAGGCGAACCGGCCCGCGCAAGGCACAGGAAGACGAGGCCGCGCCGGAAGCCAAGGCGATAAAGTAGAAGGTAACTTATGGGTGCGTAACTAACAGCGGCCACAAGCAGTGCGACGAGGCTTCCTCCAAGTGTTTCACACCCTGATTAACGCCAATCCAATCCAAGCCCAGGCAGTCATTGGGCGCCACGGGAAAGTAGAAAGCGATTATGTCCATCAAGCACGCAGCGACAGACCATCCCATTCTCAAACTTCTCTCGGAACGGTGGAGCCCCTACGGCTTTGAAGACCGTCCGGTCCCAGAGGCCGACCTCCGTTCCTTGTTTGAGGCAGCGCGCTGGGCGGCGTCCTCCTACAACGAGCAGCCCTGGGTTTATCTGGTGGCGACCCGGGAGAACTCCCCGGAGTTCGGACGACTCCTCTCCTGCCTCGTGGAAGCAAACCAGGCATGGGCCAAGGCCGCACCAGTGCTGGTCTTGGGCGTCGTCAGTTTGCGTTTTGCCCGGAACCAAAAGGACAATCGGGCCGCCGTACATGACCTGGGTCTGGCTGCTGGGAATCTGGTGGTGGAGGCGACGGCACGAGGGCTCTCGGTCCACCAGATGATTGGCATCCTCCCCGACAAGGCGCGGGAGCTTTACCAGATTCCGGAGCATTTCGAGGCATGGACGGCTCTGGCCATCGGATACAAAGCCGATCCGGCCGCACTGCCAGATGCCCTGAGAGAGCGCGACCTGACGCCCCGGCAGCGAAAGCCCTTGGGAAAGTTCGTGTTCACCGGCCAGTGGGGGCAATCGTCACCGCTCGTGCTCAAACGTGACACATGACAACAAATGCGTGGATCCATTGAATTTCATATCCTGAAAGCGATCGATTATGAACAAGGAAAAGACGACGAGAATTACCAGAAGACGCATGCAGCGAAAGGGCTCGGCTCCCAACGAGGGTTTACAGCGAGCTGCCGGCGGTGAGTTGCATCAGTTTGCGGTGGGAGAGCATCCGGCGCTCACCACGAACCAGGGCGTCCCGCTTTCCGACAATCAAAACTCGCTCAAGCCCAGTCCGCGCGGCCCCGTGCTGCTGGAGGATTTTATCCTTCGTGAAAAGATCACGCATTTCGACCACGAGCGGATTCCCGAGCGCATCGTTCACGCGCGTGGAACGGGCGTGCATGGTTTCTTCGAGCTGACCGCCTCGCTGGAACAATATACGACCGCGAAGATACTCACCGAGGTGGGGGAGAAGACGCTTTTGTTTACTCGCATTTCAACCGTGGCAGGCGGCTCCGGCTCGGTGGATACCCCGCGTGACGTGCGCGGATTCGCCGTCAAATTTTACACGAAGGAAGGCAACTGGGATCTCGTCGGTAACAACATCCCGGTGTTCTTCATCCAGGACGCCATCAAATTTCCCGACCTCATCCATGCCGTCAATATGGAACCCGACCGGGGTTTTCCGCAATCCGCCACGGCTCATGACACCTTCTGGGATTTCATATCGCTCACCCCGGAATCCATGCACATGGTGATGTGGATCATGTCGGACCGCACCTTGCCACGCTCGTTGCGAATGATTGAAGGCTTCGGGGTGCATAGCTTCCGGCTGATCAACGCGGCCGGTAAATCCACCTTCGTGAAATTCCACTGGCGGCCCAAGCTGGGCTTGCAGTCCACCATTTGGGACGAAACCGTCAAGCTGGCCGGTGCTGATCCGGACTTCCATCGCCGCGACATGTTCGAGGCCATCACGGCGGGAAATTTCCCCGAATGGGAATTTGCCGTTCAGCTTTTCACGCAGGCGGAAGCGGACACATTTCCCTACGATCATCTGGACGCGACCAAGCTGATTCCCGAAGAACTGGTCCCTTTGAAAATCATCGGCCGCATGGTCTTGGATCGCTGGCCGGACAATTTCTTCGCCGAAACCGAACAGGTGGCTTTCTGTCCCTCCCATGTTGTTCCGGGCCTTGATTTCTCGGATGACCCGCTATTGCAGGGCCGTTTGTTCTCTTATCAGGACACGCAGCTTTCGCGCCTGGGGTCGCCCAATTTCCACCAGCTTCCGGTTAACGCGCCCAAGTGTCCTTTTCACAATCAGCAACGCGATGGCCACATGCAGATGGAGCAACCGGCGGGTCGGGTGGCTTATGAACCCAACTCCTTGTCCAAAGAGTCGCCGCGCGAATCGCCGGCCAATGGTTTCCGCAGCGCCGCGATAATTGAAACTGGCGAGAAGGGTCGCATTCGTCCCGAGAGTTTTGCCGACCATTACAGCCAGGCGCGGCAGTTCTATCTTAGCCAGACCGTTTACGAACAGGCGCACATCGCGTCGGCGTTGGTGTTTGAACTTTCCAAAGTGGAACATCCGCACATCCGCGAGGCGATGGTGGGTCATCTGCGACATGTCGAAGAAGATCTCGCCAAGCGGGTAGCCGCGGGACTGGCACTGGCCAAGCTTCCTGACGCACCAGAGGCAGCCTCGCCCGTGAAACAGATGAAGCCCTCACCCGCACTTCAGATCATCGGCAAAATGAAGGACACCCTCCAAGGGCGGGCGATTGGCATCCTGATGGCAGACGGTTCTGACGGGGCGACCATCAAGAAGCTCAAAAAGGCCGGCACCGACGCGGGCGCTGCGGTGAAACTCATCGCGCCCAAAGTGGGCGGCGCGAAACTGGCCGACGGCTCGATCCTGGCGGTGGACGGACAACTGGCGGGCACACCTTCGGTGCTGTTCGATGCCGTCGCAGTAATTCTGTCCGACGAAGGCGCCAAGGCCCTGTCGGTGGAAAGCGCGGCCATTGATTTCGTGCGCGATGCTTTCGGTCATCTCAAGGCAATC
>CAYJNU010000430.1:0-7153 GCA_964371005.1 uncultured Verrucomicrobiota bacterium | reverse complement strand
CGGGTGCGGCTTGATCGAGCTTGGCGCCCGCTTGCTTGGCCTCATCGGGCGGCATCGTTTCGGTCACGCGCTTCAGGGTGACTTCGACGCCGGCAGCGGAGCGGGCGCCTTCGGCAACGGCGTGGGCCAGAGTTTCAACATGGCCGTAGGTGGAGTAGTAAAGAATAAGCAGTTTGGTCATAGGTTCATTTTGGTCCGCGCCCAACCCTGGTTGGGCACGGTGTCAATCGGCCATCGCAGCGTCCATCAGAATCGCCAGTTCCAGCCGCCGCTTGGCCCGCGTCAGATACGGTGACTCAGCCCGGGCCTCCGGTTGGAGGATTCCCGGCTGATTTCGCCTGTTGATCATACCCTTCTTTTCGCTCACCCCCTCCAACACCCACGCCAGGCAGGCCTCAATCCAGCGGCGATGGGCGCGGCGGAAAGCGCGGAGCGTATCTCTTGCAATGAAGGTGTTGCTGGTGACGAAACGCGTTGCAGGATCATGCTGACAATCCCACTCAATGTCCTCGGAGGCTTGCGAACCAGCGGCGTAGCTGTAGGTAAGCAGCGTGAGCAACATGTGCGGGTCGAACCGGACGGTCAACGGGTCTCTCCAAACCGGCAGTTCTGGAGCGACGGCGGCAACCGCATCAAGTGACAGTTGGATCAACGCGCATTCCCCCACCAACAGCCGGAGATCACCTGATAATCCAGGAAAGCCTGGGCTTCGGCGGGTTCGACCGGCGATTCGCGCTGCCAGATTCAGCGGTGGCTGCCCTGCTGCCCTGTCGAGGGAAATCCTCGAATTCAGCGCCCGATTGCCCGTCCGGTTGTTGAGCGTTGCGACATTCATCGGAGTCTGGTCGTAGTGTAGCCTCAGATTAAGCAATTCGCGAAATTCATGACCCACATCCCTCAGTCGGCAACACCCCCAATCGCCGGAATCCGTTCGCCGCACCCTGCAACGGCGATACCGGTTGGTCCGTTCATTGTTAGCCGTCCTGGCATCAGGCGCTGTCTTCGTTCTCCACCAGTCTCGCAGAGCCGCGCCACCGTTGCGTGGCAGTATTGTTACGAACCGGTGACATTTCTTCGTGACTTTTGGCCTCTTTCTGCCACTACTGGCGCGGCTATGTTTTCACTGCAACAACTCTTTGGCAAAGGCGACAAGTTCTATCAGCTTCTGGAAGCGGCCGCGCAGGAAGCGCACGAAAGCGTGCGGCTGGTCATCGAACTGATGAAGCACCCCCGCGACACGCACAAGTTCGATGACCTTGTCCTCGCCCGGCGCAAGGAGAAGAAGATTTCCGAGCAGATCAGTGAGGAGTTGGTGAAGACGTTCATCACCGGCCTGGAGCGCGAGGACATCGAGGCGCTGTCGCTCGCCCTGCGAAAGATTCCCAAGACCACGGAGAAGTTTGCCGAGCGCTGGATGCTGGCGGCACCCCATCTGGATGGCGTCGACTTCGCCCGGCAGGCGGAAATGATGCAGAAGGCCACGGACGTCGTCCTCACGATGGTCAAGCAGCTCCACGACATGAAGCATCTGGAGAAGCTCAAGGACCTCAATGACAAGCTGCAATACGTCGAAGGCGAGGCTGACCAACTGATGCTGGAACTGCTCAAGGACCTCTACAGCGGCAAGTACGACGCGCTCCGGGCCATCGTCATTCGCGACCTCTACGAGCTGATCGAGAAGGTCGTTGACCGCTGCCGCGACGCCGGCAACGTGGTCATGCACATCATGCTGAAGAACTCCTGAGCCACGCCGCCCGATGACCCTTATCCTGACCGTCATCCTGGTGGCGTTGGTGTTTGAATACATCAATGGCTTCCACGACACGGCCAACTCCATCGCGACCGTGGTCTCGACCAAGGTGCTGTCTCCGCGACAGGCCGTCGTTCTGGCCGCCAGCACCAACCTGCTTGGCGCCCTTTGGGGAACCGCCGTCGCCAAGACCATCGCCAGCGGTCTGGTGGATGCCAAGGTGGTGACGTCGGAAATCCTCGTCTGCGCGTTGCTTGGCGCCATCGTGTGGAATCTGATCACCTGGTGGTTTGGAATGCCGTCCAGTTCGTCGCACGCGTTGGTGGGCGGACTGTGTGGCGCTTGCCTGGCCGCGGCCAACAACAACTGGGGGGTTATCGTCTGGAGTCTTCCGGGCAAGGAACACTGGTGGCAGGGCAAGGGGATTCTGTGGAAGGTCGTGGTGCCGATGATTTCATCGCCCATCTGCGGCTTGATCGGCGGTTTTCTCGTCATGGGCCTGCTTTATTCCCTCCTGCGGAACTGGCGGCCGCTGCGAGTGAACAAGGTCTTCGGCAAGCTCCAGTTGTTCAGCGCCGCCTACATGGGCTTCAGCCACGGCACCAACGACGCCCAAAAGACGATGGGGATCATCGCGCTGGCGTTGGTGGCAGGGACTGGTGCAGGAAACTTCGACGCCTTGCCAGACTGGCTGCGGTTTCTGCACACGCCCGAGCCCGCGCCCGGCAAGTCGCTGGAGATCGCGACCTGGATCAAGGTGGTTTGCGCCTTGACGATGGCGGCAGGAACGGCCGCGGGTGGTTGGCGCATCATCAAGACGCTCGGCCACAAGATGGTTCGGCTTTACCCCGTTCATGGATTTGCCGCCGAGACGACTGCGGCCACCGTGCTCTCGGTCGCCGCGCATTTCGGCATGCCGGTTTCAACCACGCACGCCATCACCACCTCCATCATGGGTGTGGGTTGCGCCAAGGGCTTCAACGCGCTTCGGCTGAATGTCGTCGAACGCATTGTCTGGGCGTGGATCATGACCATTCCTGCGAGCGGCATCGTCGCTTACGCGCTGGTGCGGTTGGGCCGCGCCGCCGGGTGGCTGTCCTAGGGAAATGCGGCGCTGATGTTCCTCATCCTCGCCATCGTCCTCGTCGCGCTGGTTTTCGAATTCATCAACGGCTTCCACGACACCGCCAACGCCATTGCCACGTCGATTGCGACCAAGGTCATGACCCCACGGCAAGCCGTGGCGATCTCGGCCGGCTTTAACCTGATCGGTGCGCTCGTCGGCACGGCGGTGGCCAAGACCGTCGGCACGGAAATCGTGGACGTGAACTTTGTGACGCCGCTGACGCTGCTTTGCGCGTTGGGGGGTGGCATCATCTGGAATCTGCTGACTTGGTGGCTCGGGTTGCCGTCGAGTTCCAGCCACGCGCTCATCGGCGGTCTGTGCGGCGCGGCACTGGCCTCGGCCCATGGCCGGTGGAGCGTCATTCACTGGTCCTTCGTGGAGCCCATCCACCACAAGCTCATCGGTCTGTGGCCGAAAGTCGTGGCGCCCATGATCCTCGCGCCGACGCTGGGAATTCTTTTTGGCTTCGGGGTGATGGGGCTCTTGCTGTGGTGGTTTAGCGCCTCGCGCCCACGCACCGTCAACCGCGTGTTCCGCGTCTCCCAGTTCTTCAGCGCCGCATGGATGAGCTTCAGCCACGGCACGAACGACGCGCAGAAGACGATGGGCATCATTGCCCTGGCCCTCTTCACAGCCACCACGCAGACCAGCGCCTTTGAGCACCTGCCGGACTGGCTCGGCTTTCTGCGCTCGCCGGAGTTTAAGGTGTACATCTGGATCAAAGTCGTTTGCGCGATCACCATTGCCGCCGGCACGGCGGTGGGCGGCTGGCGGATCATCCACACGCTCGGCACGAAAATGGTGAAGCTCCAACCCATCCACGGTTTTGCCGCCCAAACCTCGGCGGCGGGCATCATCCAGTTCGCCAGCGCACTGGGCATTCCCCTCTCCACCACCCATGTCATCTCCGCCACCATCATGGGGGCGGGCGCCACCAAACGGTTCAGCGCGGTGAAGTGGGGCGTCGTCGAGCGCATGGCCTGGGCGTGGGTGATGACCCTGCCCGTCACCGCGCTGCTCGGGTACTGGCTGCTCCAGACGGTACGCCTCCTGGGTTTGGCGGATTGAGAACCTGGAATCTCCGCCCCCGCTAACGATTCGACTTCGCCTGCTCGCCTGCTAGACTGTCGCCATGTCTGATGAAGCACTGAACGTCCTGGCGGTGGTCGGAAGCCTGCATGGATCGTCGGTGACACGCGTGGTCGTCCGCGAGATCGCTACCGAACTCCGCGGCGCCGGTTGCTCGGTGGACCTGCTGGATTTGGGCGAAGAGCCGCTGGCGCTCTACCACCCGGATTCCGCCGAAGACCAACCGGGCTTCGCACCGCTTCAAGCCCGGGTGCAGCGGGCGGACCTCTTCATCCTCGGCACCCCCGATTACCACGGCAGCATCGGCAGCACGCTCAAGAACTTCCTCGACCATTTCTGGCGCGAGTTTGCGGGCAAGCTCTTCGTCCCGGTCGTCGCCTCGCATGAAAAGGGGCTGACCGTGATCGACCAACTGCGCACCGTGGCCCGGCAATGTTACGCCTGGGTGTTGCCCTACGGCGTTTCCTTCGCCGAGAAGGTGGACGTGGCGGACGACTCGATCATCAGTGACCCACTGAGGAAGCGCGTCGAGATGGCCAGCCGCGATGCCCGGGTTTACGGCCTGCTTCTGGCGCAGCAACGGCGCGCGGACGTGGCCGGGAGCGAACCCGGCTTCCTGGCCCGGCTGCGCGCTTAACCGATGTAAAACCGTATTGAAACCGCGAGCCGAGTTACGCTAGCGTAAGACAGTTTGCTGGAGTGGATGAAGCAGGTCCTGGTCGAATTGACACGACGCGACCGTCGGACAACTTGAATTATGAAATGGCACACACTGAGTTTTAGCTTGAGTTTGTTGGTCCCTTGGGCGGTCTTTGCCTCGCCGCCGCCCTCGCAATATCCCCCTTCCGCCACATTCACGGCGGTACCAGCCGTGCCCGGACTGGATTTGACCAACGCCTCGGGCCCCCGCATCCAGTTTGACACGCCGGTGCATAACTTCGGGCGCATTGCGTCCGGGAGCATCGTCAAGCACACCTTTGTGTTCACCAACACCGGGGAGAGCACCCTGGAGGTCACCCATGTCGCCACTTCCTGCGGTTGCACCACCGCCGGCGACTGGACGCGCAAGGTTGAGCCCGGCCAAACCGGCACCATCCCCATCCAGTTCAACAGCGGAAATTTCAACGGGCAAATCTTCAAGACGATGAGCGTTTCGTCTAACGACAAGCTGCACCCCATGTCGCCGCTGCAAATCAAGGGTGAGGTCTGGAAACCGGTCGAGGTTGCCCCCACGTTTGCGGTCCTGCACGCGAACCTCGAAACGCTCGCCGTGGCCAAGGGCTCCGTGCGGATTCTCAACCACGAGGACGCGCCCCTCGCCCTCGAATCGCCCATCAGCAGCAACCCGCTGTTCCGGGCCGAAGTGCGAACGAACCAGCCCGGGCGGGAATATGAACTACTGATCTCGCTCGCATCGCAGGTTGCGCCCAGCAACGTGCAGGGCATCATCTCGCTCAAGACCTCTTCCACCAACGCCCCGGTCGTCAACATCACCACCATGGTCGCGCTGCAGCCGGCTTTGGTGGCCACGCCCGCGCAACTCTACCTCCCCCCCGCCCCGCTTGTCGGCGCGCGGACTCTGGCCCTCTCGATCGTGAACAACGGGACGAACAAAGTGGCCCTGTCCGACGCCATGGTGAACGTCAAGGACGTCACGGTGGAGATCAAAGAAACCTCCCCGGGAACGTATTTCAACCTGAGCATCAAGATACCGGATGGCTTCGAGTTGCCACCTGGCCAATTCGGCCAACTCACCGTAAAGTCCACCCACCCACAATTCCCTGTCATCCGCGTACCCATCTACCAACCGGCGCGACCAACCCCGCCCCGCGCCATAGCAAAGGCGACCACCGCCCCGCCCCCGATGGCCGCGCCACCCCCAATAGCCGCTCCGCCCCAGCCGGTGACGGCGCGTCCGCTCACCCGTCCTCCCGGTGTAGCCCGGCCCACGCTGCCACCGCCACTACCACCGCCGCTCCCGGGCACCTGACGTGCGTCAGGGGCGCACACCGGCAACATTCAGATCGTTTGACCTCCGCATGAAAGCCGATCGGCCTATCCCCACGGCCAGCCGGCGGGCGTCCACCCTGAAGGCGATTCTGGGCGAGAGCATCGTCGTCGCCTTGATGGGCGCAGTTCTGGCTTTCGCCCTCAATGCGGCTTCCCCACGTGGCCTCACCCTCACACGCGATTACTTTCCTGGCGCGGTCCGGCCCAGCCTGCCGGGCCTGGCGAACACCAACCTCCTCCTGGCCACGGCCGCCACTAATGCTGAAGTCGCTGCCCAGCTCGTCATCGCCCGGCTGAAAGCCAAACAACTCCAGTTGGTGAACCGCGAGCAAACGCAACTACTTTTCCAGGACCCCCGCTATGATCACGGTGCGATTGCGTTCGTGGATGCACGGGACGATCAGCATTACCAAGCGGGCCATATTCCGGGCGCGTACCAATTCGACCACTACCGCGCACCCGACTACCTCGCAGCCATTTTGCCGGTTTGCACCGCGGCGGAGCAGATCGTCGTTTACTGCAACGGCGGTGACTGTGAGGACAGCGAGTTCGCCGCTGTCATGCTACGCGAACTGGGCGTGCCGAATGAGAAGCTGGTCATCTACGGGGGCGGTTTCACCGACTGGTCCACCAACGGTCTGCCGGTGGAACTGGGCGCGCGTGGCAGCGGAAACCTCCGGAGGGAGACGAAATGAAGCCGGTCCGTTCGCCCTTCTGTTTCCCCAGGACCGAGAACCTCGCCGTGCTGACGCGCTGGTTGCTGGGAGGGCTGATCATCTACATGGGCCTCGTCAAGGCGCTCGACCCGGTGGAATTCCTCAAGCAGGTTCGCCAATACGATCTGGTCCAGACACCGGTGCTTTTGAATTCCATCGCCGCGGCGTTGCCGTGGTTTGAAGTGTTCTGCGGGCTGCTGCTGCTGTTGGGCGTCGCGGTTCGTGGGTCGGCGACAATGTTATTGCTGATGCTCATCCCGTTCACGGTCGTCGTGCTCAGGCGCGCCCTGGCCATCCACGCGGCCACGGGAGGCGATTTCTGCGCGGTGAGGTTTGATTGCGGTTGCGGCGCCGGCGAGATTCAGATCTGCCACAAGCTGCTGGAGAATGGCGTGATGGTTTTTCTGTCAGCCTGGTTGCTGACCGGTCGGGGGCAACGCTACGCCGCGCGATACGCGTTGA
>CAYJNU010000429.1:0-7155 GCA_964371005.1 uncultured Verrucomicrobiota bacterium | reverse complement strand
TTCTCAGAGGACATGTTGGCTGAAACCGTCAATGAGCCGACGAGTTGCGAACTGCGTTCCAGCGGGCTCGACGCTCAGTTTGACACGACGGACGATGGGTTCTGGCCCCTCGCAACCAGCCCTGCGTACGGATCCGGGCTGACGGCAAATTACCGGATCACAAGTGGCGCACTGCCGCCGGGTGAATACCGCTTCACGGCCAAGACGACTCTGCAGGACCGCGCGGGCAATCCGTTGACGTCGTCCTGGACACGCCAATTCACCGTGACGCAGATCACCGGCTTCAATACTGAGTCCGAACCGAATAATTCCCGAGAAACGGCCACACCGCTGCCGATGGCGAGTACCCAACCGAACCTGATCTCCGGCGCCGGCCGCGGATTCCTCACGGATAGCGGCGACCTGGATTTCTGGAGCTTTGAGGCCCAGGCCGGTGACACAATGGTCCTGGCCGCCGAGACGCCGGGCAATCTTAGCAGCAGCGGCCTCTACTGGGTGCTCTATAGTCCGTCAGGCACGCAGTTGTTTGGGGCCTATGCGGAAAGCAACGGCCTGTTCCAGTCCGCGCCGCGGGTCCTGACCGACGCCGGCGTTTACACCGTCCGCGTCAGTTACAACCATGGCTATTACAGCGAACACCGCTTGCGGGTGTCGCTCTACCGCAACGGCCTGCCCGTCGAGACCGAGGCGAATAACAGCCTGGCCACCGCCAATCCGCTGAGCTACGTCACCAACGGCACCAGCCGCAACGCGGTAGCCGGCGGGTACCTCCAGCTCTCCACTGACCTGGACTACTTCAACTTGGGCGTCCTCGAGGCCGGCAAGACGGTCTTCCTCCGCACGCGCCAACCCGCCAGCAGCCCGCTGGCCCCAGTGGTCAGCCTCTACAACGCAGCCAACGCGTACATGCCCGAGGCTGGTAGCGGCCGGCCCTCCGACGGCGTGGCCGAGGTGCGCATCGAACAAACCGGCACGTACTACGCCCTGGTCCGGGCCAGCGGCAGTTCCGCTGGTTTGATGAGCGAATACCTGCTGGACGTGCCGGTGTTGCCCACGGCAGACGTAGTGATCCCGAATCTGCAGGTCACCAACGTGTTTGTACCCGTGGCCGCTGGCCTGCACAGCGGCGATCCGTTCACCGTCGCCTTTGCCGTGGCCAACGTCGGCTCGCTGGCCACGCAAGTTGGCCTCTGGTTTGACCGCGTGGTGTTGTCGGCCGACCCAGTGATGGACGCGAACGATCTGGCGCTGGGGCTTTATCAACACAACGGCGTGCTCCAACCCGGCCAAGGTTACGGTCTTACCAACACCGTGAACCTGCCCGACGGCATCAGCGGCAGCTTCTATGTCATCGTGAAGGCGGATTACACCGATACGGTCAACGAGTTCCTGTTAGAGGGCGACAACGAAACCGCGACGGAGAACCCGATCACCATCGCGTTGGCGGACTATCCAGACCTGAAGATCGAGGACTTCAATCTCACTGGGCCGGACGGCAGCCAGACCTACACCGTCACTTGGAAGACCTTTAATCGCGGAGCCGCGTCCGCTCCGGCCGGCTTCAAGGACCGCATCCGGGTGCGCAACCAAACCACGGCCACGACCGTGTTCGATCAGACTTACACCAACGGCGCGCTCGCTCTGAATGCTTCCGTTTCCCGTCAAATCACATTCCCGGCCACCACGCCGGGGACCTATCTCGTCGAGGTAACCACGGATTCGGACCAGCAAATCTTCGAATACGACGGCGTGAGTCACGCGAGCGCCGAGGCCAACACGGTCACCACGACGTTTGCCATCACGCAGTTCTACACGCTGGCGCTCAATACGCTGCCACTCGGCGCAGGCACATTGACCGGCGCGGGCACCTATCCGTCCGGGGCGAGCGTGACGGTGACCGCCGCGCCCATCACCAACCAGACGCCCTACCTTTTCCAAAACTGGGTCGAGGGCGGCGTGGTTCGCAGCGCCAATCCCAGCTACACGTTTACCATCGGCCAGAACACCACCCTGACGGCGGTATTCGGCTTGCCCGGCTTCCAGATCACGGCGTCGAATAACCCGTCCGCCGCGGGCACGGTGTTGGGCACGGGCGTCTATCCGTGGGGCAGCACCAACACCCTGACTGCCCAGCCGGCCTTCGGCTACAAGTTCAGCCATTGGACCGAAAACGGCGTGACTTTGGGCGCCAACCCGACCCTGAGCACCGTCGTTTATAGCAACCGGCTCTTCGTGGCCCACTACGACGAGGCGCACCTGATCCATGTGGTCACCACCGCCGCGCTGCCGGCGGGTCTGGCCGCAGTGTCTGGCGCGGGCACGTTTGGCAACGGCCAGTCCACCACCATCACCGCGCCCCTGACGGTGACGAACAGCCCGCCGGATTACTACGCCTTCAAACGATTCACGCTGAACGGCGCGTTGTACGGCGTCAACGCGAGTTTCTTGAAGACTTTCGCCACCACCGACCCGACGAACATGCTCTTCGTTGCCGAGTACGAACTGGTGGATCGTACCCCGCCGACGTTGGGCCCGATCACCGTCACCTCCAATACGGCATCGGCGATCATCGCCTGGACCACGAGCGAATCGGCATCGGCACGCGTGGAGTACGGCCTCACCCCGGCCTACAGCTTCACCAACAGCACCGCGCTGCTGCGCACGTCGCACAGCTTCAACCTCACCGGGTTGACCCCGGCCACGTTGTATCATTTCCGCGTCCGGGTGACCGATGCCGCCGGCAATGAAACGGTTTCGAGCGACCGCACCTTCGCTACGCTTGCTGCGCCGGACCTTGTGCCGGGGGCGCTGACCACGCTGGCCTCCGCCCAGGCGGGCACGATGGTGCCGCTGGTCTTTGTGATTTCGAACACCGGCCCCGGCACCGCCACCGGCCCGTGGCAGAACAGTGTGCTGATCTCGCCGAATGCCGGGGGCGCCGGCGCACAGTCGCTGGGCGCGATCAACTTCAGCCCCGGCGCCGGCGGGTTGGCCCCGGGCGCCAGCCTCACCGTGACGCAGCAGGTGATCGTGCCCTCGGTGGGCACTGGCCCGCGTTACTTCGGCATCGCGTTAGATACCGGCAACCAGGTGTTTGAACTCAACGAGACCAACAACACCGCGTTTGCTGCCGCGCCGTTGAACATCGTGGCCATTGACCTGCGGGTGGCGCGCGTGACGGCGCCGGCCAGCGCCGCGTTCGGCCAAACCGTGCCGGTCACGTTCGTGGTGACCAACGCCGGCAGCGCGGCCGCCGACGCGCCATGGGTGGACCGCCTCTACTTGTCCACCACCAGCAACACGCTCGCGACACTCCTGGCCACGACCGATGTGCTGACCGTACCCCTCGCGCCTGGGGCCAGCTACACCAACACCGTGTCGGTTGAACTCCCCCTGGCTGGTGGGTCCACGCCGGGCCAGTACTTCCTGGTCGCGGCCGCAGATCACGGGAACGCCATCGCCGAGTCTAACGAGAACAACAATCTGTGGGCCGCGGCACTGACGCTGTCCCTGCCGCCGCTGGCCGATCTCACGGTGGCGGACTTCCTGTCGCCGACCAACGCCCTGCCTGGACAGACAGTGTCCCTGGTCTACACCGTGACCAACCGGGGCAGCGCCAGCGCGGGTCCGGTCTGGTCCGAGACCGTGTATCTGGCCACCAACAGCGCCGGCGCCGGTGCGGTGGAACTGGCCACGTTGGCCTTCACCAACACGCTCCCCGCCGGCGTGGGCCTCTCCCGCACGCAAGCGGTGGTGGTACCAGCCGGCGGTTTGTTGGGCAATCTCTGGTTCACCGTGCTGCTGGACGGTCGAGGTGACGTGATCGAGAGCAACGAAGCCAACAACCTCGGCGTGGCCTCGCACAGCACGCTCGTTCCGGCAGTGCTTACGCTGCAACTCTCCGTCGCGCAGATTAACGAGGGCGCCTCCCAGCCCGTCGTAGCCACTGTCACCCGCAACGGCAGCCGTGCCGCCGCTCTCACGGTCTCCTTGATCAATGGTGACCCGACGGAAGTGTCGTTGCCCGCGCAGGTGGTAATCCCTGCCGGTCAAGGCTCCGCCTCCTTCCAGGTGCAATCCCTGCTGGATGGCATCGTGGATGGGCCGCAGACCGTGACGATCGGCGCCACCGCGTCGGGATTTGCGCCGGCTTCGGCGCCGCTCACCGTGCTCGATGTGGACTTGCCAACGTTGGTGGTGGCCTTTGTCACCAACCAGGTGCTGGAAGGACAGTCACTCCAAGGCATGCTCTCGCGAGATGCTGGCACGGAAGCGCTGGTTGTGACGTTGAGCAGTTCGAGCGCCGGCCAGTTGCAGGTGCCGGTCAATCTGATGTTCTCGCCCGGCGAAAGCAGCATTCCCTTCAGCGTCACGGCCCTGAATGATTCACTGGTGGAGTCGCCGCTGACCATCGGGGTCACCGCGACCGCCAACGGTTACCGCAGTGGTACGGCCAATGTGACGGTGTTAGACGATGATTGGCCGCAAGTGACACTGATCATCGCACCGGACACCGTGCGCGAAGGCGCCGGCCCCCAAGCGGCGCAGGCCACCCTCACACGCCAGCCGGTTTCGCCGCGCACGCTGGAATTGGAATTGGAAAGCAGCGACACCAACGCCCTCCTGGTGCCGCGCCTCGTCACCATCCCGGCCAGCGAGACCACCATCACGTTCCCGGTCAGCGCGGTGGACAACGACCTGGTGGACGGCGACAAGCCGGTCTTGGTCCGCGTCTGGTCCCGCGCCACCAGCACGACCACGCGTCTGGGCGAAGGCACGCCCGCGGCGGTGACGGTGACGGACGACGACGGCCCGACCCTGCGCCTGGCCACCGATCGCGCGATCCTGCCCGAGGGCCAAAACCCCGCCGCCACCGGTACGGTCTCGCGCAACACCGGCACGAACACCGCCCTGGTGGTGACCCTGGCTTCGGGCAACTGGAATGAGTTGCTCCTCCCGCCCACGGTCACCATCCTTGCGGGGGCGGCTTCGGCCCAGTTCCCGATGACTTCGGTGGATGATGGCGTCACGGACGGGAACAAGACCGTCACAATCACCGCCACGGCTCCTAGTTTCACCCCCGGCTCGCTGCCGGTGACCGTTACCGATGTGAACCTGCCCGACTTGATAGTTGGAACGGTGACCGTGCCGGCGACCGCCGAAACCGAGGCTTACGCGGACATCGGCTATCAGATTCGCAATCAAGGTGTAGTTGCCTCGCCGTCCAATGCCGTGGTGCAGCGGATCTATCTCTCCACCGATGCGCTGGTGGGTGACGATGTTCTGATGGGTCAATTCACCTTCAACGGCGGCTTGCCAGCGGGCAGCCAGTTCAGCCAGACGCTGCCCATCCGCCTGCCCCAGGCCGCCGGCAACTACTGGGTGATCGTCGTCACCGACGCGGCAAACAGCGTGGTCGAATTGCTCGAGGACAATAACGTCGGCATCTCGATCACGCCCATCCAGGTCGCGCCCGCCTACAGCGCGACGGTGTCCACCACACTGGAGGCCGCGCCCGCCAACACGCCAGTGCCGTTGACCGGCCAGGCTTTCCGGCCCGGGGGCCAGCCCGCGCAATATGCGCTGGTCAGCATTCACATCCGCGTGCGGGGTACCACCCGCACCATCGCGGCCCTCACCGACGTGCTGGGCCACTTTGCCGCCACCTGGCAGCCGTTACCGGGCGAGGCCGGCTATTACGAAATCGCCGCCGGACATCCGGGCGTGACCGATCCGCCCGCGCAGGACAGCTTCTATCTGTTGGGGATGAAGGCGCAGCCAGCCGCGCCCTCGATTCGCCTGAGCGAAGGCAGCAGCGTGGGTGGCAGCGTGCAAATCCAGAACTTGAGCGACGTGCCGTTGACCGGCCTGGCGGTCGAGATGCTCAGCAAACCGCCGAACGTGAATGTGACGTTGACGCTTCAGACCAACGTGCTGGCCGGCAACGCCACCCTGCAACTGGCCTACGGCATTTCTGCCCTGGATGCCTCGTTTACTTGGGGTTACATCCAGGCGCGGTTGACCAGCCTGGAGGGGGCCATGCTGGATGTGCCCATCCGGGTGGACATTGATCCGCTCGTGCCGCGGTTGGTGGCATACCCCGGTCGGCTGGATGGCGGAATGAAGCGCGGCGCACAGCGGACCGTCTCGTTCCAGATCGCAAACAACGGGGGTTTGGAAACCGGCCCGGTTACCGTTTCGCTGCCGCCCATCCCGTGGATGAGCCTGGCGTCACCAAATCCGATGCCGTCCCTCGCTCCGGGGGAAACCAACACCGTGACCCTGCAACTGAACCCGCCGGAGGACATCTCGTTGACGATGCATCAGGGCACTCTGGCGGTGAATGGGACGGCCACCGGCATTTCCGTGCCCTTCTCCTTCCGTGCGTTGTCTGAAGCCAAAGGAGCGCTGTTGATCAGCGCTGCGGACGAGTTCACCTACTACGCCGCCGGCGGACCGCCGTTGACCAACGCCACCGTCCGCGTGCGCGACGCCGTCAACTCCGTCGTGGTGACCAACGGGGTGACCGATGCTTTGGGCCACTTCTTCGTGCCCGAGTTAATGGAGGGCTACTATGACCTCGAACTGGACGCCGACCAGCACAACGGCCATCGCAGCACCATCTTCGTCGAACCGGGCATTACCAACGAGGCGACAGCTTTTCTGTCTTATCAGGCGGTGAAGTACACCTGGACGGTGGAACGGGTTGAGATCGAGGATCATTACAAGATCACGATCGAAACCGAGTTCGAAACGGTGGTCCCCGCACCAGTGGTCACGATCGAGCCGGCCGTGCTGGACGTCAGCGACTTGAAGATCGTGGGCCAGACCAAGCAGATCAACATGACCTTCCGCAATCACGGCTTGATCCGGGCGGACGAGGTGAAATTGCACTTCGACACCCATCCGTTCTACTCGATTGAGCCCCTGATCGAGGACATTGGCCAACTGCCGGCCAAGGCCTCGTTGACCATCCCCGTGACGCTCCGGCGGATCGGCGATTTCACCAATTCCATTCCCGGTCAGGTGCGGGCAGCCAGCGGAGTGCCCTGCGGCATGGGCGGCGGCGCAGACTGGAAGTATGAATGCGGTCCATTCAAGATCAGTGGCGGCGCCGCAGTGGGTGTCAGTGGCGTGGCCGGAGATTGCGGCGGT
>CAYJNU010000428.1:0-7160 GCA_964371005.1 uncultured Verrucomicrobiota bacterium | reverse complement strand
CATGGGCCAGATGATGTTCACCAAATACATCATCGTGGTGGACGACGACGTGGACGTTCACAACACCAGCGAAGTCCTCTTCCGCCTCTGCGCCAACACCGACCCGCAACGCGACAGCATCTTCACCAAGGGCCCATCCGACGTGCTCGACCACGCCACCAGCGAAATCGCCAGCGGCAGCAAACTCGGCATTGACGCGACGAAGAAACTGCCAGGCGAAGGTTTCAAACGCCCCTGGCCACCGCTCATCAAGATGGATGAAAACGTGCGGAAGAAAATTGATTTCCTGTTTGGTGGCAATCGTTGAACCGATCCCGCATGAAACCTGTTCGCTCAAAATCAAAGCCAGCCAGGCGCAACGCCTACCCCTCGCTCCTGCGCAACGTCATCACGCTGCTCAACGAAGCCCGGCGCGCTTCCGCCCGCACCGTCAACGTCATCATGACCGCGACTTACTGGCAGGTCGGACGGCACATCGTCGAGTTCGAGCAGGCGGGCGAACGCCGCGCGGGTTACGGCCAGCAACTCCTCGACAGACTCTCCACCGACTTGAACAAACGCTTCGGGCGCGGTTTCTCCGTGGACCACCTCGAATTGATGCGGCTGTTTTACACCAGCTATTCACCCGCACAAGTTTCCGAGACGGTGTCTCGGAAATTGCTGCCCGCCGCCGCCGACATTTCCGAATCACCGATTCGGAAATCGGCTACGGCGCTCGTCCCGGTAAATTCCGAATCAGCGATTCGGAAATTCACCTTCATGGAATGGTCACAAGTCTTTCCGCTCTCCTGGACGCATTACGTTCACCTGTTGCGCCGCTCCCGCTCGCCGGAAGCCCGCGCCTTCTACGAAACCGAGAGCCTGCGCGGCGGCTGGTCCGTGCGCCAGTTGGATCGCCAGATGTCCACGCTCTTCTACGAACGCACCGCCCTTTCGCGCAACAAAGCCGCCATGCTCCGCAAGGGTGCGCGTCCGCGCCCCTCCGACCGCGTCACGCCTGAGGAAGAACTCAAACACCCGCTCGTCCTTGAATTCCTCGGCCTCAAAGACGAATACTCCGAGACCGAACTCGAAGACGCGCTCATCCGCCATCTCGAAACCTTCCTGCTCGAACTCGGCGGCGACCTCGCCTTCATTGGACGCCAGCGCCGCCTGCGCATTGGCGGCCAGTGGTATCGTGTGGATCTCCTGTTCTTTCACCGCACCCTCCGCTGCCTGCTCGTGATTGATCTCAAGACCGAACCACTCACCCACGCCGACGCCGGACAGATGCACCTGTATTTGAACTACGCCCGCGAACACTGGACGCGCCCCGGCGAAAACCCGCCCGTCGGCCTGATCCTCTGCTCTGAGAAGGACCACGCCGTCGCTCGATACGCGCTGGCCGGGCTCGACAACAAAATCCTCTCCGCCGAATACCGGCTGGCATTGCCTCCGGAAAAAGCCCTCATCGCCGAGCTCGAACAAACCCGCCGCGCCCTCGAACTCCATCAAGCCGTGAAACGAAAACAACGCCGTGCCACGCCACGCCGACGCTGATTGACCTCTCAACTCTCAACCATGAGCCCTCAACCATTTACAGGCATTGACGCGACGAAGAAAATCCCGGGCGAAGGCTTCAAACGCCCCTGGCCGCCGCTCATCAAGATGGATGCAGCGGTGAAGGCGAAGGTGGAAAAAATGTTTCGTTCAATATGACGTCCACATGAAAACAATAACTCTCTGGCTTTTCCTATTGAATCTCTTCGTGAAAGGCGCGCACGCAGCGCCAGTGACCAACGAAATCGCACTCACCCATTTCTTATCAATTCAAGCCCATGGCGAGAATTCCAGGGTTGCCGCTTTGGCCTTTTCACCGGACAACAGAATCCTCGCGTCGGGTAGCGGGACAACGGAAGCGATCCTCTCTCACGGGGAGATCAAGCTCTGGAATGCCACCAATGGGACATTACTCGCCGAACTCAAGGGGCATGGCGGCTTGGTGGACGCCATAGCATTCAGCCCGGATGGAAAGCTCGTCGCGGGCGGAGGTTATAAACTGATTCTCTGGGACGTGGAGAAGCGGAAGAAAGTGAAAACGATCAAGCCCGGTGGCCTAGTTCACGCGCTCGCCTTCTCTCCAGACGGAAAACTTCTGGTGTCGGCCTGCCGAGGCCAGCCATACGCTCAAGTCTGGGATGTTGAGACTGGACGCGAACAACGGAGGCTATACGGTGGTAACGACAACGAACATACTGTGTGCTCTGTCGATTTCTTGTTTGATGGTGGGTTGCTTGCAATAGGTGGAGGCAATCAACCTGCCACCCTCTGGAACACGAAAAGTTGGTCGCAGGTAACCGTTCTGAGCAACACTGCGAGCGCGTCCGACAGCGCACGACATTTGAAATTCTCGCCCAATTCTGGCCAACTGTTCACAAAGGGCGATTTCAGCATTCCTGGAAAGCTCTGGGATGTTGCAGATCAAAAAGTCATCGTTCAAATGCAGGGCGACGACAACCTTGTTGATGATGTAGATTTCTCTCCCGACGGAGTGTTTGTGGCGACAGCAGGAATGGATAACTTGAATCTCTGGGAAGTGAAGACGGGGCGTCATGTTCAATCAGTGAGAGGCAATTTCTGGTCTGTAGCATTTTCCTCCAATGGCAAGATGTTGGCTGTTGGCGCGTATGGCGGCGGCATTCAAGTATTTCGAGTCGCTGACTTCCAGCCTGAACAGAAGCGGGAGTAGGCCAAGCCATTCAAACGTCCGGCTGCCCGCCATGACGGACTGTTGTTGCATATGCAACAAAGTTTTGCACAGGGCTATTCGGGTTTGAACGTGCGCAGTTGCCGGCTGGCGTCCCGGAGCACTTCCGCCCGCCGCCGCCACGCCGGTTGCCCCAGGTAATCGGACGGCAGAATCCGGCCCGGCAGCAGCGGATCGTTCGTCACCGCCTCCAGCCACGCCTCTCGCTCCGCCGCCGCCCAGCGCAGCAACGCCTTCGCCGCCGCGTCGTTCCGCAGCGCGCCGCCCGGTCGCTCGGCGAGGATTCTCAGATGCCGGGCATAGCGGCAGTTGATGCGCTCGAAGTCCCACGCGCCCGCGACGATTTCCGCGCAGCCTCGTCTCTCACCCGGCCTGGCGGCCACCCTCTCCCATCCGATGGGCGAGGGAACACGCGCACGGCCGCGCCTCCGGCAGGAGGAGTGATTCGACATTGATCTTCCCGCCGCCGAGAAGCTGCCGCTCCTCCGTCAGCGGATCGGGCGTGATCCACACGCTGTTTTGCACGTGGCCGAAGCTTTTGTCGCGCAGGTAGCGGCGCAGCCGTTCGCGCTGGGTGTTTTGTCCCGTGGGCACGTCGAAGAGCACCAGCCGCCATTGACCGTCCCAAGGCCGCGCCCAGCGTTCCTCAGGGTCGCGCCCGCCCAAACCGTGCCACCCGTCCGTCGCGTCGGATGCTGTCAGCAATTCGGCCGGTCACCGGATCGAACAGGGTGGCGCGTTTGCCCACCGCTTTCCCCGGCCTGTGCGCCTGATCCGTTTTGCCGTAAAAACACCTATTGACCCGTCTATCGCTTCACAGTGGAAAGTCTTCGCGTCACGGTCACCACCGTGAGCAAACAACGAGACGAAAAAACTATGAAGAATCGTATCAACAAAGAACAATGGGTCAGCATGTTTCAGGAACTGGGTCTGAACGAGACGGCGATGCGTCGGTGGCATCGCACTTTTGAAAGCCGGCATCCGGAAGCACACCAAACCTTCCTGGAATGGCTGGGGATCGGGGCTGAGGAGATCGGCCAAATCCGCGAGCACAGCCGCTGAGCCACGCGGGATGGCGGCGCCGCCGCCATCCCTTTCCAATGCTGATCATGAGAAACGGCACATCGATTTCCAAACTGGCGCGGCGGTTCGGGCTGTCCCGCAGCGCGCTCCTGTATTACGACCGAATCGGGCTCTTGCGGACGGGCGACCGAACGGCCGCCGGGTATCGCTGCTACGGCACACGGGAAGAGGAGCGGTTGCGGCGCATTTGTGAACTGCGCCAGGCGGGGTTGGCCTTGCGCGACATCCGCGTCATGCTGGGTGACGTGCCGGGCGCCCGGAGTGACGTGATTGCGCGCCGTCTGGCAGAGATTGCGAAGCAGATCGTTTCCCTGCGTCATCAGCAGCGATTGCTGGCGGCATTACACCGCAACCTCTCTCGGAAGCAACTGCCGCCGTTGTTGGACAAGACCACGTGGGTGAAGATGCTGCGGCAGGCCGGCATGGACGAGCGGGCGATGGGCCGCTGGCACGCAGAATTCGAGCGCCGCGCACCGGAGGAACATGAGCAATTCCTGGCTTCGCTCGGAATTCCAGCGGGTGAAATCGCCATCATCCGCAGGCGGTCGCGTTCCGGGCACAGATGAATCCGCATTCGTGGACTGCTTGAGCTGTGCTTCTGGCAACGCGCGGCTCTATATATCATCACCGCGCCCAGCGGCGTCTCGCAGTTCTTCGTCGTGCAACCCTGGACCTGCGACGGAAGGGACCCACGCCCGGACTACATCTGCTCCAGCACTTCAATGCCAAGCACGGCGAGACCTTGCTTCAGAACCTGGCCCGTGGCGTCGCAGAGGGCGAGGCGACTGGCGCGTTCAGGGTCGGCCGCTTTGAGCACGGGGCAGTTCTCGAAGAACCGCATGAAATGGCCGGCGAGGTCGTAGAGGTAATTGCAGAGGTAATTGGGCCGGTAATCCTCCGCCACGGCCTCCAACACCAGGCCGAAATTCAGCAGATGTCTGGCGAGCGTGATTTCTTCCGGCGCGGCGAGCGTGATCGTGGATTTCGCACTTCGGACTTCGGCTTTCGCCACCTCGCCTTTGCGGAAAATACTCTGGATGCGGGCGTAGGCGTATTGCAGGTAGGGCGCGGTGTTGCCGGAGAGCGATAGCATCTTATCCCAACTGAACACGTAATCGCTCTGTCGGTTGGGCAGCAAGTCGGCGTACTTCACGGCGCCGAGGCCGACCACGCGGGCGATCTCCGTTCGTTCGGCTTCGGATAGATTCGGGTTTTTTTCGGTGACGACTTTCAGCGCGCGCTCCTCCGCTTCGTCCAGCAGGTCAGACAGCTTCACGGTTTCGCCGCTCCGCGTTTTGAACGGCTTGCCGTCGTCGCCGAGGATCGAGCCGAACCAGACGTGCGCCAACTTCACCTTGGCCGCCTCCGCATGCCATTTGCGGAACGCGGCGAAGATTTGCTGGAAGTGCAACTGCTGGCGACCGTCAGTGACGTAGATGATTTCTGCGGGTTGCCAAGTCGCGAGCCGGTAAGCCAGCGTGGCGAGGTCGGTCGTGGTGTAGTTGAAACCGCCGTCGCTCTTTTGCACCAGCGCGGGCGTGCCTTTCAGCGTTGGGATGTCGTCGAAGAAAACCGCCTGCGCGCCTTCGCTCTCGCGGGCGATGCCTTTGGCGACGAGGTCGGCGACGAGCGCCTGGAGTCGCGGGTTGTAGAAACTCTCACCGAACGTGTGGTCAAACTTCACACCCAGCCGACCGTAAATCGTGTCGAACTGGATTTGTGACAGCGCGATCATCTCGCGCCAAATGGCGAGGTTCTCGGCGTCGTCCGCTTGGAGCCTCACGAGTTCCTGCCGCGCGGCTTCGAGCGTGGCGGCGTTCTCCTTGCATTCAGCGCTGATCTTCTTGTAGAGCCGTTCCATCTCGCCGATGGCATCGGTTTGCAGCGCCGCGCGGTTCAGTTCACGTTTCCAGCCGACGAGCAGCATGCCGAACTGCGTGCCCCAGTCGCCCATGTGATTGTCCGTGATAACGCGGTGACCGAGCAGGCGCAACGTGCGCGCGAGGCAATCGCCCAGAATCGTGGAGCGGATGTGGCCGACATGCATCGGCTTGGCGACGTTCGGCGAACTGAAATCCACCACAACCGTACGCGGCCGAGCGGCGCGCTCGAGGAACAAGCTCTCGCCCCGAAGCGCGTCGGACAAGGCTTCGGCGAGCGCGTTGGTCTTGAGTCGGAAATTCAGGAAGCCGGCGCCGGCGATCTCGACCTTCTCGCAAACGTCCGCCACGTCGAGCCGCGCCAACACATCGCTGGCGACCTGTCGCGGGTTGAGCTTGCGCTGCTTGGCCAGGCTCATCAGGGCTGAGGTTTGGTAGTCCCCGAATTTTGGATCCGGGCAGGGCCGGACGAGCACGCCCGCGAGTTCAGCGTCCGGAAGGACAGCGCGAACGGCAACGTGGAGGCGGCTTTCGATGGTCTGGTGCGGAAGCATGGGACGGCGATAAATCGTTAGTTCGTTGAACCGATGAACCGTTGAATCGTGGAGGCGAGCTCGGGCGGAAGCCGGTTCAATGCTTCAATGCCCGCTCACTTCTTCCCCGTGCTCTCCTTGATGATCGCGAGCATGGTTTCAGCGTCGGGCGCCACTTCGAGCGCCTTTCGAAATTCGGCCCTGTGGAGCAGCTTGGCGATGTTGGCCAGCGTGTGCAGGTGTTTCTGAAACTGGCCCTGGGGCACGAGGAAGAGCATGACGAGCTTGACGGGCTGGTTGTCGAGCGCCTCGAAGTTAACCCCGGTCAGCGAGCGGCCGAGCGCGCCAACGACTTCCTGGATTTGGTCGGTGGAGGCGTGAGGAATACCAATGCCAAACCCGATGCCTGTGCTCATCGAGTGCTCGCGCTTGCGCACGACCGCCGAGATGGAGTCGCGGTGCTCGGGCTTGATTTTGCCCGTGTCCACAAGATTGCCGATCAGCTCGTCAATGGCTTCCCATCGGTCGGCCGCGTGCAGCTCCGTCACGATCTGGTCTTTGCTCAAAATGTCCGCCAAGTCCATAACCCTCAAACAACCGGAGCATTTCGCCTGAAGTGGCGCGGCAATTCAAGAGCGAAAGCGCGAATGATTCGTCTCTTTGCGATGCGTCTGCATTGACGGGCGGGCCGGCGCATGGTGAAGTGCCGCCATGAAACTGGTGTTGTTGGCCTTTGCCGCTCTGCTGCCGCTGTCTGCTCGCGCGCAGCTTCCCGAACCCGTGCTGCCGCAAGGCGTGGGGGTGAACATTCATTTCGTCACCGGCCATGAGCGCGACCTGGACATGATCGCCGCGGCGGGCTTCAAGAGGGTGTTTCAAGTTTCGATAGAGCGAGATGTGGAAAATGGGGCGTTTCTT
>CAYJNU010000427.1:0-7178 GCA_964371005.1 uncultured Verrucomicrobiota bacterium | reverse complement strand
CCTTTACACCCAGTGACGGCGCTGGCGACCCCAACGACGTTTGGGACCTTGACCACGGCTACTACTACACTTGGGGGGTCAAGGGCTTTTCGATCCCGCAAGGCCAGGTCATCAGCGAAGCGGTTTTGAGGATCACAGACATCAATAACTGGACCGCTGCCGAAAACAATGGGAACAACTGGCTGCGGCTATATTTGCTGGACACCGCTGAGAAGCCCAACAACGGCACCATTGACGAGGCTTTCGGGCCGACCGGTCGTCTCCGGAGATACTCGGACACCGACAATGGGAATGACGAACTCGCGGGTCTGTCATGGACGGCGAAAACCTCGATTGCCACTTACACGGATTACAGCGGCGGCGATCACGGGGACGTGGTCACGCTGACCTATAACTTCTCAACCCTGGGTTTGTTGGACGAGTTGACCGCCTATATCAGCAACGGCAATAACTTCGGTCTCGGGTTCGATCCTGACTGCCACTACTACAACACAGGCGTCACCTTTGCCATCACGACTTCCGATGTGCCACCAACGCCACCGTCGTTGCCCGATGGGGGAGCGACCGCTGGGCTGATGGTTATAGGACTCGGCATACTCCATTCGGTCAAACGCCGGGTCCGCGCCTGAGCCGCTTGAGGGTTGCACAAACTCACGCCATCCTGGCCAAGGTCAGGATGGCGTTCTTGTTCCGCCGTGAGGATCGCCAGCTTTTCCAACGCCAGCAGGAAAGTCGCCGAGCTTCGCAGAGCCCAGCGTACGACATCGAGACGAAGTGACACGGTATGCGCCCGCCCGATTCTCAACCACCACGATACAGCGGTTTGGGGGCGACCACCGCCGGTGACCGTCTTCCCCGAATCTCGATCTCGATTGGTGAACCCGACTTGGCGAATTCCGGCGGCACGTAGCCCAGTCCGACCCCGATTCCGAGCGACGGGCTTTGCGTCCCGCTCGTCACGTCGCCGATCTTCGTGCCAGTAATTCCTGTACTCCAAATCGGATAATGCGGCCGTGGCGGCGCGGATTTCTCCGCCATCTTGAAGGCGACGCATTTCTTTGTGACGCCGTTGGCCTTCTGCCCAGCCAGCACTTCGCGACCGATAAACTCACCTTTGTCCATTGCCACAAAGAAACCAACACCGGCTTCAATCGGCGTCGTGTGCTCATCCAACTCGTGGCCGTACAGCGGATAGCAGACTTCCGTGCGCAACGTGTCGCGAGCGCCCAACCCACATGGCTTGACCCCATGCTCACGGCCCGCCGTTTGCACCGTGTCCCAAAGCCGCTGGATGGACTCATCTGAACCGATGACCTCGAAGCCGTCCTCCCCTGTGTAGCCGGTACGCGAAACCAGCACGCTGGCGTTGCCGAGTGAGAAGCCGCCAATCTCGTTTTTCTTCAAGTCGGTGACGTTGCCCACGCGCATCCCGGAACGTGATGGCCCCGGGATGTAAGTTGCGATGAAATCCTTCACGCGCGGGCCTTGCACCGCCACCGCCGCGTAGTTGTGCGACGCATCGGTAAGACGTAGTGCGCCGCCCTCGCTAAATTCTCCTGCCTTGCCCTGCAACCACGCCACATCGGCCCCGATGCGGGAGGCGTTGATGATGAGCAGATACACCTCGGCGGCCAGTTGAAAAACGTAAAGGTCGTCAATCACGCCGCCGCGCTCATTGCACAGGAGCGTATATTGCCCGAGTCCGGACGTGAGCTTGCGAATGTCGTTCGTCAAAACGCGATTGAGAAACGCCGCCGCCGCTGTTCCGCTGACGGTGACTTCGCCCATGTGCGAGATGTCGAAGATGCCGGCCGCGTTCCGCACCGCGAGGTGCTCCTCGACGATGCTGGTATATTGCACGGGCATCTCCCAGCCGCCGAACTCGACCAACCGCGCGCCCAGATGGCGATGCGTTTCGAACAGGGGTGTGCGCTTCAAGGTCATATGGACTCCTTCATGTGGTGACAGTCTCCGCTTCCGGGCGGGTTTCCGACGGAGTACTCTCCAGCCGATTCAACACTTCTTGCGCGAGAACCTCGTAGGCCGCCGCGCCCGTGCTGTATTTGTCGTAGTAGATGATGGGCTTGCCGAAGCTCGGCGCCTCCGCCAGTCGTGTCGTGCGCGGAATCACCGTTTCGAAAACCTGCTCGCCGAAGAACTGCCGAACCTCGTCCACGACCTGGTTGGAAAGCTTCGTGCGCGCGTCGTACATCGTCATCACGATGCCGAGAATCTGTAGTCCGGGATTCACGCCGCTCCCCCGAAGCTGGCCCAGAATGCGATTCATCATCGAGATGCCCTCCAGCGCGTAGTACTCGCATTGCAGGGGGACCAATACGCCGCCCGCCGCCGCGAAGGCGTTTAAGGTTAGCACCCCGAGCGAGGGCGGACAGTCCACGAGCACCAGATCGAAGCGTCCGCTGCTCAAGACCGGCGCCAAAGCCAGCGTGAGCCGGAGCAGATGGTTGTCTGCCCGCGCCAGTTCGATATCCGCACCGCACATGTCCACTTCGCTCGGGATGATCTCAAGCCGCTCGAACGCCGTCGGCTTGATTTTGTCCAGCAGCGCGCCTTCGCCGAGGAGCGGGCCGTAGGCGCTGTCGCCCTCGGTCTTCTCAAGACCCAACCCACTGGTCGCATTGGCTTGCGGATCCAGGTCCAGCAGCAGTACCCGTCGGCCCAACACCGCCAGACAGGCGGCGAGGTTGACGGCCGTGGTGGTCTTGCCGACCCCGCCCTTCTGGTTGGCGACCGCGATGACTTTAGTTGGCACGCCGCAGATGTATCGGAACAGGCGCGCCGATTCAAGAATTCGCTCCATGCACTTCAGCGGCTGCAAACGGACGCGACGCCCGGCGGGACCATGGAAGGATGCAATGATCCTCAGTCAGTCGCTGGAGAAATGCTTTGCAACCAAGAGATGGTTTGGGTGTCATCGGCGCATGCGATTCGCGCAAACCGGATTATGAAGTTTATCATCCCAGCGGTCCTCGGCGTCCTGACCCTCGCCACGTTCAGCAGCCTGGCGGCTGGCTACCAGTCCTCCACCGTGACGCCGCCCCCACCGGTGCGCGAGTTCCGCGGCGCGTGGGTGGCCACAGTCGGCAACATTGACTGGCCCTCGAAACGCGGGTTGCCCGTGGCGGAACAGAAGGCCGAACTCATTTCCATGCTTGAGCGTGCCGCGGCCCTGAAACTCAACGCCATCATCTTCCAGGTGCGCCCGGCTTGCGACGCGATGTACGTCTCGAAGATCGAGCCGTGGTCGGAGTTTCTCACTGGCACGATGGGCAAGACACCCGAACCCTTTTACGATCCGCTGGCGTTCGCGGTTGCGGAGGCGCACCAGCGGGGGCTGGAACTGCACGCCTGGTTCAACCCCTACCGGGCGCGGGTCAAATCAGATCGCAGTCCAATCGCCGCCAACCACGTCAGCCAGACGCGCCCGCGGATCGTCCGCGACTATGGCGGGTTTCTCTGGCTCGACCCGGGCGAACTGGAGACGCAGGAGTACTCGCTCAGCGTGGTGATGGATGTGGTCGAACGTTACGATGTGGACGGCATTCACTTCGACGATTACTTCTACCCGTACCGCGAGAACGGCGCAGACGGCAAGCCGATGGATTTCCCGGACGAAGCGAGCTGGCAGAAATACGGCCTGGCATCGAAACTGAGTCGCGACGATTGGCGGCGGCAGAACGTGGACGGATTCATCCGCCGCGTTTACGGAGGTATCAAATCCATGAAGCCGTGGGTCAAGTTCGGGCTCAGCCCGTTTGGCATCTGGCGTCCCGGCTATCCCGCGCAGATCCAAGGATTGGACGCCTACGCGGTGCTTTACGCCGACTCGAAGAAGTGGCTGCAGAACGGCTGGGCGGATTATTTCACCCCCCAGCTCTACTGGGCAATCGAACCCAAGGAGCAGAGCTTCACTGCGTTGCTCGATTGGTGGAATCAGCAAAACCCGAAGCGACGTCACATCTGGCCCGGCCTGAACACGACCCGGGTTTCGGATCGCTGGAAGCCGGAGGAAATCGTGAATCAAATTCGCCTTAGCGAAAAGCAACCCGTCAGCGCGGGACACGTCCACTGGAACATGAAAAGCCTGCTTCGCAGCAGCGAATTGCAGGCGGCTCTGAAGCGCGGGCCGTATGCGGAGATAGCGCTCGTGCCAGCGTGTCCGTGGCTTGATGCGAAAGCACCCGGCAAACCCAAGCTCTCAGTTTCCGGTCGCAGTTCGACTGGCTTCCGTGCCACATGGACGGCTCCGCCGGGGGAGAAACCGCTGTTTTGGCTGGTGCAAACCAAGCGCGGCGAGAAGTGGTCAAGCCAAGTGAAAGGATCAACGGAAATGAAGCTGAGTGCGCCCTTGGCCGACTGTATCGCGGTGTCGGCCGTGGACCGCGCGGGCAAGACCAGCCCGCCTGCGGTGTTGCAGTTGAAAAAATGAGGCCGCCGGGAATACCGACGACCGCTCGGACACGGACCTTGGTTGGAAGGGCGAGCTATCGGTAGCGCGCTTTGCGCATGGTCTCGATGGCCTTCTCGGCCGCTGGATCGCCCTTGTTGGACGCCTCGTACATCTGATCGCTGACTGCCGTAGCCGCCTCTCCAACCGCCTTGATCTGGTCTGGCGTGAGGTCGGTGCGCGCCTGCAACTGCTGGAACGTGAGCAGCGCCGTGGCGTAATCCTTAGCCTTGGCGGCGGTTTGGGCTTTGTCCCACGTGGCCTTGATTTCGGGGCTGGCAGAGTCGAAGGCCTTTGCGTTGGCGCTGGCACTCTTGCCACAACCAACGGCCAGAAGGCCGGCTAGCGCAATCATGCCCAAACCGGCAAGGAGATGAGTCAAGGTTTTCATTTGAAACGAGGCAAAAACATTGTGAAAAGGTTAATGACGACCGTTAGCCGTATCCGTCGCCCACCACAGCAATCCCTTGGGCTGCGCGGTGCTGCCGGTATAGTTCTGCTCTTCCGTGAATTTCTTGAAAGTGATGAATTCGACGTGACCGCCTACCGCCTGGACAACCGCGCCTTTGGTGTGGAGCCTCCCGACGCCTTCATTCCGATCCGGGAAGCTGCTGGCGTCGTTGAAGGCGAACGCGCCAATCGGGGGGCTGCCGAGATTCTCGTCTGGTTCCCACTGGATGTAACACATGCGGCTCCAAACGCTGGTAACCTTGTTCGCATTCGGCCTCCCCCCCGCCCTGCTCGGCAGCGAGCCATAGTTGCAGACCGCGCCATTCATGATGTAGCTGGACATCTTGTTGGCCCGATCCTTGAAGTACTTGCTCTTGTTGTCCATCGGGCAAAGGTAGGCCTTGGGGTTCGGCATGTAGTTGTAGTAGCTCCCCGTTTTGTAGGCGAGAACGGGGTTGTCTTTGTACGGCGCGGCCGTCAGATTCGGAGGAGCGTTACCCACCGGCGTGTAGAGCCAACCGGCGCCATTGGCGGCATCGTTCCCCCAGTTCGGGTAAGGGAGGAAGTCCGAGTTGTCGGTGGTATACATGCTCTGGGCGAGCACCAACTGTTTGTTGTTATTTACGCAATGGGTCCGTGCCGCCTTGTCCTTCGCTTTGGACAACGCCGGCAACAGCATCGCAGCCAGAATCGCGATGATGGCGATAACCACGAGTAGTTCGATCAAGGTGAATGCCCGGACTCTTTGCGGCTGAGACTGAGTGTTCGTCATAATTACTTGCTTTCCACAAATAATTAACCCGCTCTCGTCGGCGAGGCAAGTACAGAAACCTCCAGAAACGTCATGTGGATTGGCCAGGCTGAGTTTCACCGCCATGTCCCCGGCCCAGCAGTTCGAGATGTCAACTGCGCAGGCTTGTGACTGCGAGGCTCATCTCAGCGTGCGTTGGCAGCGCGCCGTCGCCCGCATCACATCCTGCGAAAAGCACGAGGGCGGGCAAAACGATTCGCCTTCGGCCACAGGGTCACACCTGCCGAGAGTCTCCGCTTCAGCCTTTGCGGTGCCCTGACTTCGTGCGCTCAGGCTCCGCGGGCAGCCGCCGGGTGCGCTGTTCAGGCGGCGACGAGCCCGGTTTTTCTCTGGCCGCCAACCTTGCCCGGATCTGACTTCGGAGATCGTTCACCGTGCCGACGTAACTCTGCGTCTGCACGTGCCCTTCGCTGCGTTCCTTCATCAGTTGTTCCCGTTGTCGCGCCTCGGACTCGAGTTGGCCTTGAGCCGCTGCCAGCGCCTGCCCGGACGCTTTGAGCCGGAGTTCCAGGGCGTGCTTTTCCTTTTCCAGGGAGGCCCGCACCTCGCCAACTTCGGCCAGCTTCATCTCCGCACCGGAGCGGTTCGACACCTCGCGAGCGAGGTCCGCCCGCGTGTGTGCCAGTGCCTCATCGAGGCCCTTCAATTTCTCTTCCAGAGACGAGCAGCGATTGACCAACTCCGTCTCGCGAGTGAGCAGCGCTTCCACTTCTTCCTCCAGCAAGGCGGTCGCCCGTGCGAGATCGCTCTTGGGTTCGTTCCAGCCGGTTTCGGGTTGTCGCTCAAAGCCGTTGTTTGGCGCAGGTCCCGTGGTGGGAGCGAGAATCACTTGGGCTTCAATCACCGCGTCAGATTGTGCCGGCTTAACAAACCCGTTGAATCCTCGTGTGTCTCGGAGATCGCCCGTTGCGTCCTGCTCGCCTCCTTCTACCGCGAGTCCCTGACAGACCCGGGAGGCTACGGGCATATCTTCCTCCTGAACGTAAATCTCAAAACGGGTAATGCCGAGCGCAGTTGCCAGCGGGTTGCCGCGAATCTCGTACCGGATGCCGTCCCCGTGGAGCTTGCTTCCGAGCGTCTCGAGTTCCTGCCGATTCTTTGAGCACATCAATCTGATCATGGTAATGCGGACCATCATACGTCGGTTTTCGGCTGTTAGCCAATCGGGGAAACGCTGAGATTAGCGGTCGCACATTCAGCGTACGACGTTGGATGGGGTTGCGCCCGGGGGCGGCCTTTCTGGGCACCGCCGTGCATAAAGAAGGGCGCCTGCACGGAGAAGCCGACAGGCGCCCACAACCCCAACCGGCCGAAGAACCCGTCGTCGGCCTCAGAAACCGTGTCGGGAAAACCAAACAAACCCAACACGGCCAGTGAGAAACCAGCAGGGTCCATGCCAGTTGTGTTCGGCAGGAAAGGTGCTCCGCGAGGGTTTGCGCGGGCCCGCGA
>CAYJNU010000426.1:0-7186 GCA_964371005.1 uncultured Verrucomicrobiota bacterium | reverse complement strand
GAGGCGGAAATGATCGGTGCAGTTGAGGCGAATTCGGATTGGCTCGCTGGAGACGGTACGACGGGTGTTCGCGCTTGCACTTCCAAGGGCTGGGGAGAGCGGGGTTTCCCAAACCACAAGATCAGGCCCACGGCGGCGACCAGTACGGCGGTGGCCGGAACAAGCCACTTGAGCCACCAGTAGCCTCCGCCGGCAGCGCGTTGTGGTTGAGGGCGATCGACGGTTGGTTGGGGCGGCTGTTTCTCTGTTTCCTTACGCGCCTCAGGTTCCGCGTCGCCGGACAGGGCCCGACGCCAGAAGTCAGGCTTCGCATCGAGTCCAAGGCAGGTCAAGTAGGCCGTATCCAGTTTGGGCGCCGCCGAATCACCGTTCGGAGACTGCTCGTGGGCAAAAACATTGGCCACGTGGACCGCGGTGAGCACCGAGAACTCGCGCGCCGCCGTCTGACTGGGGACATGATGTAACGCGGCGGCTTCGACCAGCGGCGCCGGCATGCCCCACAAGCTGAGCAGATAGGCGCCCACCTGCGCATGTGTGACGCCAAGTTGCGCGGCTTCTTCCTCCTCCACGGGCCGTGAATGCTCACGCGCCGAGGCAAACAGCGCCGCGTATTCCTTGGGCAGATTCGAAGCAATGAGGATGCGCCCAACATCATGCAGCAACCCCGCGGTGAAGGCGTCGTTTGCCAACCGGGAGTTGCGTGTTTCGGTCAAGGCGATCTTGCGGGCGATCTCCGCCACGGCAGAACTGTGCCGCCAAAGTTGGTCGAAGGACAGCCCAGCCTGTTTTACCTGGTCGTTTTGGCTGAAAACCTGGAGGCAAAGCACGAGGGATTTCACCGTCTCCATGCCAAGCAAGGACACGGCATGCACGGGATCGGTAACCTTCTGGTCCAGAGCGAACGCAGCGGAGTTGACCATCTGGAGCAACCGTGCGGTCACCGCCAGATCTCGGGAAACCACTTCGCCGATGTTCTGAATGCTTGAGTTTGGCGATTCGATCTGCTTGAGCACTTCAAAATACGTCGAAGGCAGGCTGGGCAGCCGGTGAAGCCGCGGCACGAGTTTCTGCAACGCCTCCGTGGCCAGCCAGGCATCCAACGCGAGGCCGCGTTGCACGGTGGCGATGAGCGCCTTTGGCTCGCACGGCTCGGCGATAAACTGATGCGTTCCGCCGATGCAGTTGATGATGAGTTCCTGGTCGCCCACTTCCCCGACAACAAACCGCAGAGTCTTGGGATGGAGCTTGCCGGCCTGTTGCAGCAACTCCGCGCCGTTCACCCCGCGCAGGCGCATGCGCGTCACCACCGCGTCAAAGGGTTCGGCAGCCAGAGCCGCCAACGCCGCGTTTGCATCCGGGACAAAGGTGGTCTCCCACGCTCCGGTGATGCCGGAAACCGCCAGCTTCAGTGCGTCGAGCGCCGTGGGGCTGTTGGCTTCAAAACCTACCAGGCAGATTCGCTTTTTCATTGGCGCCGAGTCCTACATAATTGTCGAACATTCCCCGTGCTGCACGACGGAGACCCATCTTACAGTCCATCGGCAACCGGCCCTGAAACTTGAGGCGAATCCTGCCATGCTCTGCCACGCGCGATCGCGTGCTGCCCGGTCACCCGAAGCGACCGGAATTGGGTCGTCCCATCACGTGCGTTGGTCGCATGAGTCCGCCACCGTGAACCACGGCCGCGACGACGATGATGTTGTAGCCAGGCCCCTTACCGAGTTGGCGGCTCTGGACTGCCAGTGGTGGCGAGAACACGTTTGCGGGTGTAGGCGATCAGGCCGCCCGCATCAATGATGGCTTGGCGTGATTTGGGCAGTGGGACGATGAGGAAGGTCTTTCCCGTAGTCTTGTTGACGACTTTGGTTTCCAAGATCTCGAGTTCGTCGCCTTCATTCGCATCGATCGTTGGGCAACTGACGGTGCGCAGGCCGAGGTTGATGCCGTTCTGGAGGAAGATGCGGGCGAAGCTCTGCGCCACGATGACCAGTTCGGGGCCTTTGAGGCAGGATACCGCCTGCTCGCGCGACGAGCCGCAGCCGAAGTTCGCCCCGCCAATAATCACGCTGCCGGGCGGAATCTGCTTGGCTTTGAGCTTGCCGTTGAACGCCGCATCGTCTGCGAAGGCAAACTGCGGTGTCTCGGTCGGAAGCACCGTGGCCATGAAGCGGCCTGGATAAATCACGTCCGTCGAAATGTCGTTGCCGACTTTGTAAACCACCGTTGCCATATCAATTCGCTCCTTTCGCTTCGACGAAACTTTGTTGCATATGCAACAGAGTTTTGTCGCACGGATCAGTGATCGTTCCCGTCAGTGCCGAGGCGGCGGCCACCGCCGGCGAGCACAGGTACACTTCCGAGTTCGGATTGCCCATGCGGCCCTTGAAATTCCGGTTCGTTGTCGAAAGCGCAGTCTCGCCGTCGCCCAGCGCGCCCTCGTGGATGCCAAGGCAAGGGCCGCAGCCGGAGTTCATAACGACTGCGCCAGCTTGCATGAATGTGCCGACGTAGCCTTTCGCCAGCGCCTGCTGGTAAATCCGCGACGACGCTGGGAAGATCAGCATGCGCGTGCCGGGGGCGACTTTCTTGTCCTTCATGATCTTCGCCGCGATGGCCAAGTCGTCGAGCCGGCCATTCGTGCACGAGCCGATGACGACTTGATGGACCTTCTTGCCCAGGACTTGATCAACCGGCTTCACGTTGTCCACGGTGTGCGGACAGGCGATCTGCGGCGTCAGCTTTGACACGTTTATTTCGATCACCTGGTCGTAGCTGGCGTCAGCATCCGGTTTCACGCAATCAAGCGGATCCGTGACCCCGGCTTCTTCTCGGAGATAACGCTCCGTTTCTGCATCGGCCGGGACAATGCCCGCCGTTGCGCCGGCCTCAACCGACATGTTGCAAAGCGTAAGCCGACCGGAGGTGGACATCTGCTCGATGGTTGGCCCGTGAAACTCCAGCACCTTGAAGTTCGCGCCCTGCGCCGTAAGCTTGCCGATGATGTGCAGGATCAGGTCTTTCGGCCCGACGAATTTCTTGAAGCGGCCTTTCACGACGACCTTGATGGTCGCCGGCACTTCGATGTTCACCGCCACGCCCAGCGCCCAGACGCTGGCCATCTCAGTGGCGCCGATGCCGAACGCGAACGCGCCCAATGCGCCGTGGCTGGTCGTGTGCGAATCCGTGCCCACGACCACCATGCCCGGGCGCACGTAGCCGTTTTCCGGCAGGACCTGGTGGCAAATGCCGCCCACGTCGCCACGGATATCATGGAACTTCGTGACGCCCTGCGTGCCGACAAACTCGCGCACCTTCTTCTGGTTCGATGCGGTTTTCGACGATTCCGCTGGAACGCGGTGGTCGAAGATCACGGCCACGCGGCTGAAGTCCCAGATCCTCGGCTGGACCGGTGTGCCTTTGTAGATTTCCGCGAACTGGTTGATGACGAGCGCCGCGTTTTCGTGCGACATGGCGAGGTCCACTTTCGGCTCGACCACGTCGCCGGCCTTCACGGAGGCGAGGCCGGACGCGCGCGCCAGGATTTTCTCTGCTACGGTCATGCCCATAATTTCACCAAAGTCGTTGAACGGAATAAGCGTCAAAAGCCGGGTCGTTGCTGACGACCGGAATTCCCTCCACCTGACATTGCGCAACCATCAGCCGGTCAAACGGGTCCCGGTGGTGGAATGGCAGCGTGGCCACTGTCGCAGTGTGAGCGAACTGGATGGGAAGCAATTCGATGCGGTTCAGACGAAGCTGTTCCGGGATGAACTGGGCAAACGGCTGGGCCAACTTTAGCTTGCCCAGACTGAGTTTGATGGCCATCTCCCACACGCTGGCGAGGCTGAGCAAGCGGCGATTGGCGGGAGACTGAATCAGCGTTTGCGCCGTAACGCTCAGTTTCGAGTCATTTGTGATGAACCAAAGGAACGCGTGGGTGTCCAGCAGAAGGTTCATTTCATGTAGGGCTCGAAATCCGCCAACGGTGCATCGAAATCTTCCGCGAGGCTAACCTGCCCTTTGGCACTGCCCGGTTGGATCAGCGTCCGTGCCTCCGCCGGCGACTGACCGCCCAATAACTCCACGAGCTGCAACACCGCGGTTTGGGCAGGCTCAGGCAGTACTTGGGCCTTTGCAAAAATCAGTTCAGCCGTGCTCATAGGGTTAAGCTAGGCGGATGCTTCTTCGCAGGCAAGCTGCTACATAGCCAACCTGGACCGGCACGACTGCTGTTTCAAAACGACAGCCTCCGGAAGAGTTCATCCCACAATCTTCTTCTCGCCTTTGTATTTGTTCTCCAGGCGTTGCTTGGGAAGATACTTATCCTCAAGTTTCTTGTAGTCCTTCAGTCCCAGGAAATCCGTAAACTGCTCGAACGACGAAACCCACTGCGTCTGGCCGGGCAGCGTGCCGGTAGGCGACGCTTTGAGCGCTTTGAAGAAATCGGTGAGTGCCTTGTGCGCGACCATGCACGACGCGACCGGGATCGAGACGCGCCCCACGCCCATTTTCGCCAACTCGGGAATCGGCACCAGCTCGGTCTTCATGCCGGAGATGGCGTCCATGAGATTCACCGAGAGCGGGCCTTTGAGCGCCGCGATGGCTTTCTGGATGTCGGCCTTGGTCTTGATGCCATCAATGAACGCGAGGTCGGCGCCGGCGACGAGGTAGAGATTGCAGCGGCGGATGGCTTCGTCGAGGCCGAGCACGCTGAAGGCGTCGGTGCGGGCATTGATGATGAAATCCTTGTCCAGGCGGTCGCGCACGTCGGCGCAGGCGCGGACCTTGCCGGCCATTTCGTCGGCGTCAATGACCTCCTTGCCGGCCATGTGCCCGCAGCGCTTCGGGAATACCTGGTCCTCGATGTTCATGCCGGCGACGCCCATGGCGATGAGCCGCTCGGTGATGGCCGCGGCGTTGACCGCGTTGCCGCCGCCGGTGTCCACGTCCGCCATGACGGGGATGGTCACCGCCTGCGCGATGTTCCATGTGATGTCGAGCACGTCCTTCATCTGGACGAGGCCGACGTCCGGTTTGCCGAGCAACGCCGCCGCGAGGCCGTAGCCCGAAATCTGGATGGCTTCGAAGCCGCAGGCCTCGATGACTTTGGCGCTCATCGCGTCGTGGCAACCCACGACCGCTACCGCGCGCCGTTCCATGATGGCTTTCCGCAAGACTGTGGTTTTTTTCATGTTGGTGTTCTCTGAAATCTCAATTCAACGACCGCCGTCGCCAACGACCGGTGACTGCAAAAGTCGGGAGCAAATTCTCCTGAACCGCCCGACTGCCCGGCGGAAACCGGCGGCTAGGCGGCGTTCTTTGGTCGGGGCTAAACGGCTTGTCTAATCGCGGTGCCAGCCAGCGAAGCACGCGCCCCATCAAGCCCAGCACGAACTGCGTACTAACGTGACCGTGAGGCAATCGCCAGATTTCCGGCTGCTGCCACTGTTGCCAAAGCTCCTCGATCGCTTGCCTGTCCGCGAACAAATCATGGATTCCTTCAATCAATAATATTTTCTCTTTCGAGATGACTGGCGTGGACAAAGTCAAATTTAGCCGGGTCGTATCCACTGCTTCTTGTGCCGGCCTTAGAGCCTGGAGCGCTTCCCGGACCCGCCGCCAGACGACCGGTTGGGAGCACCTCATGCGCACACCGGGGACAGTCAGAACGGCACAGGCGATGCGTGTATCGCTGCACGCAGTCAATCCCGCAACCCATCCCCCAAAGGAAAAACCCTGAAGCCCCACGGATGGGCAACCTTCATCAAGCAGCCAGCCAGTCAGCGCGCGAATCTCGGCGACGTTCTGCGCCATAGCCCGCGCGAACTCCAAGCAGTCCTCTTCAATGGGTCGGCGCGGACGGCGTTGAAGATGGGAGGGCCCGACCAATAGGGCCACATTGAATCCTGCCCGATTGAACCGGCGGGCAATCAATGGAAACGCGGAGTGATAACCAACGGCAGGATTGCCATCCAATAGAATGATCACCGGCCTTTCCTGCCAGCGTTGGGCACAGCGATAGAGCCGGCCATAAACGATGTTGTTCTCCTCGACTTCGCACGGGCGCGGCGTGGGGAATCTGAAATGCCGCGGCCCATCAAATTCAATCTGCGCCGGATCGCTTGCGGCGGGGATGAAGTCCGGCCCATTCAGGAATTTGAGCGCTTCCTCCAATTTCCATTTTGGCTTGGGCGCGTGTCTCAGCGGAGCAACGACGTATGCCATCTGAAGAGCTGACCAATCAATGAATTTTGCCAATGGCGCGATCATGAGTTCGAGCCCCTAACATTCGAATTGAGGGACGCGGGCGGTCATAGCGCGTCCGAGTTGCCCGCGAAAGTCGCTCGCCCGCGCCCGCCCTGGTTGGCAGCCACTCATTCATCAGAGTTTTGCCGAGCCCGGCAGCAACGGACGAAACGAAGTTTGCCAGGTTCGTTGCGCGAGTGGTATGGTCCGACGTGTTATGAGCTACAAAGGCACAGTGAAGAACGGCGTGGTTGTGCTGGAGCCGCCGGCTGAACTGCCGGAGGGAACGTCCGTCCGCATCGAACCCGAGCCCGCGACAACCGTCCGCGACGAAGACCTGGACCCGGCGTGGCGGATGGCTGAACTCGCTGGACCAACGGGCATCCCGGATCTTGCGGTCAACGTTGATCACTACCTCTACGGGCATCCGAAGGTGACCGATGGCAAGTAAGGTCGTTTTTCTCGACACCAACGGCTGGGTCGCCTTGCTGAACAACGAAGACGCGCTGCATTCGGCTGCGGCGGAGGCTTGGCGTCGCCTTGGCCATCTGGGATACCGCGTGGTGTCCACCGATTGGATCGTCGCTGAGACCGGTAATACGCTCGCCCGCGCGATGGTCCGGCGCCGATTCCCGGAAGGGGTGCAGCGGCTGCTCCGCCTCCCGCAGGCCCGCGTCGTGTTTGTGACGCCGGCTATCATGGAGCGCGCCCTCCAACTGTACGCGGATCGGCCCGACAAAACCTGGGGGCTCGTGGATTGCGCCAGCTTCGTCGTCATGGCGGACGAAGGTATCACGGAAGCCTTCACGACCGACAAGCATTTCGAGCAGGCGGGTTTCGAGCGCTTACTTCCAACCGAGGCTACCTGAGAGGCGCTTTCAAGACCCTTCCGGCGTAGCGGGGGGGGGGGCGGGGGCCCCCGGGAGAGTCAAAAAAACAA
>CAYJNU010000425.1:4429-7194 GCA_964371005.1 uncultured Verrucomicrobiota bacterium | reverse complement strand
GTGTCCGAGAGCGCCTGAGTGTACACGAGCACTTCCAGGAGTTCTCCTGCGTAGTAGGTGTTGAAGCCCCGCCCCAGGTAGCCAGTGTCCGCCACCCCCGCCAAGGGATAACCCTTGAAATCAACCTGCAGAGCGAGGGAACGGTCCACATACAAGGTCTCGATGTCCGCGTTCTTGACCAGCGTCGTGAGGGAATACGCCTGCCCGATTGAAGCTGGTCGGGGATAACGATGATTGTTCCCGGCGGTGGTGGTGCCGCACCGCCAGTTCACGTTGGTCTGAAACGGCCCCAGAAAAACCCAGCCCCAACTCGCCGTCTCGTTCCAGAAGATCGCCGGCGAATCCGAGAAGCTGGTGCCGCCGGTCTGGGTTGCGGAAGTGTTGTTGGCCACCAGGAAGATCGTGATCCCGTCGAGTCCATTGATCGGCAGCGTGAAGGGCAGGAAGTCGTTGGCGCCGTCGAACCGCACGGCGGAGTGGCCTGAGCCCGAGGTCATGAGCGTCGGCTGGCTGGCGACATCGGTCTGCGTGACATCATGTCCCTGGCCTGACTGGTCCGCCCACGCGGACACGGTCGCCCCATTTAAGGTGACGCCGGTGTCCCCCTTCAACCAAAGGGTGAGGCCGCCAGTGGGAACTTGAGCGCCGGCACGGAAGGAGGCCAGCGTGTTGAGCGCGATGGCGCCGATGAGGAGTAACGTTTTGGAGTTCATACGGGGTGACTGATTTGGGGTGGGATTGGTTTTCATTTACAGTTGAGTGCTGTTCCTGCTCTGGGCGGGAGGTTTTCCTGTGGGCAGAATTATGTCATGGTGTGGCGATGGACTCAGAATTGTGAACGCTGGCGGGCGGACGAACAGCAGCCCGATCGCGTCCCTTGCCTGCCATCAATTCGATTTGGCCGTGGTCCGTTCCCACAACCAGCCCATGTCGTTGGGTGCCGAGCCACCGGCTGAATAACGACCATTCTGGACAATCGGCTTGAGCGTCGCGGCGTCGCGCCACTTGTGCCCTTCGGCGTGCCCGTCGGCAAAATTCATGTTGCCCGCGCCGTTGTGATAACTGGCCGGGCAGTCATTCACCGAGGTGGGACCGCTCATACCGAAGAAGGCGTCGTTGATGCTGTCCTCCCGTTCGTCAATCATCACCCACAGCATGGAGGGAGGGGGAGCATTGAAATCGGTCTGTTTCTTGTACTTGTTATAGTCGGCCCGGTTGAAGGCATCACTGCCTGCTCCCACTACGTAGCTATTCATCGCCACGCTTCGCACCCGCGGCCCAAGTCCTTCCACCACGCTGCGATCGGCCGGACATTTGTAGATGCCGGGGCTCTTGGTGTACGGACCCAAAACCGATTTCAGCAACAGCGTCGTATTCGTGTTATCGCGGTTGCTGGCGCTCCAATCCATCATCCCATCCACCCACCCATACCCCTTCTGCCCGAGCGCGTTCACCCCCCACTGATTATTGGGCGGCAGCACGCCTTGATGATCATCGGCATACATGTTCCACGCCAGATGCAATTGCTTCAGATGGTTCAGGCACATGATGCCCTGGGCTTTGGCTTTGGCCCGGGACAGAGCCGGCAACAACATCCCTGCCAGGATCGCGATGATCGCAATCACCACCAGCAGTTCGATCAGGGTAAAACCCCGGCGACAACCGCTCGGTGGATGGCGGTGAAGGGTGCTGGTTTGCTGGGTCGGAATCATCGGTCTCATGACATGTCGTTTTGTTTCGATCAACTCATCCTGCCCCGCTCCGCCGGTCCGGTGACAGGCGAAACGAGTCTAGGCTTGGCTATGAGTCTAGCAGCCGCCGCGCTTCTGCCTAGCTCCCCAAGTGGGGAGTTTTGACTCCCCAATCCTGGCCGGCCCTCGCCGCGCACAGGCTGCCCTCTTCCGGTTCGTTTGCCTGAAGTTTCACCGCGGCGCACGCGCGTGTCTGCGCGTGCAACTTGAGGTAAATGTGCTTCAGGTGACAGCGCACGTCGTCCACGCTCACGCTCAGGCGATCGGCGATCGCCTTGCTGTTCAACCCTTGCGCCAGGGATTGCAGCACCTCGCGTTCGCGAGTTGAGAGGTTGGCCACTCTCTCCACCGCGGGAATCTCGCCGCGGAACTGGGCCAGAACCTTGCGGGCGATCTCGCTGGTCATGGGCGCGCCGCCGTGGTGCACCTCCCGAACCGCCGCGATGATTTGCTCAGGCGTGGAACGCTTGAGCAGGTACCCGCATGCGCCAGCCCGTAGCGCATGGAAAATGCGGTCGGGATCCTCATACACGGTGAGCATGACGATCTGCACGCCGGGCAGCCGCTCCTTCATCTGGGCGGCGCATTCGACGCCCGACATCTTGGGCAGTTGCACGTCCATCAACACCACGTCCGGCTCATGCCCACGCACCATCCGCAGGGCTTCCTCGGCGTCGCCCCACGCGCCCACGCACCGACAATCCGTCGCCAGATTGACGATGGTTTCCAGGCTCTCCCGGACGGTCTTGTTGTCTTCCACGATGGCGACGTTGATCATAATGCAGCCCACCCGTCATCGTAGCCCCAACCGCGTTCCTGCCTAGCTCCTCAAGTGAGGAGTTTTGCGCGAACGGGGAAGGTCGCCCCACAGCATTCTGCGGCTCGTGTCGCTGTCCCCAGGAACTGCGTTCATCCTGGAAGACGAAGAGGACCCCGGCCCGGCCCCCGGGGCGGCGGGGGGGGGGGGGGGGGGGGGGGGGCCGGGGGCCCGCCGCGGGGCCGGGTTGGGCGGCT
>CAYJNU010000425.1:0-4419 GCA_964371005.1 uncultured Verrucomicrobiota bacterium | reverse complement strand
ATCAAATGGTTTCAGCCTGGAATACTAAGAGGACCGCGACCGGTCCCCGGTCGCTGCGGCGGTTCTGGTGCGGTCGCTGCGTCCGGGGACCGGCCGCGGTCCGGATTGCGCCTCTATTCTGATTTGCCCGGGCGGAACTTCAGAGCGGCCTGGGTGCGCGAATGCACGTGGAGCTTGACGTAGATGTGTTTGAGGTGCCAGCGGACCGCATCCACGCTCACGCTCATGCGGCCGGCAATCTCCTTGTTGCTCATGCCCTGCGCCACCAACTCCAGGACTTCCCGTTCCCGGGTCGAGAGGTTCTCCACCTCTTCGGCCGTCTCCTGGGGCTCCCGGAATTGGGCGATCACTTTGCGGGCGATCTCGCTGCTCATGGGCGCTCCGCCTTGATGCACGTCGCGAATCGCCGCAATGATCTGCTCGGGCGTGGACCGTTTGAGCAGATACCCGCACGCCCCGGCGCGCAACGCCCGGAAAATGCGGTCGGGATCCTCATACACCGTTACCATGATGATTTGCACTGCCGGCAACAGCTCTTTGATCTGTGCGGTGCATTCAACGCCCGACATGTTGGGTAACTGGATGTCCATCAACACGACTTCCGGTTCCTGCTTTCGCACCATCCGCAAGCCTTCCTCAGCGGTGCCCCACGCGCCCACGCAAGCGCAGCCGGGTGCAAGATTGACGATTGCCTCCAGGCTCTCGCGGATGGTCGGGTTGTCCTCAATAATGGCGACTTTAATCATGGTTATCGTCGGGCAGGCGCACTCCGAAAAGCACCGTCGTGCCTTGAGCGGGAGCGCTCCGAATCTCACAGCGCCCGCCCAAGACCGACATCCGCTCCCGCATGTTGGCCAAGCCATCCATGCCGGGCGCTGTTTCGGTCGCGGGCTGCAATCCGCGGCCGTTGTCGGTGACGGAGATGATCAATTCGCCGTCTTCCACCTGGATGCGCAACCGGACTTCGGAAGCCTCCGCATGCCGCACCACGTTGTTGAGCGCCTCCTTGAACGCCAGAAAGAGGCTGTGCCGCAGCTTGGAGTCCAGCGGACAATCGGGAAGCGTCTCCGCAACCTCCAGGCGGCACGACAGGGAAGCCAGGCCCAGGAAGCGCTGGGCATATAGCGAATAATATCCCGCCAGACTGCCCAGCGAATCGTACCGCGGATTCACGGCCCAAACGATTTCATCCAGCGCGGTCACCAACTGACGAGCCTTTTCAGTCATCTGCTGCAGATAACCCGCCTTCCGCTCGGGACCGAGGCCGCGGTCGTTGGCCAGGAATCCCAACATGCTGATTTCGGTCAACCCGCCGCCCAGGTCATCGTGGAGATCTCGCGCCAGCCGGGTGCGCTCCTGTTCGACCGCTCGCTGCTGTTCGACGCGCTGCCGTGCCTGAATCTGTTGTGCGAGCTGCTCCGTGCGTTCCTCCACTTGCCGGCGCAGCACCCGAATCCAGCCCACAGCCAGCAGCAGGACCGCCGCTAGAGTTCCTGCCAGGCCCAGCAGTCGCTGCGACGTCCACCAGGACGGCTTTTCCAGCACCGTGATATCCGTCGGCGAGTTCAGCGCCAGATCGAAACTCTCAATGTCCTGGCCCGCCGCCCAATTTCCCCCTCGCCCCAGATAGACCCCGGTCAACGCCAGTCGGCTGCCAAGGGGAATTGGCCCCACGAGACCCAAGTTCGTGTTCAGCCGCGCCTTGTGGACATACGGCCCGGTTCGCAACTCCAACACCTGATCGCCGGCCTCGCGGCTGAGATTCAACAAAAGCGATTCCACGCGCACCAAGGTCGCGTCGTGCGTGCCGTTCAACAAATTGGTCCCCGCCAGCGCGTTCGCCGCCGGCAGTTCCTGCGCGCTCCCGATCCGCACTTGCGCCTCGCGCAACGCGGGCGACGGACCACTCAAATCCGAGATGCCGACCACCTCCACCAAGGCGCCCGCCGGCACCGTCACTTCCTGCTTCGGAAAAAAGCGCAGGCCGTTCGTGGCATCCATTAGGCAATAGAGACCGTTGTGGGCGTGAATGACCTGGCCCGAAACCTTGACCCGCCGGAAGGCGCTGGCTTGCGGATCAAACGAGCGCAGCGCCGCCACGCGCTTGAGCGGGATCACAAACGGATCCGCCGGCGGGAACTCGTCCACGGTCAGGGCCGGTTGAATGAAACGGATTTTGCCGCTGATGGCCAGCCGGGTTGCGGGATCATAGACCGCGAACACGCATCCCTTGATGCGCACGAGCGCATCCTCGAAACGTCGCCATTCCTCGCGGCTCTTGCCCCCGAAGTCCATCTCAATTCTGCCCACGCGCGTGAGCAGTTTCACCCCTGTCTCGTGGACTTCGGTGACGAGGCCCTCCAACTCGACGTATTGCGAATCCAGGCTCCCGTTCAGAATCTGGTCCCAGGACGGGCGCATCGGATCGGGCAAGCGTCCCAGGCCCAGGCGCACCACTCGCTGGGCCTCAATGGTCGGCGCCCACGCAGCGGAACGGGTCGTGGCGGTGATTTCACAAGCATCCCCAATTTCCAGTCGCCCCCGCGTGTTCCCTAAAGGCACCCGGACATAGACTCCGTGATCGGCATCTTGAACCACCAGATTGGCCCCGTTATCGAACTTGGCTGTGACCACGCCCTGGATATGGACCGGGTAGCCCAGGTCTGCTGCTTCAGGGCTCAACCTCCGTATCTGCCCGATCGTGGTCAGCAGCGGCAGATTTCCGCTGCTGGCTCCGGCTCCCGCAGCCGCCTCCCGCTCGACCAGGACCTCAACGTCGCTCCAGCTTGGAACCCACAAGTAGCCGGCCACTTTCCGTCCATCGAACGTGGAAGTGCCGTGACAAATTCCCGCCGCCCGCACTCGGCTCCCTCGCAGCGTTCGAGGTTGCGCTCCGCGCGCATCCGCAATCTCCACCACCAAATGATCCTCGCCTGCGCTCAGCTCCAAACGCAGGGCGCGCTGCCGTTCATCTACAAATTTCACCTCTCCCTCGACGACGTAGCGATGGAATTCCTCCAAATCGGTCAGGACCTTGCCCAGCGCCAACGGGCTCGGCCTCGGCACCGTTGCCTCGCCCAGCGCCGTCAGCCGCATCGAAGGCGGCCCCACATACAATAGGCACCCGTCATCCGATTCCGTGTAAAACGTGTACAGGCCCGTTTGCGGCACTTTCAAATACCCGGTGAACTCCAGGCCGACACTCTCGGGGCGGGTTCTGACGCCGACGTCGAAACCGTTGGCCACTCCGTTCGTCGCAACCACCAGTTGGCTGAAATCCGGAACACAATCCCATCCGCCCTCCCAGCACCGGTAGTCCAGCCCAGGCACCAAGTTGGGCGCGCCCTCAGCCGTTGTTCCTTCCGCCCGAAATAAAGCTGTGGCGGGCAGCGGCTGCCAGGGCACCCCTGGCCCTTGATACCAGACGTTCAGCACGGCTTCTCCCCGGCTGTTAAACCAGGTCAAACGGACGGGGTTGTTTCCGGCTGCGAGGAAGACCGACCCGGCTTTCTCAAGTGGAGGATGCAAGCCGTCGTTGTCCACGACGAAGGACTGCGCCATCACAAAACCCAACCCGGTCCGTTGCGCGCTGCAATCTCCTTCTACGCGCACCCGCTGTCCCACCCGGACTTTCGCCCGGAGAAACTCCGCCCTGACCGGTATGGCCCCGGAGTCATCCTCCAGGATGAAGGTTTCGCCGCTCGGATCCACCCAACAGACCACTCCCTCGACTCGGACGGCGTGATTGGCGTGGTGTCCCGTGCCGGTCGCTCGGTAGAACTGCGCCACGTTCGTCAGCGTCTGGGAGAAGATTTGCGCCGCCCCGGTATCGGGCAACGCCAGTTCGTCGCCTGCGATCAAGCGCAGGCCAGCCATCCACAGGATTGCCCCGATGTTGCTGATGGAACGCATGAAGACGAGGTTTCAGCGATTACCAGTCGTCGGACAGGATTCCCAAACCAAACGAGCCGTGGCAACCAGATAAAGTGATGCCCCCAGACCTCAGCGTTGGCTTTGGCGGTTGCACCGGCGGGGATGGATGACAAACCGTCAGTGCGAAGCGTGCCCATAAAGAACGCGCTTGGCGTGGAGATTTAGCGCTGTGGTGGCTCCTTGGAGTTCGACGCCTTGTCTCCGGCAGGATGCGAGAGGAGGATGAGGAATCCCGGGTGTCCGCAAGGAAGGAATAAGGAAGTGCGCCGTGAAAGCAGGTTCCCCTGGACGTGCGCGCCATTAGGCTATAGCCATTACTCCTGCGAACAATCAGCCGCGCATTTCAATCACGATCGTGCAGCGGGTAGGCAATCGCTTCACCGCAACCCTTGGGATTCAAGCTGCGCTGCGGCCCGAACTGGTGTTTGTCTTTCAGACGTGCATGAGTCGCGGCAGCGACCAGAATGTCTCCGGGCTCTCCAAGTG
>CAYJNU010000424.1:0-7211 GCA_964371005.1 uncultured Verrucomicrobiota bacterium | reverse complement strand
GCTTAACAACCGGACGATGGCGCTTCCTTCCTTTTTGGTTGCGGCTTTGCCGCGCTAAGCCTTTGCGTCTTCGCTGTTCGCCCCAACTGCGGGGTTTGGGTCTTGCGCCTCGAACCTCGCGAAGCGTCTGGACTGCGTGCGGTTGACCGCCGCTTTCGATTCACCGAACAAGCGCGAACTGCCACCAAGCGCGGAGTCGGGGCAGCAGAGGAGAAGTACGGTCTGCCGGCTGGAAGCCGGCAGCATGTTGCGGCTGAGCCCTCACTGCGGCTGGCTGCCTGTGATCTCCGCCAGCAGGCGGAAGAAGCCTCGCTTGCGTTCGCTGTTGAGACCCCAGTTCACCGGCACGCTCTGGTAACCCTCGTCGAACCCCTCGCCCTTCATGCGGAAGTCGAAGTAGCCCCACGACGCGCGTTCGCCCACGGCGGCGGTGAAGTTGCTCTTCGGTTTGTCGAAGTCGAAGTGGTCGTCTTCGTTGAAGAGGATCGGCTTGGGTGCGTAGCCGGGCACGGCGCGCGTCTGGCGGACCATCTCGGCGATGCGGTCGGGGTTCGACACGCCGTTGCCGTGGATGAGCAGGAAATCCGAGGCACGCACCACGTTTTCCTTGGGGATGGTCCCGCCGCCGTAGGAAGTGCCGGCCAGAAGCCGTCGCCCGCCCGTCTTCATCGCCTTCACGCGCTCGATCAGTTCGTGGACGCGGTCGGGGCGCAGGACGGCGTGGTCATAGCGCACGTTGCACTCGTTGTTGACCTCGACGAGGACGTTCCGCCAGCCGTGGTCGAGCAGCCAGCGCGTGGCATCGTCGGTGGCGCGCAGCACGGCGGCTTCGTCCCGCAAGCGCTCGTCCTGTCCGAAGTAGAAGTAGCCGAGGATGACCACCATGCCGAGTTCGTCGGCCCGGTTCAGGATGCGCTCCAGCCGCGCCAGGTAATCCGCGCGGAGCGAGCCATCGGCCTCGAAGGCGGAGTTGTGCCACGGCTGCTGCTGCGAATAGCCCTGGGGCGAGCCGCCCTGGAGATTGAGCGTGAAGGCCAGCAACCCATGCCGCCGCCATTCGGGCATCGCGGCGATGAACTCGCGCGTGTTCCGGTCCGCGTCCCACTTGCCGGTGTCTGGGTAGGCCCATTGCGCAACGGTGTTCGTGTTCCGATCGTCGAAGATGCCTTGCACGAGGCGGGCGTTCAGCAGCAGGCCCTGAATCTTGTGTCCGCGCCAGACGCGGCCGGCGTAGGTCGGTTTGCCGTTGAGGTGAAACTCGTCGCCGACGATGGAGATGATTGCGCCCGGGTCCGCTGCCCACGCTGCGAACAGACTGAGCGACAGAGTGACAAGAGATAGCGAGGTTCTCATGTGCCTGCGCGACAGGCTAGGGAAGCGGCGGGAGCGAGGGAAGCGAAAATGCCCCCGAAAATGCCCCGAGCGCTGGACGGATTTTTCGGGAACATCCGGTCGCGCTGGCGGAAGGTAGTGGCGCAAGCCTGCAGCTTGCGGGCGTGACTCATGCCTCTGGCTTGGCGGGGGAGGTCGCATGCGGGCTCACGGGCAACCTGAAAGGTTGCCGGCACGGCTGCAAGCTGAAAGCTCGCACCACGATGCGCACCACAATGCGAAGCGCGGCTTTGCATCGCAGCCAGATTGCGCTGGCCGCAACAGCCCCGCGCCGGTAGTTTCGCCGTGAATCGAAACAGCCATGAAGACTCCGCTGATGAACCGCCGCCAGATGCTTCGCCGCTCGGCACAAGCCGCTGCTGGATTCGCGCTCCTACCGCAACTCGCCCCGCTGCTCGCCGCACCGAATGAACGCCGGTTCAGGATCGGCGCGTGCGATTGGTCCATCGGCAAGATGGCTGACCCGGCGGCGTTCGAGGTGGCGAAGCGAATCGGGCTGGACGGCGTGCAGGTGAGCCTCGGCACGGAGGCGAACGGCATGCACCTGCGCAAACCGGAGATGCAGCAAGCGTACCGCGACGCCGCGAAGCAGGTCGGTTTGGAAATTGCCTCGTTGGCCATCGGCGAGTTGAACGGCGTGCCCTATAAGAGCGACCCGCGCACCGTCGAGTGGGTGAGCGATTGCGTGGACGTTTGCCAGAAACTCGGCGTGCGCGTGGTGTTGCTCGCGTTCTTTGGCAAGGGCGATCTCAAAGGCGACAAGCCAGGCACGGAAGAGGTGGTCAGGCGGCTCAAGGCGGTCGCGCCCAAGGCAGAAAAGGCGGGTGTGGTGCTGGGTATCGAGAGCTGGCTCAGCGCGGAGGAACACTTGGACATCTTGGATCGCGTCGGCTCGAAGGCAGTGCGGGTCTATTACGACGTCTGTAACTCGAACGACCGCGGCTACGACATCTACCAGGAGATTCGGCAGCTCGGGCGCGCGCGCATCTGTGAACTGCACGCGAAGGAAAACGGCGCGTTGCTGGGCCAGGGCAAGGTGGATTTCCAGAAGGTCCGCGCGGCGTTGGACGACATCGGCTACCGCGGCTGGGTGCAAATCGAGGGCGCCGTGCCCAAGGGCGCGCAGATGCTCGAAAGCTACAAGGCCAATTGCAGGTTCCTCCGCGGCGTGCTGGCCTGAGCCGGAACCATTCCGCCGGACCGCGACCGGTCCCTCGGTCGCAGCAGCACAGAACGGAGGTGGGACGTCCGTTTTCATCGGTAGTGAACCTCGCCCAGACGCTTCACGAGACGTGAGCACGCGACCGTCACCAGTCCCGAGACAACATCTCGTCTGCCCGTGCTGCGACCGGGGACCGGTCGCGGTCCGACTTCATGGATATGACTGAGCCCAAGTGGAGCCCGGAACGCGGCTTGCGAAATGAGCGCCCAGTGGATTCTCTCTTGGCGTCGGGCGAAGGTGTCCTGTAACTTCATCGCCAATCTGAATTCCAGTTATGCGCCTGCTCACGATTCTACCGCCGGCCCTTTGCCTCATCCTTGGCTGCCAATCCAATTCAATCCAGCATGTCGGCCCGCAGCCTGCGGGCGGACACCTGACGGCCACGCTCCAGTTCCTGCATCCGGCTGGACAGTCCGTTGAATTCGGCGGGCGCCCCGTGGACTTGGTCGCGTCGCCGGATGGCCGTACGGTTTACGTGAAGGACAACCGCGGATTGGTTGTACTCGACGCGGCGACTTGGCAGCTCAAGCAGGAGTTGAAGTTCAGCGCCGGGGGCAGTTCGTGGCACGGAGTTGTCGTGACGCGCGATGGCTCGCGCCTGTTCGCCAGCACCTCGCAGGACGTGCTTTGGGAGATCAAGGTGGCATCCGGTGGCAAGTTGGAGTTGGGGCGCAAGATTCCCATGATTGGCCCGACGTTAAAAGCCGACGAAGCCTCGGTGGCCGGAGCGGCGGGCGCAGGCTTCAAGGAAGCGCTCAGGGCCAAGGGCGACTCGGCGCCGTGCGGGCTGGTGCTGTCGGACGACGAGAAGACGGCTTACGTCTGCCTCTCGCGAAACAACACGCTCGGCCTCGTGGACCTCGAAGCGGGCAAGGTCGTTAAGGAAATCGCAGTAGGCGTCGCGCCGTATGACGTGGTGGTGCTCGCAGGCGGAAAAAAGGCGTTCGTGTCGAATTGGGGTGGACGGCGGGCCCGCACCGGCGACAAGACCGCCAAGTCCGCCGGCACAGACACTGTGGTGGACGAACGCGGCGTGGCCAGCAGCGGGACGGTGTCGGTGGTGGATATCGAGCAAGGCAAGGAAGTCGCGCAACTCGTGACGGGCTTGCATCCCTGCGATCTGGAACTGGATGCAGCGCGCGGGCGGGTTTACGTGGCCAACGCCAACTCTGATACCGTCAGCGTGATTGACACGGGCACACTGGCAGTCGTGGAAACGATCTCCGTTAAACCGGAAGCCAGCCTCGCCTTCGGCAGCGCTCCGAACGCCCTTTCGTTGAGCAAGGATGGCAGATCGTTATTCGTTGCCAACGGCGGCAACAACGCGGTGGCGGTGGTTTCTCTCGCGGAGGCGACAGGTAGCAAGAGCATGTTGGCGGGCTTCATCCCGACGGCCTGGTATCCGGGCGGGTTAATCAACGATGGGCAGCACCTTTACATCGCGAACATTAAAGGCTTCGGCTCGCGCAATCCTTCGAAGGACAAGAAGGGTTGGAACAGCCACAACCACCTGGGCACGGTCAGCAGGGTGGGGATTCCGGACGCGACGACACTGCGAGCACATACGCGGCGGGTCATGGCCGACGCGCGCGTGCCGCAGATGTTGCGCGCTTGGGACAAGTCCCGCAGCAGCCGCAAGCCCGTTCCCGTGCCGAACCGCCTCGGCGAGCCTTCCGTGTTTGATCACGTCGTTTACATCATCAAGGAGAACCGCACTTACGACCAAGTCTTCGGTGATCTGCCGCAGGGGAACTCTGACCCGGCGCTCTGTACTTTTGGCCGCGAAGTGACACCAAATCACCACGCCCTGGCGGAGGAGTTCGTGCTGCTCGACAACTACTACTGCAATGGCGTTTGCTCGGCGGACGGCCACGCGTGGGCCATGGAAGGCTACGCGACGGATTATCTGGAGAAATCCTTCGGCGGCTGGGCGCGCAGCTATCCGTTCTCCGGCGACGACCCGCTCAGCTTTGCGGCCACCGGTTTTATCTGGGACCATGTCCTGTTGCAGGGGCTCTCCTTCCGCAACTACGGCGAAATGGCCAAAACGGCGACGCAGCCCAAGGGCGCGAAATGGCTGGAGGTCTGGCAGGATCACCAGGCCAAGGCTGGCAAGATCACCTTCGAGCACGACATTCAGATCGAGACATTGCGTCGATATAGCTGCCCGGATTCGCCCGGCTGGAACATGCGCATCCCGGACGCCGTCCGTGCCGATGTCTTCCTCAAGGAGTTCGAAGGATACGAACAGCGCGGCGACTGGCCGAACTTCGTTATCGTCATGCTGCCCAGCGATCATACGTCCGGCACCAGCCCCGGCATGCCCACCCCTCGTGCGCATGTGGCAGAAAACGATCTCGCCCTGGGCCGCATAATCGAGCGCATCTCGCAAAGCCGCTTCTGGCCGAAGACCTGCATCTTCGTCAACGAAGACGATCCACAGAACGGTTATGACCACGTGGACGGCCACCGCTCGCTTTGCCTTGTGGTCAGCCCTTACACGAAACGCGGCGCGGTGGTGAGCCAGTTCTACAACCAGACCTCCGTGCTGCACACGATGTCGCGCATGTTCAGAGTCTCGCCGATGAATCAAATGGTCGCCCTCGCGCCGTTGATGACGGAGTGCTTTACGACGAAGCCCGACCTCAAGCCGTATCAATGTCAACCCAACCGGATTCCGCTCGCCGAACTGAACAAGCAAAAGGCTGAGCTGCGAGGCGAGGAACTGCATTGGGCGCTCAAGAGCCTGGAGCAAAACTGGGACGAGGTGGACCGGGCGGACGAAGACACGCTCAACCGCATCCTCTGGCATTCCGCAAAAGGCGTGGACACGCCCTATCCGGTGGCCTTCGCCGGCGCGCATGGCAAGGGCCTGCGAAAGCTGGGGCTGAAGCTCGACGGCACGAAGGACGACGACGATGACTAGCGGGTGATGACTTCCGAGATCAGCGGAAGGGTCCTAGCCTGTCTTTCGGAAATGCTGAACGCGCTTTTGAGCCGGGCGCAGGCCGCCTTGGCCTGGCCACGGTCAGCGGCGTGGATGCGGGCGAGAGTTGCCCTCGCCTTTACTGGTTCGCCGGGCTTTGCGAGTTGATCCACCCCCACATTGAAGTCGATCACGGAGTCTTTCGTGAGCCGGCCTCCACCCAGGTCGCGGATGACTTCGCCAATGACCCGCGCATCGCACTTCGAAACGAAGCCGCTGCGATCGGCCTTGAGTTCGACGGAGGCGGGTGCGGTATAGTCGAGAGTCAGCTTTTCGTTGAACGCGTCGAGGTCCGCACCTTGGGCTGCGAGCATCTCGTCCCACTTCCGTCTCGGCGCGCCGGAATCGAGGCAGGCTTCAGCCTGCCTCAAGGCGACGCCAAAGGACTTCTCTTTCTTCGTCTGGACGAGCAAATGCGCAGCGCAGAAAAGCAGAATCTCGCGGAGATCCTGTGGAACAGGTATCCCGCCCGATTTAGGTGGCAAGAGGCCGAGCCCCTGATGGAAAACAGGCTGGAAGCCTTCACCACTATTCAGGCAAACGACGCTTTCCTTCACTTCCAGCCAGTTGCCGGCGCTCCGGCCGAGCGGCATGTCCATGCTGGTCAGGAGGGCGCTCGTGTTCACGCCGCACTGATTGCCGAGCGCGACCATGGCTTTGGCTAGGTTCCGCGCTTCTGCCTTGGTCTGCATGAAGGCGGCGCAACCGAATTTCACATCAAGCACCAGCGCGTCGAGGTCTTCGGCCAGTTTCTTGGAGAGAATCGATGCGACAATAAGCGGGATGCTTGGCACGGTGCCGGTCACGTCGCGCAGGGCGTACAGCCGTTTGTCCGCCGGGACCATGCGGTCGGTCTGGCCGCAGATGACGCAGCCGACCTCTTGGACGATCTCCACGATCCGCCTTGCCGGCAGGAGCGTTTGGAAGCCGGGGATGGAGTCCAGTTTGTCCAGCGTGCCGCCGGTGATGCCGAGGCCGCGACCGGAAATCATCGGCACACGGAAGCCGAGGCAGGCCAACAGGGGCGCGAGCGGGAGCGAGACCTTGTCGCCCACCCCGCCGGTGGAATGCTTGTCCACGAGCGGGCGCTTGTCTTTCGGGAACTTGAGTACGTCGCCCGAGTCGCGCATGGCGAGGGTGAGGGCGGTGGTTTCTTCCGTGTTGAGACCGCGGAAGAAGACGGCCATGAGAAACGCGGCGAGCTGGTAGTCGGGAAGTCCACCCGCGACGACGGCAGAGACAAATCCTCGGAGTTGTGCGATGGAAAGCGCCTGACCATCGCGTTTGGCCTCGATGAGGGCGAGGAAGTTCACGCTGTTGACTCTCCTGGCAGTTCCCAGACTTCTACGAAGCCGCGGGGGCGGTGAAACTGGCCATTGCGGCGGACGATTCCGCATCCTGGCGCTGCCGCTCAGCAGCCAAGTTCAGGAGGGCGCTTATGGGCGTGTTCTCTGTGGCGATGCTCACCAAGCCGAGGCCGTAACCCTTCAAAGGATTATGCCAGCGCTTTGCGCCGGTTTGAGGGTCAAGACAGAAGACCTCGCCGTAGGTGGCGGCGTAGAGATTGTCTCCCTCAAGGACGATGTGGACGAAGCCGCTGCTCTTCAGGTG